>NZ_JBHMDN010000020.1:0-361792 GCF_042431195.1 Cohnella cellulosilytica
ACCTTCTTCTTCGCGTAAGTTGGGTTCGCATCCGGTTTTCAAGGCGCAAGCCTTGTGAGAAAGCAATCTGGTCTGGTGATGAAGGCGGAGGGGTTCCACGCGTAACCATCCCGAACACGACCGTTAAGCCCTCCAGCGCCGATGGTACTTGGACCGCAGGGTCCTGGGAGAGTAGGACGTTGCCAGGCTGGATTGTTTTTATCTCTATCGCTGTGTATAAGTAAGGACCATGCTCTCATAGCTCAGTAGGTAGAGTGCATCCATGGTAAGGATGAGGTCACCGGTTCGATCCCGGTTGAGAGCTCCATTTCCCTACTATAACATGGCCCCTTGGTCAAGTGGTTAAGACACCTCCCTTTCACGGAGGTAACAGGGGTTCGAATCCCCTAGGGGTCACCATTTCTTTCTTCATACCGCACATCGTGGAGGCTTAGCTCAGCCGGGAGAGCATCTGCCTTACAAGCAGAGGGTCGGGGGTTCGATCCCCTCAGCCTCCACCATAAATTCCTTCCGTTGGGGATTAGCCAAGCGGTAAGGCAACGGACTTTGACTCCGTCACTCCTAGGTTCGAATCCTAGATCCCCAGCCATTCTCGAGCCATTAGCTCAGTTGGTAGAGCACCTGACTTTTAATCAGGGTGTCGAAGGTTCGAGTCCTTCATGGCTCACCATTCTTTCCGACACCGGGCAGAATGCAAGCGAATGCGCGCGTATGGCGGAATTGGCAGACGCACCAGACTTAGGATCTGGCGGGAGACCGTGGGGGTTCAAGTCCCTCTACGCGCACCATAAACCGTAATGGAACTCTTAGGATCAATTGATCTTAAGGGTTTTTTTGATTTCATTGGCTATCATTTACCAAAATGTACTCCGCTCGAAAGTCAGGGATAGAACTCGCATTGAGTAATGTTTAAATCGAAATAAAATGCATATACTAAGATGAAGTTCCAAAGGTTCGATTAGTTCCTTTGTTTCTGTTTAATCATATGGTAAGATAGAGGTGAGGAGGTTGATTGACATGTCTAAAGTTTTGGGATATGTAACCCTGCCGAAAAGTGCTGAAAATCGCCTGCACAGTGAAGCTGAAATTACACTTGCAAAAATAAGGCTGCTTCAGTCTGAACTACGTCTTCGAGAAGCACAAGTCGTACCGTTGCTTTCCGAGGAAACTCTAAGAGAAGTGGAAGAGTCAGTTAAGTCCGTTTATCCGATGAATTTCTCCGATTCTGCGCTTAGCCTGCCAATCGTGCCGGAATATCTATCCGTTCGTGACGTTAGCAAGCTTACAGGTCTGGTTCCACAAGTCGTACGTCGCCATTGTGCAAACGGCAAATGGGAAGCTGAGCAAGTTGCTGGGGAACATAGTACATGGAGGATCAAACCGGAACCTTTTATGAAGTTTTCAAACTGGGAGACTTTTTTGAAGGAACGGGAACGAGAAATGAAGGGTTCGAAGAAAATAGTGGACCATGCCCTGGAGCTTTGGGATGGCGAAGGTCCAGTGGATTATGGCACCAAATGAGGGAGGGAGAGAGCGGATAAATGCCTGCGTATTTATTAGATTCAAATCTTTATCGTTACATGCACAACGATAATAATCAAGCATATCAAGCGGCTGCAAAAGAATTTTTTACTACTTTACGACAAGAAATTGCCGATAGCGATGGGCAATCGTTCATTTTACTCAGTGCTGAAGTGAAATGCGAACTTGAAGTTCAAATGCAAACACTCAAAGATAGAGACCAACGAATCATTAGTGGCATGCTCGAGGGATATACACCAGTGAGTACCACTTTTCCAGCTGACCTCGAGCATGACCTTCGAAAATTTAGTAATTACATACGTTCAACCAAGTTCAATGGCATCTTCAAAGATCCAAACTACAGATTAGACTACTTACGCGTTTCTGATACACGTATTCTCGTCGATTCTTACGTAAATGACGCCGTTCTGGTGACCGCAAATATTAAGGACTTCATTACCTACTCAGTCTTTTGCGAACCAGGTGAAAAGAAGCTATATGATTTCTTAAACAAGCGATATATTGAAGTGTCCCCAGAAGCGAGAGCAATGCTTACGGAAGACCCATCGTATCTCTCCATTAGAGCAAAACTTGAAGCCCTCCAACTTTAAAATCGAAAACCGCAGGATTCTTGTAAAATTGCAAGAGTCCCTTTTGAGTCTTGGTATACAAATTATAAATTTTTATCTCCGATTTGTCGATTTGCATTCGAGTCAAGGCCGCGGTCTAGTATTTGAATTGTGGTCCAGCCCGCAAATTCATCGAATAGGGATTCTAATATACACCCCCGTTGCCCGACCGTGCTTGCTGCGGATGCGAAGTCCGTATTTTTCGCCGTAGGCAAGTTTTAGACGCTTGTTTGTATTGATTAGGCCGATATGGCTTGAATATTCGCTGTCCTCGTTCAGTCTTTTTCTGATCTCTCTAAGCGTATCCCCGTCCATTCCGAGGCCGTTATCGAAGATGCATATTTTCAAGTGCGAATCGTCCTCCGTAATTTTAATCTTGATGACGCTTGTCCCGTCCTTCTCCTTAATGCCGTGATAAATACTATTCTCAACCAGTGGCTGGAACAGAAGCTTCATGAATTTGTAATTCGTAATTTTATCGTCGTACTGCCAGACGACCCGGAACATATCTTTGTATCTCGATTTCTGGATCTCGATATAGCTCATCGTATTGCTGATTTCCTCGGACAGCGTAATCGTCGTATCGGGATTTCCCAGAGAGTAATGCAGGATATGGGTCAGGGAGTCGATCATTTTACTGACCTCGTTCTGTTCCCCCGTAAGGCTTATGGACTTCCAGAAGATTGTTTTTAAGGTGTTGAAGAGAAAATGGGGGTTTATCTGAGACTGGAGGGCAAGCATCTCCATTGTTTTCAGCCTGTACTTCTTTTCGGAAAGCTGGACTTTAAGATAACTCTGTTCGATAAAAGTTTTGATTATATTTTGCAGGATGTATCCGTACTCGTCCTTGACCCTGGAAGGAAGCGCCGGCAGCTCCGCCCCCTTCTCCGCCGATTTTATGGTGGAAATGATCACTTTGAGGTTATTATAATTTCTCTTTGTGAAATAGTAGGACAATACGAAACCCAAAATAAGCGAGACGAGAAGGAGAAGAACCGTAATCAACAGCAAGTTCTCCGGGACCTTGTAGATCGTTTTTTTGGGCACGATCGAAATATATCGGAGAGAATAGCGGTCGGAGCGGATCTGCGAAATCATGTAAGGTTCGTTCTTGAGCTTTAACTCCGAGAAATCGGCAGTCTGGTCTCCGATTTGCTGAAGAATGCCGTTATCCAGACGACTGGCGCCGGTGCTGCTGGAGAGGATCGTGTCGTTCTCGTCCAGAGTAAAGACCGCCTGATCCCGATAAGACGTCAGTCCGTTCAGCATATGATCGATGTAATCCCCCTTGAGGTTCATCACGATGACGCCGTCCGCAACTTTGGAACCGGAGGTGTAGGTTTTTTTGTACACGGTGAGCAGATTGGCAGGGGCGCTGTTGAAGGAATACAGGTTAACATGCCGCAATTCTATCCACGTATTGACGCTGCTGCTGTCCCGGTAATGGATATAGCTGTCGTACCAAGACTTGTCTTCATTGGTTTCGAGTTTGGAAATACCGGATTCCGAGGCGAGAAAGACGCCCTGTTTATTGTCGATATAGACATAAATAGATTGAAGATACGCCTTCGAATTGACGGGAGCATCGATAATATGTTTGAAAAAATTCAGCATGTCCATGCTGCCGTAATCGGTTAAACCGTTTTCAAAAAGGGATTTCAATTTGATGCTGATATAGGCGTTCATGTTGAAGTTCAGGCTAAGCGAATCTATTTCGTTAAAAATGAGTTCCATGCTTTCTTTGGTCTGGTTCAGCAATTTCTGATCATTCTTGTTGATATCGTTAATGACAAAGTTGCGCGTAAAGGCGATGGAGAAACCGCCCAATATAATTAACGGGATTAACAGGGGAACGATAAAAAACATAAGGTTCTTAATAAAAAATTTTCTTTTCATGATTATCCGTATCCTATAGTTGATCTTGTTTGTTGGATTTTCTGTTTCTGTATTCCCGCGGGTTCATTCCATAATAGCTTTTGAAGGTGCGGGTAAAATTGAACGAGTTGCTGTAGCCGACCATGTCGCTGATCTCGTAGGTTTTATATTGGATATCATCGAGCAGCTCCGCCGCTTTTTTCATGCGGATCTCCAGAAGGTATTCCGAGAAGTTCTGCCCGGTCTTCTGTTTGAAAAATTTGCTGATATAATCGGGATTCATATGCACCTGATTCGTAAGGTCTTCAAGCGTGACTTCCCGGTAATGCGTCTCGACATAGCTTTTAATCGTGGAAATAATCTTCTCGTTAAAATTCATTTCCGTTCGAACGGGCTGCCGCTTTTTTTTATTCGTCGCATTCGCGGCTTGTTCTTCGTCCAGCTCGGATTTTATTTTTGAAAACACCCGAATCAGCTCATCGTAGTTGGTGGATTTAAGAATGTAATTTTTGGCGCCGTATTCGAGCGCTTTCTGGGCATATTCGAAATCTTTGTAACCGCTTAAAAAAATAATCCGGGACATGCATTTTAAGGTGTTCAATTCCCGCGCCAGCTCGAGGCCCGTCATAACGGGCATGGCGATATCGCAGAGGATGACGTCCAACGGATTCGTTTTCGCGAATTCCAGCGCGGACTTCCCGTTTTCGGCTTGGCCGACAACATCAAATCCGATGGCGTTCCAGGGGAAAAAACGACAGAGCCCGTTTCTGATTTCAAATTCGTCGTCTACAACCAAAAGTTTGTACATAGGCCCTCCATAAAAGTGTGAGCGATTCCATCCTTAAATTGATTATATCCCTGATGAATGAAAATGGAAGTGGATAAAGCCCCGTGAAAGACGATAGGCCGATTTTTGATTTCTAAAATCAATTAATGATATTTTATATCAACTCAGATATCTTAAAGGCCTTGATAGCGGTTGCTATAATCGACTAGGAAGTTAATTACCGAGTCTCTGAGGGGGAAGCATTTTGAAGAAACAGGTGAAATGGCTTGGCCTGGCTTGCATGACGGCCGTGCTGGGCGCGTCGTTGTCGGCATGCGGCGGGGAATCGAACAATCATACGGCGGATCAGACGACCGGGCAGCCATCCGCTGCCGCGCAGCCGTCGGACAGCGGACCGGCGAAGCCGATTACGCTGAGATTCTCATGGTGGGGATCCGATCCGCGTCATCAGGCCACTCTTGCGGCTATTGAAGCCTACCGGAAGAAGTATCCGAATGTGACAATCGAAGGGGAATACCAGGGCTACGACGGCTACCAGCAAAAATTGATGACGCAGATCGCTGGCGGCGCGGCGCCCGACGTGGTTCAATTCGACAATGTCTGGAATCAGGATTTGGGCAATCAAGGGGACGTCTTTGTCGACTTTAATCAGGAGGCGGACGTTGATCTGACGACTTTCCCCGAGAAGGTGCTGCAGGAGTACGGCACGGTTAACGGAAAGCTGATCGGACTTCCGATGGGGACGAATGGCTTTGGCCTTGATATTAACAAGCAGTTTTTTGAAACGCATGGCTTGTCCGCCGATACCGAATGGACCTGGGACAGCTTTATTGAAGCGGGCAGGAAAATCCATGAAGCGGACAAGGAAGCCTATCTCTTCAGCACGGACCTGGCGGCGATGCCGATCGTCGTGTTTGACCCTTACCTCCGGTCGAAGACGGGCGCTTACTGGCTGAACGACGATTACCAGGTAACCGCCTCCAAGGAAGAGCTGGCGGACGGATTCTCCTTAATTAAAGAGCTCTATGAAAGCGGTACCTTGCAGCCGTTGGGCGAGGCGGCCCTCTTCACCAGCAAGCTGGAGCAGATGCCCAAGTTCGTCAACGGGCAGATCGGATCGTCTCTCGAATGGTCCGGAACGGTCGGAAAATATAAGGCCGTCCTGAATGAAAATTTTGCCGTGGCCAAGCCGATCAAGGTCAAAGACGGCATCGATCCATCGATCTCCTTCAAGCCTTCCATGCTGTTGGGGGTGTCCAGCAATTCTGCGAATAAAGCGGAGGCCGTCAAATTTGCCAACTGGCTGCTCAATGATCCCGAGGCTGCGCTGATTCTTACGGATCAGAGATCCGTCCCCACGTCGGAAGCGGCCAGACAGGCTCTGGTGGAAGCCGACAAAATCGATCCGGACATCGCCAAGGTGGTCGACTTTACGTCCCAGGACCCCGCTGCCGCGCCGCCGGTGCTTCTAAGCAATGCCGAAGTATTTGAAATCGAGAAGGATGTCCTGCAGAAGGTGGCCTTCGCCAGCTTAACGCCGGAGCAAGCGGCGGATGAGCTTACGGAGCGCGTTCAGGCCAAACTGGACGAGCTTAAAGAAAAAGCCAAGTAAAGTCGAAACCGGATGCGAATAAAGCTCCAGGGCGATGCCGTATAAGGGATCGCCCTGGAGCAAGACACGGCAAAAATTTAACGATGATTGGTGACTGGAATGAAAACAATGGCAGCGATGAAAAAAGGGCCGACAAAGAGGTATATCGGACTTGTTTATATCTCCCCTTGGATTTTGGGTTTTCTCGTCTTTCAGCTGTATCCTTTTATCTCGTCCTTTGTTTATTCCTTTACGGACTATTCCATTACGAATACGCCCAGCTACGTAGGTCTGAAAAATTATATTACGATGTTTACCAAAGACGAGCTGTTCTATAAATCCTTGCTCGTAACGATTGAATACGTATTGATGTCGGTACCGCTGAAGCTCGCCTTCGCCTTGCTTGTGGCCGTGATGTTAAACGTAAACTTAAAATTCGTCAACATTTTCCGCACTGTATATTATCTTCCCTCCATCCTGGGAGGCAGCGTTGCGGTTGCCGTGTTATGGAAATTTCTGTTTGCCAAAGACGGTTTTATCAATAGAGTTATCGCCGCCGTGCATGTTCCGGAGATCGATTGGCTGGGAAGTCCCAAGATCGCGCTCTTTACGATAGGCCTTCTCACCGTATGGCAGTTCGGGTCGTCCATGGTGCTCTTCCTGGCGGGCTTAAAGCAAATCCCCGCCGAGCTGTACGAAGCGGGAACCGTCGATGGCGCAAGCAAAGTCAGGATGTTCTTCACAATCACGATTCCGCTGCTGACGCCGATCATTTTCTTTAACCTGATTATGCAGATGGTGAATGCGTTTCAGGATTTTACCGGACCGTTCGTCATCACGAACGGAGGGCCTTTGAACTCCACTTACTTGTATGCGATGAAATTGTACGACGAAGGCTTCAAGTTTTTCAAGATGGGCTATGCCTCCGCGCTGTCATGGGTTCTGTTTCTGATCATTCTGGGATTTACCGCGCTGACCTTTAAATCATCGGCATCCTGGACCCACTACGAGGATGGAGGAGATTTCTAGGTGAAGAAAGAATACAATCCGTTTCAGAAAATGGCAAGATACCTGTTGCTAAGCGCCTTCGGCCTATTGATGATCTACCCTCTTATCTGGTTGTTCTTTGCGGCCTTCAAGCCTAATAACGAAATATTCGGTTCGATTGCGCTGCTGCCCAAGGAGATAGTCTGGGACGCGTTCGCCAAAGGGTGGAAGGGAAGCGGACAGTTCAGTTTTGGCGTTTTTTTCACGAATTCCTTTATGCTGGTCATTCCGGTTGTCCTTTTTACGTTGCTGTCCAGTACGTTGGTCGCTTACGGGTTTGCGCGCTTCAAGTTCCCGTTCAAGAAACCGCTGTTTATTTTGATGATCTCTACGCTCATGCTGCCTAACGCCGTCGTCATCATCCCCAGATATATTCTGTTTAAGAACTTTGACTGGCTTAACAGCTATTTGCCTTTTACGATACCTGCGCTGTTTGCCTGTTATCCGTTTTTTATCTTTATGCTGGTGCAATTTCTCAGAGGTTTGCCAAGAGAGCTGGATGAATCGGCCACGGTGGACGGCTGCAATTCTTTTGTTATTCTGGTGAGGATCTTGCTCCCGCTGTGCAAGCCGGCGCTGTTCTCCGTAGGGATTTTCCAATTCATTTGGACATGGAATGACTTTTTCAATTCGATGATCTATATCAACAGCGTCAAGAAATACACGATCGCTCTGGGCTTGAGAATGTCTCTGGATAATACGGCGGCCGCAAACTGGAACCAGATTATGGCGATGTCGATCGTGGCTATCATTCCATGCGTGCTTATCTTTTTCTTTGCGCAGAAGTACTTTGTGGAAGGCGTGGCCACAACGGGAATCAAAGGATAAATAAAGCGAAGGAGTTGAATGGACAACATGTTGACCGCGTTTAAGGCAGCAGCCAGAAAATGTGCAATTACGCTCTTGATCGCTTCCCTGTTACTCAGCATGTTTGTGACGGGACAGCAGCCTGCTTATGCGGCTGCATCTGCCGCAGAAGTAACTGTAAACGCTAACATCACGACCAATGAAGTCTCGCAGCTTCTGGTAGGCGGATTTGCCGAGGATCTGAATCTGGCCATGGACGGCGGCTTTTATGCGGAGAAGGTGTTTAACCGGTCGTTCGAGTTCGGCTCCGAGGATGCGGCGCCCTATAATACGCCTCTGGCCGGATGGACCAAGGTTAGCCGGGGCGGCGGCAGCGGAACCGCTGCCGTGGAAAACATGAACCCGCTTAACGCCGTGAATACGCATTATTTGCATGTAAACGTGTCTGCGGCGGGTGACGGCGTGGGCATTTCCAATGCGGGCTGGTACGGCGTCAGCGTCGAAGCCGGCGCGGTCTATAACTACTCGTTCTATGCCCGGAGAGGGGCCGATTTCAGCTCGTCGTTAACGCTGGCGATCGAAAGCACGGACGGCACAAGCTATGGCCATGCAACGATCGCCTCTCTGACCGGAGAGTGGGTGAAATACGAGGGCACCCTTACATCCGGTGCCAGCGATGCGGATGCCAGATTGGTCCTGCTGGCGAACGGCACGGGGAATGTGTACCTGGATTTTATCTCCCTGTTCCCGGCCGAAACCTACAAGAACCGTCCGAATGGATTAAGGGCCGATATCGGAGAAGCTCTGGAGGACATGCACCTTGGATTCCTGCGTTTTCCGGGCGGCTGCATTATTCATATGCCTTCCTACCAATACAACTGGAAGGATCAATTGGGACCCATCGAAACGCGCAAGGAATATCCCAACCCCCAATGGAACTCCATGGACCCCCGGGAACATATGACGAACGGCTTCGGCATGTTCGAGTGGCTGCAGCTGAGCGAAGATATCGGCGTGGTTGCGGTGCCGGTTCTTCCCGTGGGCGTAAAGCATATCGGCAGCGCTCTTAGCCCCGATTCCGCCGCGATGGACCAGCTCGTGCAGGACACGCTGGATTTCGTAGAGTTTGCCAACGGCAGCCCGACTTCGACCTGGGGCGCGAAGCGCGCGGCTATGGGCCATCCCGAACCGTTTGGTCTGGAGTATCTGGCATTGGGTAACGAAGAGCATGACAGCGCCAATGCCAGAGCGGATATTACCAGAATATACGATGCGGTTCATCAGGCGTATCCGTCGCTCAAGCTGATCGTAACGGCATCGGACTCTCATTCCATGTATGAATTCAGCCAGCAATTGGGCGCTTACGAAACCGACGGCCACTATTATTACGACAGAGGCAGTCTGGACTGGATTCATTTTATTTACAACTATGACCGCACCTATCCGAAGGTGATGATCGGCGAATACGGTTCCAATCAGCGGGACGCTTCCATCAACGATGCGTTGGATATGGCCAAAGACAAAGCGGTATTCGAGAAAAACGGGGATATTCTGGACATGTCCTCTTTTACGCTGCTGAGAAGAGTGATCGATTTTGACAATGCCCATGTGTTCAAAAGCAACTATTATCACGTAGACAAGATGTGGGCGGAAAATCTCGCGGATTACAATGTGAATTTCAGGCAATCGGGCGACACCAGCCTTGTCGTTGTCGCAGGCAAGGATAACGAAACCGGCGATTTGATCCTGAAGCTTATCAATAACGGCGCGAATACGATTAATCCGAAAATTACGCTGAACGGAATGACGGGCATCTCCCCAACAGCCGATGTGACCTACCTGAAGCCCAAAGCTGCAGGCAACAAGGAGGCCAAGGACAACAATTACAGGCTGGATGGCAAAGGTCAGAGCACCGATCTGAATGAAGTGGATTACGGTACGACTACGGCAAGCGTAACCGGCAATCAGCTCGACTATTCGGTTGAGCCGTATTCCTTCTCCATCGTCCGAGTTCACGGCGACATTTCTACGAGCGACGCTTCAACCCTGCATGAGGCGGAAATCCTGAACGGCGGAGCGACGATCGCCTCCGGCCGCGCATTAACAGCCGAGAAGGAACTGCTGACTACTCTGAACGCCAGCAATAGCGTCTGGAGCAAGGCCGATCTTAAAGCGGCAGGCGAATTTGTCCGATACAACAATTTCAATGTTGCCGAAGCCGGCATCTATAACGTTAAGGTGGGTTATAAAAGCGGCTCCAGCCGCGCGATACTGCAAATGTCGATTGACGGAATCGCTCAGGGCTCGCCCTTCGATCAATATGCCGCCGGACAGAATTTTATGGAGGTCGATTTGGGGACGGCGACTTTAAGCGCCGGCAAGCATCCTGTCCAATTTACCGCGACAGGCAAGCATGCGTCTTCTTCGGGTTATATGGCGGCGATAGATTACATCCTGCTGACCCCTCTGCCGAGCGCGCCCGAATGGCAGACCGTCGAGACGGGCAGCACGCAGGTCAAGCTTGACTGGTCGCCGGTTCCCAATGCGGCGGGTTACGTATTGCAGTATGGAACGGAGTCCGGCGTCTACGCCGAGACTGTGGATTGCGGCAATACGACAAGTTATATCGTGAATGGACTGACCAACGATACCGAATATTACTTCGTCGTGCGCACGAAGTATGCCGACGAGGAGCAGAGCGAGGCATCCGAAGAACGGACCGCAGCTCCGTCGGCCGACAAGCTCTTGGCCCCGCAGCTGGTCAGTGTCGCGCCCGGGAACGGCAAGCTGACCGCTCAATGGACGCCGGTGGCGGGAGCGGATCATTATCGCATTGCGTACGGAACGGCGTCCGGACAGTATAGCGAGACAGTGGACAATATCACGGGAACAAGCAGCGAGATCGAGCCTCTCCGGGATTGGACGAGATACTATCTTGTCGTAACGGCGGTTAACGGAAGCGTGGAAAGCGATCCGTCAAATGAAGGGAACGCCATGGTCGAATCCGCCGGGCTTCCAAGCGGCGATGCATCGTTAAGCCAGCTGGCCGTAAGCTCCGGCACGCTCTTGCCGGCATTCTCGCCGGAGATTCGGAGCTATACGGTCAGCGTTGCCGACAGTGAGGCAAGCGTCGACTTAACGCCGACGGCGGCATCTTCCGCGTACAGAAGCATCACTGTAAACGGTGCGCCCGCAGTATCGGGTGCCGCAAGCTCCGTGGGGCTGGCTGCCGGGGATAACCGCATTCCTGTAGTCGTCCAGGCGCAGGATGGCACAGTCGCGACCTACACGATCAAAATAAGAAAAGAAGCGGGTTCGGGTGGCAGCACCGGCATGATCCCGGTTGACGATCCGAATATCCGGTATGTCGGACGTTGGGACAAGAGCGATTCCGCCAAGTACGGCAGCCATTGGGGCGGCGCCTATTTGAAGACGAGGTTTACCGGAACGACGGCAAGCATCCATCTGGGGAAAACAGCCGATATCCTCGTCAATATAGACGAGACCGGCGACAAGCTGCTGTCCGGCGTGAACGGCACGGTGAACTTGACGCAGGTCCCGCTGGAGGCCGGAACTCACAGTCTGCGAGTTGCCGCCCGGTATGCCGACGATGAATTGGTCTTCCAGGGCTTGGTGCTGGATTACGGAGCGACCACGGTTGAACCGCAAATTCCGGCCAATCCCGTTGTGGAATTTATCGGCGATTCCATTGCCGCAGGCATGGGGAACGCCAACGGCAGCGGAGACTCTTATGCCTGGCTGGCCTCCGATATTTTAGGAAACGAACATACGCAGATAACCTATCCGAACCTGTCGCTGGTCGATGGAACATCGTCGGGGGGAACGGCGGGGATGGAGGAAGCCTACTGGAAAATGAAAACGCCGGCATCCGCCGCCTCGGCCGATTGGGATGTTCACGCGTCAGCTCCACAGGCCATCGTAGTGGATTTGGGGTCTTACGACCGATATAACGGCGGAGATCCTGCAGAATTCCAAAGCCATTATATTCAATTCCTGGCTTCGCTAAGGGACAAGTATCCGAATGCGGAAATCTTCGCTTTAAGATTGTTTAACGGATGGCTCGAAACCGAGGTATCCAATGCCGTACAAGCGAGAATCGAAGCGGGCGATACGAAGGTTCGCTTCGTGGATACGACAGGTTGGCTCGATGGATACGGAACTCCCGGATCGGGGGACTACCAGAGCGACGGGATGAGCTTTCTTCCTACCCGGTCGGGTCAAGCCAAAGCCGCGAACAAGCTGGCGGCGGTTCTAAAGCCGTATTTGGCGCTTCCTTATATTCAACTGTGGGTTGAAGCCGAAGAGATGACCCTATCGAAGTATACGGTCAAAGGCAACGATTACGCGTCCATGCAGAAACTGATCGAAGTCGCTTCCGGAACCGGCTCGGCAAGCTATGTATTCGATCAGCCTTCCGGCGTCTACGACGTACAGGTTAACTATTTCGACGAGAATGACGGCACTTCGTCCTACAAGCTGTATGTGGACGACAAGCTGATCGATTCGTGGACCGCCGACCGTAATTTGAGTTCGGATGCGCCCGATCTGGATTCGTTAACCCGCAGGCTCATCGCGAACGTGGATATACCGGCGAACAGCACGGTCAGAATCGAAGGCACCGCCAGCAACGGCGAGCAGGCGCGGACGGATAAGGTCAAATTTTTCTCGCCTCTGGACGGCGCGTCCTTAAGCGATCTGTCCATCAGTCAGGGGACGTTGACGCCGATTTTTTCACCCGTCATTAAAGACTATTCGGCCATTGTGGCAAACGTTGTATCCCGCATGGACATTACGCCGACGGCTACCGTTCTCGGATACGAGGCTCTGACCGTAAACGGCGAACCCGCGGTATCGGGAGCTGCCAGCAGTGTAAATCTCGAAAATGGCGAAAATCGCATTCCGGTAGTCGTCAAGGCGCTGGACGGTGCGACCGCCACCTACATGCTTGTGATTACAAGGGAAGCGGCTCAGAGCGGCATTGCATCGCTCAGCGGCCTGACCCTCAGTCAAGGCGCGTTAACTCCGGCGTTTACGCCGGAAAATAGAGATTACGCGGTCTTGGTTGCAAACGATGTATCCACGTTAGACATTACGGCAACCGCGACTTCGCCGACCTACCGGAGCCTGACTGTAAACGGTGAGTCCCTGATGTCGGGAGCCGCAGGGCGCGTGCATCTGGCAGTCGGAGCAAACGCGATCCCGGTGGTCGTCACGGCGCAGGACGGCACAACTGCCGTCTATACGATCGTCGTCACCAGAGATGCGGATCACAGCCGCGATAACTTTAATACCATGCCCGCTGGAAGCGCGCCTGTGGGATGGGGCGTGAACACAAGCGTAGGGACGGTAACCGTGCAGGACGTTCCGAGCGCCGCGGACAAGAGCGTGCTGATTAATAAAGTCGGTACCGCGACGGGCTCCAAGACATCCTTGTATAAAGAGTTTGCCCCGCTAAGCGGAACAGTGGTCATTGAGGCCAAGGTCAGGAGAGAGAGTACCGGCAATCTGTGGTGTCTGCCTTATGTGTACGGCAGCGACGGAACTACGATGGCTGCAACGATCCAATTTGACAATGGCAATATTAAGGCGTACAGCAACGGAGGCTGGCAGACGCTCCAGCCATTCGCCGCAAACACGTGGTACGAGTTGAAATTGGTCATCGACACGGATACCGACAAATTCGATTTTTATGTCGACGGCGTTCAGAAGGTAACGCAAGGAGCGCTTAGAAATGCGGTCTCGGATATTGGCAAAATCGAATTCTACGCGGCGGATTTTAACGCCGGCACGACCTATGTAGATATCGAAAGAGAGCCGTACTCGATTGGCGACGCTGCATTAAGAGCGCTGGAGATCAGCTCCGGCACGCTGTCGCCGGCATTTGCGCCGAACGAAATGAATTACGAGGCAAGCGTTGCAAACCGCGTAACAAGTATCGGCATTACGCCGACGGTATCCGCTTCTGTATATCAGAGCCTTACCGTAAACGGTGTGCCCGCAGCGTCGGGAACCGAGACCAGGGTAGAGCTTGTCGAGGGTATTAACGACATTCCGATCGTCGTAATCTCGGAGGATGGAACAGCTGCTACGTATAAGATCAGCGTGACAAGAGCAGACGAGCCGGACCCCGGCGAAGGAACCGATCCGGTCGACAAGACGGCGCTGCAGATCGAAGCGAATGCGGATTCAGGCAAACAGGAAGCGGACTATACGTCGGAAACCTGGGGCCCGTTCGCAGCCGCTCTGACCGCCGCGCATGCGGTACTGGCGGCAAGCGACGCGACGCAAACTCAAGTCGATCAAGCGCTGCAGCGTCTGCAGGAAACCCGCGAAGCGCTCAAAGAGGTCCCGCCGAGAGCGGTAAGCGGCAGCTTCGCGGAGGGAACAAACATCGTAACCGTGGCGTTTGATAGAGGCGTAGCCTTTAACGGCGGAGCTTCGCCAAGCGGGTTCACCGTCACGGTTGACGAACAAGCAGCAACGGTTACGGCTGCCGTATACGAAACCGATCCGTCGACAGTGATCCTGGCATTGCCGGACGATATCCGCTTGTCCGTTGACGCGAACATCCGCATCGACTACGACGGAGCAGGCCGGTTGGTCGGCACGGGCGATCAAGGCTCGCCTGTGGGAAGATTTACCCTCATGGCCGAAAATCCGTTCGCGGCGGCTCTTCGGATCGTCGGACCGAGCGGAAATACGACCAACGCGAGACCTGCCATTTATGGCGGCGTTCATCCCGATGCCGACGCACTGACGGTAGCCGTAAAAGATGCCAAAGGCAATGCTGTCGGCGTGAACGGGAAGCTGAACTGGAGCCCCGGCGACGCAGCATGGTCTTACGACCTGAATCAGACGCTGGCTCCGGGCGCCTATACCGTTGAAGCGACGGCGAGAGACGGCGAGCGCACGGTGATGAAGACGAGATCGTTCGCGGTTCAGCGGGTTTCGTCCCCGGGCGGAGGAGGGTCCGTTCCATCGGAATCTACGGAAACGTTGGCGGTTGATGTCGTAAGCGGCGACGACGACCAAGCCGATATGGCCCAAGTGGAGATCAAACGCACGACCGGAAGCGACGGGCGTATTCACGACGAAGTGGTCTACACCCGGGACAAGGCGCGGGAAACGGTCGACAAAGCGTTGGCGGGCGGAAAACGCGCCGCGCGGATCGTCATTCCGGACGACCGGGATGCGGTCAGCGAAGTCAATCTTGAAATCCCGCAAGAGACGGCCGCATTGCTGCGGGAGAACGGCATCGACCTTGAATTCTTCAATCCGAATGTTTGGATTCAAGTGCCGAACGGCTCGCTCGGAGAATTGGAGAATAGCGTTTATTTCAAACTCGTTCCGGTTAAGGACGTGGGCGAACGCAACGAGCTTGAGGCTCGTGCGCGCGCGGAAGACGTCGTTCGCCAATGGGCCGAAGACGAGCTGATCGACGTGGTGGCAAGACCGATGAAAGTCGAGACGAACTTGACGAACCGGCCGGTAACGCTCACCTTGCCGCTGCGCGGCGTTGCGCTTCCCGAGAAGGAGAGCGAGCTTGCCGCCTACCTGGCGCAGCTGGGGATCTTCATCGAACATTCCAACGGCGAGAGAGAAGTGGCCGCAGGTCTGCTCGTAACGATGCCGGATGGACAGCCGGGGCTTCAATTCTCCATCGCTCAATTCAGCACGTTCGCGATCATCGACTTTAATCGGGCGATCGCGTTAAACCCCGAGCAGGGGCGGCACGAAGCTTACGTCGGCGGTTTCCCGGACGGGTTGTTCAAGCCGCTCGAGAACGTGACGCGCGAGCAATTCGCAGCGATGATCGCGCGTAATCTGGGTTATACCGAAGGCGTATGGAGCGGAGAAGCGCCGTTTGCGGACGTATCGAAAACCTCGTGGTCCGCGGGAGCCATCGCTTTTGTCAAAGAAAAAGGGCTGATGCAAGGAAGGCCGGACGGCAGCTTTAAGCCGAACGAAGCGGTCACGCGCGCGGAGATCGCCACGGTGATCGCGAACTATCGCGATCTGGCCGTCGAGAAGGGCGGAACGCTCGGTTTTAATGACATTGCGGGTCATTGGGCGCAAGGGAGCATCCGTGCGGCGCTGGAGGCGGGGCTGATCAACGGGTACGCGGACGGCAGCTTTAAGCCGGGCCGCAGCGCGACCCGCGCGGAAGCGGTTGCGATGCTCAACCGGATGTTCGGACGCGGGCCGCTTAACGGCGTCGAACAACCGTCGTTCCCGGATGTGCCGGCCGACTTCTGGGCCTTCAAGGATATCGAAGAAGCCGCGGCAGCGCATTTCTACATCATCGACGATAAGCGTCAGGAAGTCATCAGCCGATAGGTTGAAACGCGAACGAGGCCGAGACGGCGGGGATTGTCCCGCTGTCTCGGCTTTATTTGCCGAAGAGCGAGGGAAGGCTTGCCACTTATGCGGAGAGTGTTATAATGGAGCCACGAAATTCAAGGCTGCATAAGGAGAAATGAATGGATTTTATTAAGCGTCAATTGCTTGAGCAGGGAGTCTCGTCGTCCGTAGCGGTGTATCTCGCCAGTATGATCGTCATCTTGCTTGTCGTCGGATTATGCGCGGTGGCGAACTTCGTGACCAAGAAAATCGTTCTGCGCGTCATCGCCTCGATCATTATGAAAAATCGCTTCACCTGGGACAATGTCTTTTTGGAGCGCAAAGTTTTCCACCGGTTTGCCCACATTGTGCCGGCTGTCATCATTTATTACTTCGCGCCGGTCTTCCCGCATTATCAGACGCTGATCGAGAAGGGTGCGGTCATCTCCATTATCATCGTAAGCATGATGGCGATCGACGCCTTCCTGAACGCGTGCAACGACATTTACAATACCTATGAAGTATCCAAAATAAAGCCGATCCGCGGCTACACGCAAGTGATCAAAATTTTCGTGTTCATTATCGGCGCCATTATTATCGTTTCCGGCCTGATCGGGCAGAGCCCTCTGCTGCTGCTAAGCGGCCTGGGAGCGCTGTCGGCCGTTCTGATGCTGATTTTCAAGGATTCGATTCTGGGACTTGTCGCCGGCGTACAGCTGTCGGCCAACGACATGGTGCGCGTGGGAGACTGGATCGAGATGCCGAAGTACAACGCGGACGGCGACGTGATCGATATTTCCCTGAACACAGTAAAGGTGCTGAATTTCGATAAAACGATTACGATGATTCCGAGCTATGCGCTCATTTCCGACTCGTTCCGCAACTGGCGGGGGATGAGGCAGGCGGGCGGGCGGCGCATCAAGCGGGCCGTCCATATCGATGCGAGCAGCATCGGCTTTTGTTCGCGCGAGATGCTTGGGAGGCTTCGGAAGATCCAACTGCTGGCCGATTACATCGAAAATAAAGAGCGGGAAATTGCCGAGCATAACGACCGCAACGGCGTCGACAAATCGCTGGAGGTGAACGGAAGGCAGCTGACGAATGTCGGCGTATTCCGCGTTTACGTCGAAAATTACTTGCGGCAGCACGCGCTGATTCATCGGGACCTGACGCTGCTGGTCAGGCAGCTGGCGCCGACGGAGCACGGCCTGCCTCTGGAAATCTACGCTTTCGTGCGAGATACGAACTGGGCCGTCTACGAGTCGGTTCAATCCGATATTTTCGACCACATTTTCGCCTCCGCTCCGACCTTCGGGCTGCGCATTTTTCAGAATCCGACCGGACACGATTTTACCCGGGCTCTGCGGGAGGAGACGCGATCGGCAGGTTCCTGACCTTATCCGAACGGTAAGGCTGCTTTGCAGGCCGGATGGCCTCGCGAAGCGGCCTTTTAGGCATGCTCCGGAAAGGTAAAGCCGCGCGGGAGAGGAGATGTCCGCATGATAAGATATGGATGCATGAATCTTGAAATCTTGCTATGGGTTCGCGGACGGGCCGTGTATACAATGAGGGCGTGGGGAATTTTAAGCTAAGAGAGGGGCAACAACATGACGCTCAAAAAGTTCTCGGTACTGGGATTAACGCTTGCTACGGCTCTGACGGCTACCGCTTGCGGAGGAGGAGGCGGCAAGGAAAACGCGGCTTCGCCCGCAGGAGAGCAGCAGAAGCAGCCAATGGCCGGCCAGAAAATAACCGTATTCGCAGTTAACCATCCTTGGACGGATGCGTTGAAGCCGGAGATCCCGAAGTTCGAGAAGGAGACCGGCATCAAGGTGGATCTGCAGGTGTTCGCCGAGGAGCAGCTGCAGCAGAAGCTGGCGGTTCAGTTCACGACCGGGGCGGATACGCCGGACGTCTTCACGTATCGTCCGTACATGGACAAAATCCTGTACGCCAAAAACGGCTGGACGGCTCCGCTGGACGATTACGCGAACCGCAACGCGGAGTACGACTTCGGCGATTTCTCCAAAGCGACGATCGAGGCCAGCACCATCGACGGCAAGCTGATGTCGATTCCGCTCTGGACGGACCAATTTATCCTGTATTACCGGAAAGACATTTTGGAGGAAAACAACATTCCCGTTCCGAAGACGATGGCGGAATTCGAGGAGGCGATGAAGAAGCTGCACAAGCCGAAGGACGACTTCTACGGCTTCGTGGCGAGGGGACAGCGGAACGCGCTGGTCACGGCAGTCTCTTCGTTCGTGTTCTCCGAGGGCGGGGATTTCATGGTCGGAGACAAGGCGGCGGTCAATACGCCGGAAGCGATCAGAGGCTTCAAGCTGTATGCCGATCTGGTGAAAAATTACGGCCCGCAAGGCGTTCTGAACATGAACTGGGCGCAGGCGATCGGCTTGTTCGCGCAAGGCAAGGCCGCATTCTACGTCGATTCGGCCGCGCTGTTCAAGAACGCGACCGACCCGGAGAAGTCGCTTGTGGCCGATAAAGTCGGCTTCGGCGTTTTCCCGGCCGGCAGCGCGGGAGCGAAGCCGTACAGCACGGCGTCGTGGTCGCTGGCGATGAATCCGCAGTCCAAGGGCAAGGACGCGGCGTGGGCGTTCATGGAATGGGCGACCAACAAGGAGAACGCGCTGATGATTCAGCAAAGCGGCGTTCCCGGAGCGCGGGATTCCGTCTGGGCTTCGAAGGAAGGAACGGCGGAATTCCCGGAGGATCTGGCCGCGGCCATTCAGGAGACGATGAACATCGGGGTCGATCATTTCGTGCCTCAGGTGATGAGCGTGACGGAATCCCGGGACGTCGTCGGAGCGATCGTCGTGAAGGCGATTCTCGGCGAAGACATCCAGGCGGCGGCCGATCTGGCCAACGAGGAGCTTCAGGCGATTATCGACAAGGATAACTCCCAATAAGGACAGCGAAGCGGATGGCGGGGCGGGCCTTGCGGTCGAAGACCGGGCTCGTTCCCCCATCCCAACAGAGAAGGAGGGAATGTCGTGGTCGCCATCGTCAACTGGCTGGATCGCCATCTCAAGTGGGTATTCGTGGCGCCGGCGCTGCTCTTTATTGCGCTTATGGTCGCTTTTCCGATATTCTATACGGCAAGACTTAGCTTGTTCGAATGGAGCATGTCGGCCGTGCAGCCGCCCAAATGGGTAGGGCTCGATAATTATGCGGCGCTGCTGGCGAGCAAAGCTTTCTGGCATGCGTTATGGATTACTTTCTATCATTCCTCGATCAGCATCGTGCTGGAGACGGTGCTGGGCGTCGGAATCGCCGTGCTGTTCTCGAAGAAGATGTTCGGAGCGAGGACCGCCAAAACGATGATGATGCTGCCGATGGTCGCTACGCCGGTATCCGTCGGCCTGGTCTGGCTGCTCATCTACGAGCCGTCGATCGGAATGGCCAATCAGCTGCTGAAAAGACTGGGCTTCGCAACGCAGGAATGGCTCGGCTCGGTGACGCAGGTTATGCCGTCGCTCATTATCGTCGACGTCTGGCAGTGGACGCCGATGATCGCCCTGATCGCGATCGCCGGCCTGGCCACGATTCCGTCGGACCCGTACGAATCCGCCAGCGTGGACGGGGCGAACGCCTGGCAGAAGTTTACGCGCATTACGCTGCCGCTGCTGCTGCCGACGCTGATCACGGCGATTACCTTAAGGGTCATCGACCTGGTCAAAACGTTCGATACGATCTACGCGACGACGCAGGGCGGGCCGAATTTCGCGTCGCAGACGCTTAATCTGATGATCTTCGACACGGCGTTCTCGGGCTTTAAGTTCGGATATGCTTCGGCGCTTCTGATCGTATTTTTCCTCATGCTGATCACGCTGGTGCTGGTATTGAACGGCCTGCGCGGAAAGGCGGGAAGCCTGCAATGAGAATTCCCTGGACCAAGCGGGCGGGGCTTGGGGCGCTGAACGCGCTCGTGCTGCTCGGCCTCCTGTTCCCGCTGCTGTGGATGCTGACGGCTTCGTTGAAGTCGCAAATTCAAATTCTGAACCCGGACAACCTGTTCCGGTTCACGCCGACCTTCAAAAATTACGTGTCCGTGTTCCAGGACTACGACTATGCGAAATATATCGCCAACAGCTTTGTCGTCGGAGCCTCGTCGACGCTCTTCGCTCTCGCGCTCGGCCTGCCGGCGGCGTACGCGATCGCCAAGTTCAAAATGCAGGCCGCCTCGATCGCGATTCTCGTAGCGAAAATCTTGCCAGGAATCAGCTATTTGGTGCCATGGTACGTGCTGTACAACGAGATCGGCCTGATCGATTCTTATCCGGGACTGATCATGAGCCATATGGTGATCGGGCTTCCTTTCATTATGTGGATCATGATTCCGTTCTTCGAGTCGTTCCCGAGAGAGGTGGAGGAATCCTCCTGGATCGACGGCAGCTCGAAAGTCCGCACCTTCTATCAGATGGTGCTTCCGATATCGCTGCCCGGGATCATCACCTCGTCGCTGCTCGCATTCATTTTTTCATGGAACAACTTTATGTTCTCGTTTATTCTGGCCGGCGAGAGGACGAAGACGCTGCCGATCGCCATCTACAATTTTCTCGGGGGCACCTCCATCGATTGGGGCGGCTTGATGGCGGCAGCATGCATCATTACGCTTCCGGTCATCGTCATTGCCGTGCTGGCGCAGAAGTACGTCGTCAGCGGCTTGTCCGCGGGGGCGGTGAAAGGCTAACGACAAGGGGCTGGGACCATGCATCACCGGTGGAATACGTTCAGCAAGATGGTCGTCTTGATCGCGCTGCTCATTTTGCCGCTCGTTCTCATCTACGGCTATTCGAACGCCGTGTCGGTCAACACGATCCGGCAGGAGCTGCAGGAGAAAAATTTGAACAGGCTCTCCTTCTTCACGAGCCAGGTCGACACGATTATCGATCAACTGTCGATCATGTCCATTATCGTGAGCAAGGATTCGAGCGTTCTCAAGCTGGGCGAATCCGACAGGCTGCTGGATTCCTACGAGCAAGTGCAGGCGCAGGAGGATATCGTCCAGAAACTCGGTTTGCTCAGCGTGACGAGCAGCTGGAGAAACACGATCATCGTCTATTTGCCGCGAACGAAGCAGTCGATCTCGAACGATTACTTCAGCTCGTACGACGAGGAGTATTTGCGCGCGCAGACGGCCAAATCCTGGACATATCATTCCGCGGGAAGCAAGGGAGCGGGAGGCTATTTCTCCAAGGTGCTGTTCAGCCCGCTGCTTGTGAACCGGAGCTTGCTGGAGGCGGACGCCGTCGTCGAGGTCCGGTTTTCCGAAAGCAATATGATTCGCATGCTGAGCGATTATAAAAACGAGGACAGAAGCGGAAGCTCCTTCTTCTATAGAAAAGGCGACGATCCGATCGGTGAACAAGGCCCGACCCGGGCGACGACGGAGGAGATTGCCGGATATCTGGACGGGCAGACGCTGGACGACGCGGGATACCGGACGATCGATATCGGCGAAGACCACTATCTGGTCAGCTACGCGAAGTCCGCAAGCCTCGGCTGGTACGCCATCGACTATTTGCCGCTCAAGCAGGTGCTGCAGCCGATCGTCAAAAGCCGGAATTTATTTTACGGAGCGCTCGCGCTGATTCTGCTGTTCGGGCTGATCGCCACGCTTGTGCTGTACAAGCAGCTGCGCAAGCCGATCATGCTGCTGGTCAGAGGCGTGCAGAAGATCCAAACCGGTTCCTATTCCCACCGTCTCAGCTATCGTCCGAAGAACGAATTCGAATTTCTGTTCGCCAAGTTCAACGAAATGACGGAAGAGATTCAGAGATTGCTGGAGAAGGTGTACGTGGAAAATATTCGTTTTCGCGAAGCCAAGCTCAAGCATTTGCAATCGCAGATCAGCCCCCATTTTCTGTCCAACAGCCTGTTTTTCGCCAAAAACATGATCGCCGTGGACGATAAGCAGGCGGCGACGGACATGATCATGAATCTGGCCGATTACTTCCGATACATTACGAAGCTGGAGCATACGATGACGACGCTCGGGGAGGAGCTGGCGCTGATCGAAAACTATTTGACGATCCAGAATTTGCGCATTCAGCGCTTCCATTACGAGATCGAGGTTCCCGAGGCGATGAAGGAGCTTCAGATACCGCGCTTGCTGATTCAGCCGATCGTCGAGAACGCCATCGTGCACGGCGTCGAGAAGAGCGAGAAATACGGCATTATCCTCATCTCGGGGGAAGAAAGGGACGGCGAATACCGGGTGACGATCGACGACAACGGCCAAGGGGTGACCGAGGAAACGGTAAGAAGCCTTCGACAGCGCATCGCCGAGCCGCTCGATCAGGAGAACGGCTGCGGAGTGTGGAACGTGCACCAGAGGTTGTCTTATCAGTACGATACGCAAGCGGGACTGACTTTCGAGCCGTCTTCGCTGGGCGGACTTAGGGTCGTCGTGCATTGGCCGAGCGATCCGCTCCGGCAGACGGAGGAGGAGGGATAACATGCTGCAGCTGCTGCTCGTCGACGACGAGATGAGCGTCGTGGATACGCTGGCCCATACGATTCCGTGGAAGTCGCTGGGAATCGGGGAGGTTCACAAGGCGTACTCCGCTTCCGAGGCGCTGAACATACTCAACATGCACGCGATCGATATCGTCATCACCGACGTTCGCATGCCGGGGACGGACGGCCTTGAGCTGTCGCGGCTCATCTCCCGACAGTGGAAGCATACGAAATGCATGCTGCTGACGGCTCACGCCGAATTCGATTATGCGCGGACGGCCATCCAGAATCATATATTCGATTATATTTTGAAGCCGATCCGGGACGAAGAGCTGATCGAACGCGTCGTTCGGATCATCGAGGTCATCCGCACGGAGAGGGAGACGCATAGTGTCGTCCAGCGCGCCATGGACGCGATGCGGGAGCATGTGCCCCGGCTGCGCGGAGAGCTGCTGCACGACTTGCTGCAGGGCAAGCGCGTTCCGGCCG
Organism: Cohnella cellulosilytica; assembly: GCF_042431195.1. Lineage (NCBI taxonomy): Bacteria > Bacillati > Bacillota > Bacilli > Caryophanales > Paenibacillaceae > Cohnella > Cohnella cellulosilytica. The sequence goes on from NZ_JBHMDN010000020.1 coordinate 23,591, forward strand.
GCAAGCTGGAGGAGAAGCTCCGGATGCTCGAGGTGCCGATCCGTATGAACGACGGCATCGCGATGATGCTGATTCGCTATAAGGAGCAATTTTCGGATTACGATCCGTTCGAAATGTCGTTGATGGAATACGCCATCTTCAATATGGCCGAGGAAACGTTCGAGGAAGGCTACCGGGTCTGGTGCTGTAAGGACGTGTACGATTATTTGGCTATCGTGCTCATCCCGAAGACGGAGACCGAAGAGAGCGCGGACGATCTGGAGGAGCGGCTAAACCGCTGGACGAACCAGTTCCAGATGAACGTGAGGCATTATTTGAAGCGGGACGTATCCGTACTGCTCGGGCATGGCGGGACCTTCCCCGCGGATCTGCTCAAGATGTATCACAATCTGCTGCTGCTGTTCCGCAAAAGGTTCGGCAACGGCCAGGATTTGCCGCTGTACGTCGCCGGCGGCGGAGAGTTGGCCGACATCAGCACGCTGCAGAGCCTGAACGAGCCTCCGGCGCTGCTGCATCTGATGGAAGCGGGAGACTGGACGGCCATCGAGACGCGTCTGGAGGCGATACTGAGCGAGCTGGAGGAGCGTTGGGCGGAATCGCCCGAGCATCTGATGGAAGCCTTCTTCGCCCTGTACGCCGCGTTCTCGAACCTGGCCCATACGAGCGGAAGGAAAATGATCGATCTGATCGGCGGCGATTATTTGCCGGTCAAGGAGCTGCTCCCGTGCAAGACGGTCGCTCATCTGGGCGAATGGACGCGGAGCGTGTTCGGCAAGTTCCGGCAGCAAGCGCGGAACGAGAACAGCACGGCCAGGCTGGCCGCGGTCAAAGAGGCGCAGAAGTACATTCTGTCCAACCTGTCTTACGATATCTCCGTGCAGTCGATCGCCGACCATCTGCGGATGCATCCGTCTTATGTCTCGCGCTTATACAAGCTGGAGACGGGAGAGAACATCAGCGACTACATTACGAAGCTGAAGCTGGAGAAGTCGGTTATGCTGCTGAAGACGAGCGCGAAGAAGATTTATGAAATTTCGGAGGAGATCGGGTACCACAATCCCCATTATTTCATCAAGCTGTTCAAAAAATATTACGGCACGACGCCGCAGGATTACCGCAATTCCCAGATGTAGCCGATGAGGGCGCGCATCTGTCGCGATGGCGCGGTCGGCGTCGATATCCCGATAAGAGAGGTTTAACGATGAGAAATATTGTGTGCGTGGAGCCGGGCGCGTTCGAGCTGCGGACCGGAGAGCGTCCGCGGCGCAAGCCGGGCGAGACGTTGGTCAAGGTGCTGGCGGTAGGCGTGTGCGGCACCGATTATCACGCTTTCCGCGGGAAGCAGCCGTACTTCACTTATCCGAGAATCTTAGGCCACGAAATTGCCGGCGAAGTGGCGGAAACCGACGACGACGGTCTGGACGGGTCCCGCGGGCTGAAGGTCGGCGATCGGGTGACGATCATGCCCTATATCGCCTGCCGGACTTGTATCGCCTGCCGCGCCGGACGGCCGAACGCTTGCTCCGAGCTGCGAGTGCTGGGGGTGCACGAGGACGGAGCGATGCGCGAAGCTATGTCGGTGCCGTCCGAATATGTCGTCAAGACGGAAGATTTGAGCCTGAACCAGACCGCGATCGTCGAGCCGATGAGCATCGGCCTTCATGCCGTGAACAGGGGAGAGGTCAAGCCGGGCGAGACGGTACTCGTCATCGGAGCGGGACCGATCGGGCTGGCGGCGATGAAGTTCGCGAAGCTGGCCGGCGCCAAGGTGATCGCGATGGATACGAATGTCGAGCGGCTGCGCTTCTGCCGGCAGTGGGCGGGCGCCGACGAGATCGTCGAGGCGACCGGCGACGTTGCGGCCAAGCTGGCGGATATCACCGGGGGCGAAGGAGCGGCGACGGTGTTCGACGCTACGGGAAGTCCGCAATCGATGATGAAGACGTTCGATTACGCCGCCCACGGCGGCAAAGTCGTGTTCGTCAGCCTGGTTCAGGCGGACATCTCGTTCCACGATCCCGCCTTTCATAAGAAGGAGTTGACGCTGCTGGCCAGCCGGGCCGCGACGCTCGCGGAGTTCGAACGGGTGATCGCCTGCATGCGGGCAGGACTCCTGGACGCCGACGGCTTCATTACGCACCGCGCTCCCTTCGGGAAGACGATCGAGGCGTTCGACGAATGGTTGAATCCGGGCAGCGGCGTGATCAAGGCGGTAATCGAATTTTAACAAGGAGGGAATTTATTGTGAAAATTTCGAATATTCAGTCCAATGTCTATCGATTGCCGCCAAGCGTGCCTTGGGAGGATGCGACGAACAAGGTCGACGGGTTGGAGTTTATTGTCGTGGAGGTGCAGGCCGACAACGGGATGACCGGCATCGGCCTGAGCTACACAGTCGATATCGGAGGAACGGCGATCCGGACGCTGATCGACGACTATCTGGCGAACCTTGTGCTCGGCATGAATCCGCTCGATTACGAGCGCATCTGGAACAAGCTGCAGAGGCAGTCCCGGCGGCTGGGGCTTGGCGTCAATTCGATGGCCATCGCGGCGATCGACGTGGCGGTCTGGGACCTGATCGGCAAAATCCACGGCCAGCCGCTCTACAAGCTGCTCGGCGGAGCGCGCGACCGGATTCCGGCCTACATCAGCGAGATCGATCTGCGAAGCGGCGGAACGACGGAGCAATTGACGGACCGGGTGAAGGACTATATCCGGCAGGGGTACGACACGGTCAAGATCAAGATCGGCAAGCCCGAGCTGGAGGAGGATATCGAACGAATCTCCAAGGTTCAGGAGCTGCTCGGGCCGGGCGGAACGGTGCTCGTCGATCTGAATCAGAAGTGGAGCGCGGCGGAAGCGATCCAGAAGGGTGCCCGTCTCGACCGGCTGAATCTCGGCTGGATCGAAGAGCCGACGCTGATGCATGACGTGCAGGGGCACCGTCAATTGAAGCAGGCGATTCGCACGCCGATTGCGCTGGGAGAGAGCCTGTACAGTCGGCAGCAATTCCTTGAATATTTGCGGGCGGACGCGGTGGACATCGTGCAGGCCGACGTCGCCTTCGTGGGGGGCATTACGGAATGGCTGAAAATCGCCCATCTCGCCAACGCCTTCGGTAAGCCCGTCGCTCCGCACTTTATGATGGAGCTGTCGCTTCATTTGCTGTGCGGCGTTCAGAACAGCTTCATGCTGGAGAATGTCGTCGGGGGCTCGTTGACCGAGCTGGGTCTGCTGGAGACGCCGATTGAGGTGAAGAACGGCATGGGCGTGCCTTCCGAGCTTCCCGGACACGGCATCGTGTTCGACCGTGAGGCGCTGCGCAAGCACCTGCTCGATCCGGCGAAGCTGAGGGACTCTTTTGCCGGGGGCAGTAAATAAAGGGGGACGAGAAGACGATGCAAACGTGGAATTCCGACGACGAGCTGTTTCGATTGATCAAGACCGAGCTGTATACGCCTGTCGTGGGCGATATTTTGGACGTGAAGGGACGGTACCACCAGTTTCTGCCGCAGCCGATTCAGCCGATGAAGGAGGCGATGGTCATCGCGGGACGGGCGATGCCCGTCTTGATGATCGACGTATACGGGGAGCAGGAGAAGCCGTTCGGCCTGCTGACGGAAGCGCTGGACCAGCTGCAGCCCGGGGAGGTGTACATCGCTTCCGGGGGACAAATGCGCTGCGCGTACTGGGGAGAGCTGCTGACGGCTACGGCCAAAAAGAGAGGCGCGGTCGGAGCGATCGTGAACGGCTTCCACAGGGATACGCCGATGGTGCTGGAGCAGAGCTGGCCGGTCTTCTCCCGGGGAAGATTTGCGCAGGACTCCTCCGTCCGCACGCAGGTCGTCAATTACCGATGCCCGATTGAGGTAGGCGAGGTGTGGATCAATCCGGGGGATTTGATCTTCGCGGATCTGGATGGCGTGCTTGTCATTCCCCAGGAACTGGAGCGGGAAGTCATCGCAGAAGCGCTGCAAAAGGTCCGCGGGGAGAAAGTCGTGCGCCGGGAGGTCGAGAACGGAATGTCCAGTACGGAGGCTTTCCAAAAGTACGGCATCTTGTAGAGGCCGGCCGAACGATCCGTCTCGATGCCGAAAACCGGACTTTTTGAACACGCATTTACGGGAGGACAACATGAAAATCGTCAAGTTCGAGACATGGTGGGTGCAGAGAAACGAAAGCTTGTTCGATGCCAAGAGGCAGGGCAACAGCCGGATGCCATGGGACGTCGTTGTCGTCAAGCTGACGACCGACAGCGGGATCGAAGGAATCGCGACGGCGCTGGCCGCGCGGTCGGGCGCGGTGACGGAAGCCTATCTGCACGACAACATCGCGCCGATCGTGATGGGAAGAGATCCCCACGACCGCGAGGCGATCTGGCACGAGCTGTGGAACGTCGACCGGCACCTGGGGTTTTTCCCCGTCTATCTGCCCGGACCGGTCGACGTCGCGCTGTGGGACATCGCGGCCAAGGCGGCGGACCTGCCGCTCTACAAATATATGGGGGCATGCCGGAAGCGGCTGCCGGTGTATGCCAGCGGACTGTTTCACGAGACGGTCGAGGAATACGTGAACGAGGCGCTGCACTACAAGTCGCTCGGAATCCGCGCCTACAAAGCGCATCCTCCCGGCCCGTGGCAGCTGGATATGAGCATTCATCAGGCTTTGCGGGACGCTGTCGGGGACGAGCACGTGCTGATGACGGATCCGGTCGCGGAATACAGCCTGGACGAGGCGATCAAGGTCGGACGTCATCTGGAGCAGTTGAACTATTTGTGGTTCGAAGAGCCGTTCAGGGATTTCGAGGTGAACAAGTACAGGCAGCTGTGCGCCGCGCTGGACATTCCGGTCGCCGCGACGGAGACGACCCGGGGCTGCCATTGGGGCGTCGCGCAATCGATCGCCGGGGACGCCGCGGATATCGTCCGGGCGGACGTATCCTGGAAGCACGGAATTACCGGAACGCTGAAGATCGCCCATCTCGCGGAAGCGTTCGGTCTTCGGTGCGAGATTCACACGACGACGATGAACTACATGGATATCGTCAACCTGCACGTATCGTGCGCGATTCGGAACTGCGAATACTTCGAGTATTTCGTGCCGGAGGACCGGTTCCAGCTTCCGATGAAAGGACGTCTGCCGATCGACGCGGAGGGGATGATCACGGTGCCGGAGGCGCCCGGCGTCGGAGCGGAGCTGGATTGGGAGCTCATCGAGCGGCTGTGCGTGTCCCATCGAACGATGGAAGCTTAGGAAGGGAGGACGGAGATGAAATGGCGAATCCATTTGATTTGGTCGGAATGCTGGCGCTCGTCACCGGGGGAGGAACGGGGCTTGGACTCGGCATTGCCCGCGCGATCGTGGGCGCCGGCGGCAAGGTCGTGCTGACGGGCAGAAGAGAGGAAACGCTGCAGAGCGCCTGCGAAGAGATGGGACCGGACTCGGCCTACGCCGTGCACGATATCGACCGCTTGGAGACGATTCCCGGGCTGGTCCGGGAGGTTGAGGACCGGTTCGGACCGATCGCGATTCTCGTCAACAACGCCGGAAACCACCTGAAGAGAAGCGCCGTGGAGACGGACGACGCGAGCTTCGCAAAGGTGCTGAGCACGCACGTGCAGGGCGGGTTCGCGCTCGCGCGGGAGACCGCGAAGCGCATGGTGCCGCGGGGGACGGGGTCGATCCTGTTCGTCGGCTCCATGGCGGCGATCATGGGAATCCCGCAAGTCGTCGCCTATTCCGCGGCGAAGACGGCGGTCGCGGGGATGGCGCGAGCGTTGGCGAGCGAGCTGTCTCCTCACGGAATCAGAGTGAATACAATCGTTCCCGGCTGGATCGAGAGCGAGATGACGCGCAAGGCGTTCGAGGGCGACCCGGAGCGGGCGCGAAAAATTCTGTCCCGCACTCCCGCCGGACGCTTGGGAACCTCCGAGGACATCGGCCAAGCGGTCGTCTACCTCAGCTCTCCCGCGGCCCGTTTCGTCACGGGGGTCGATTTGCGCGTCGACGGGGGAGCGGGCATCGGATTTTAAGTCGACTTCGCTTCCCGGCATGCCGGAAAATGCAGCCGAATTTCGGCTCGTGACGAGATACAGGGGCTTGGACGCAAGCCTCTCGATTTTTCCGCGGAGGCGGCGGACGAGCGCCGCCGCTTTCCGTTGGTCGCTTAGACCGTTCAGACGTCAGCCGTTCTGCGGATAATCGGTTCCGTATCCCGATCCCGGTGCCGCAGCGGGAAGTACGAGCATGCGGCGGGAAACCGAACGAAACAAAAAAATAAAAAAAATCGCTAAAGGGCTTGCAATCATCACGAGTATTTGCTATATTATTTCTTGTCGCCTCAAGCGCTTCGGGCTGCAAGAACAAGCGACATACGAATGCGAATATGCGGAAATAGCTCAGTGGTAGAGCATCTCGTTGCCAACGAGAAGGTCGCGGGTTCGAATCCCGTTTTCCGCTCCATATATGCGCCCTTAGCTCAGCTGGATAGAGCGTTTGACTACGAATCAAAAGGCCGGGAGTTCGAATCTCTCAGGGCGCGCCAGTTTTACTTACAGCTTGTCGGGACGTAGCTCAGCTTGGTAGAGCACCTGGTTTGGGACCAGGGGGTCGCATGTTCGAATCGTGTCGTCCCGACCATTTAAAGTTTTGTTGCGCGGGTGTAGTTCAATGGTAGAACTTCAGCCTTCCAAGCTGATAGCGTGGGTTCGATTCCCATCACCCGCTCCATTATGATTCGCGCAGAGCCTTCGGGCTTTTTTTTGACTCCGGTCGCTGAACGAGGCTTCAACTTCATATCGTCGGGACGTAGCTCAGCTTGGTAGAGCGCTTGGTTCGGGTCCAAGAGGTCGCATGTTCAAATCGTGTCGTCCCGACCATCCTAACATCAACAAACCGCGGCTTAACGGCCGCGGTTTTTTATATTTATGCCCGGGCATACCCGCAATGTGCCAAGGGAATACTGACAAGCCTCTATCCCGCTTGCATGCGGAGATGGACGGCTTTTTTTGGTGACCTTGGAAAGCGTGTGCGTTCAGGAACTCCGTTATCTTCACAGCCGTTATTATCCGAAAAGTATACGAACGTATAATTCCGTTCCGACGCAAGGGCGTGTTACTTTTGAGAACAGAGTGCGGCGGTTCGGAGAGGGCGAGCCGCCGAACGCTCAATACGAACATGCGCTGGAGGATGTGCGGTGAATTCAGGAATCGAAAACGGGAAATTACGCAAGAAAACGAAAGGATGGCTGCTCCTGTCCGTCCTGCTGCTATTGACGAACGCTTGGGGACTTGGGCCGGACAACCGGGCGGAAGCGTCGTCCGACAAGCTGATTATTTATGAGGAACAACTGAACGAAGCATTCGAAGACTATAGCTGGGCGCAGGTAGATCTGGCCGAGTCGGGCGTTGTTCATGGCGGAAGCCGGTCGATCCGCATGAAGCCGGATGATGACGACGGCCTCTACCTGTACAGCAATCGCGCGATTTTTACGGCGGACTATTCCGCGCTGGAGTTCTGGGCGAACGGCGGCGCAGGCGGCGGCCAGCAGCTCGAAATCGTGCTGCAATCGGGCGGAGAGCCGATTGTCGCCCTGCCGCTGAGCGCTTCGTCGTTCGTCCGGGATCAATGGACCAAGGTGAGCGTGGATTTGCAGGGGCTGCAAACGATCGCAGGGGTATTCGACGGCATTCTGATCCGCGGAACCGCCGGGAAACAGCAGGCTGACGTCTATCTGGACGATCTGATGCTTCTGGGCGGACCAAAGGAAGATCAGGAGTCTCCGGGAAGCGAGGACGATCCGGTTGTGGTACCGGATGAATCCGAGGAGCCTTCCACCGGCGAAGATGAGACGCCCGCCGGCGGAGGAACGCATTCGCCGGAATACGGGGAAGCAGACATTATGGTGTATGAGGATAACGGCTTGAATCCGGCGTTTCAGGATAACAGCTGGGCGCAGCACAATTGGCAGGACACCGCTTACGTGTATGCCGGCGAGAGCGCCGTATCCTTCGATCCCGGCAATCGGGGCGGACTTTATATGTACAAGGATAGCGGCGTGGTCGAGGTGAAAGCTTACGACCGGCTCGTCTTCTGGATTAACGGCGGCGCGGCCGGAGGGCAGCGGATCGACCTCGTATTCAACTCCGGGGGCGAAGAAGCCGCCCGCATGGACGTCGGCGGCCTTATCGAAGGCGGCCGGATTCCCGCGAAGGGCTGGACACAAGTTACGGTCGACTTGCAGGCTCTGCAGCTGAAGAACGGAATTTTCGACGGCATCCTGTTTCAAGGAGCGAAGGACGGAGCGCAAGCGGCCGTGTATCTCGACGATATTCAACTGCTGGAGAAATACGTGGCTCCGCCGGCGTTGATCGAAGGCGTGCTGTCGCAGTACGGAATGGTGCTGGCGCCGGGCGACCAAGCAGCCTTAAGCTTCGAGGCGCGCTACGCCGACGGGACGAGCGCCGATGTCAGCCGTCAGGCCGTGTGGACCTCCAGCGATCCGTCCGTGGCGACGGTGGAGCAAGGCACGCTGACCGCGGTCGGCGCCGGCCTGGTCAAGATCACCGCGGCATACGGCGAAGCGAACGCTGCAATGTACGCGCAAGTCACGAACTACGAAGCCGAGCCCGTGTTCGACGATCATCTTGCGGCCGGCTACAGCGATTGGAGTTGGGGCACGCAGAACTTCGCCAATTCAGCGCCGGTCGCCTCCGGCAGCCGATCGATCTCCTTCGCGGCCAAAGGCTATGAAGGCATCTGGATGCACCGCGACGTGACGATGGATCTCACCGGCTTCTACGGTCTGACGCTGAAAGTGTACGGAGGCTCGGGCGGCGGTCAGCAGCTGAGAGTCAATCTGATGGACGGCCGCAATTTCGTCGGGGATTTCGATCTGTCCGTCCAGCTTCCGGAGGGCGTTCCGGCAGACCGGTGGACCGAGGTGAAGCTGAAATTTGCCGATCTGGGCATGAGCGAGCTCAGCTTCGACGGCATTGTCGTATCCGCTTGGGGCGAAGAGGACCAGGGAACCGTTTATTTCGACGACGTGAGCCTGCTGAAGACGACTTCTCCGATTCAACTGCCCGAGCCGGAACTGCCGGCCGTGCAGGTAACGATCGATTCCGCGCAGCCGCTCAACACGCTTAGCCCCGGTATTTTCGGCTTGAATTTCGAGGACTCGCCCTCCGACAATCGTTCGGAGATCCGCGTGCCGATCAAGCGCTGGGGCGGCAACCAGATGACGCGCTACAATTGGCAGCTCAATACGACGAACCGCGGCGGAGATTGGTATTTCCTGAACGTGCCGTACGACGACGAAGGTCCGTCCAAGCTGCCGGAAGAAACCTTGTCCGACCGATTTATTCGCGATTCGATCGATACGGACACGGAGGTACTGCTGCAGCTTCCGACGATCGGCTGGACGCCGAAGAGCCGCGAGATCGGCTGGAGCTTCTCGGAGCGGAAATACGGGGAGCAGCAGAGCGACGAGTGCGACTGGCGCGAGGAATGGTGCAGGGCGGATGCCGGCAACGGAAAACGCAAGGACGGCAGCTACTTGACGGGCAACGACCCCGAGGACACGTCCAAGCAAGTCGGCCCCGATTTCATCGCCGATTGGGTCGAACACGTGCAAAGCCGCTTCGGAGACGCCGTGCACAATTACGCGCTCGACAACGAGCCGATGCTGTGGGGACACGCCCATTGGGACGTTCATCCGCAGATGACGACTTACGACGAAGTATGGGACTACACGCAGGCCTACGGGCAGGCCGTCAAGGAAGCCGATCCGCAGGCGAATATTTTCGGTCCGGTGCCTTGGGGCTGGTGCGAGTACTTTTATTCCGCGCTGGACGGCTGCTCGCCGGGTCCGGATATGGACGCCCACGACGGCAAGCCGTACCTGGAATGGCTGCTCGGCAAAAACGAAGACTACCGCGAGCAAAACGGCGTGCGCCTGATCGACACGCTGGACATTCATTATTATCCCGCGGAAGACAACGTGGCCTTCTCCAGCGACGAATCGCCGGCCATGACGAAGCGGCGGTTCAACTCGCTCAAGTCATTATACGATCCGGATTTCGTCGATCCGTCGTCATGGATTCAGGAGCCGGTGCGGCTGATCCCGCGCATGCGCGAGCTGATCGACGGCACGTCGCCGGGCATGAAGCTCTCCATCTCCGAATATAACTTCGGGGACGGCAGCGGAATCGGCAGCGGTCTGGCGCAAGCGGAGGCATTGGCTTTGTTCGCCCGCGAAGGCGTCGATTACGCGATGCGCTGGGGAGCGCTGGAAGCGGACACCCCGCTCGAGGACGCCTTCAAGCTGTACCTGGATTACGACGGACAAGGCAGCCGGGTGGAAGGAGAGGTCGTCGGGACGAGCAGCTCGAACCGGGACGCGGTCGGCGCTTATACGATTGTGTCGCCGCAGGGCCGAACCTTCGTGCTGCTGTTCAACAAAGATTCGGCTCCCCGTCAGACCTCTCTGACGGCGGACTCCAGCCTGTCCGGAACGGCCGAGGTATACCGGTTCGAAGCGCGCAAGCGTCTTTACAAGGCGGGCGACGTGCAAGTCGCCGACGAAGGCTTGACGCTGACGCTGCCTGCGAAATCGGCAACCTTGCTGGCGATCAATTAAATACGAGGTTGAGAGAGACGCTTCTCCTGATAGGAGGGCGTCTCTTTCTTTGTTTAAAGATTCAGAAAGGATAAAATTCGCTATTCTATCCTGAATCGTCTTCGACAAAACGCAATTCTGTGTCAAGAGGACGCCGAAGGCGTTTTTGCTTGCAAGGAGGGGTTTACCGAAAACGAAATTGCTTCTAGAATAAGGAGACAGCATTTGCATAAGCATCGGATGAATAGCCGGAGATCGGCATAAGGAGCGAGGGGGATGAATAGCGTAATCGGCGTCGACGAGGGTCCGGAAAATATTTTTATCGCGGAACGCGATCAGCAGCTCGCTCTGTTCGGCCAATATTTGTCGGAAGGAATCGCGGACGGCAAACGGATCTGGAACATCTACGGCACGGCCGGCATCGGCAAGAGCTTCCTCATGGACGCGTACCGCAGGATGGCGCTGCGCGCGGGAGCACTGATGCTGTTCCTGGACAGCCGGGATTTCAATCATACGGCGGACCAGTTCTGCCGACGGCTGCTGAGACAGGTGCAGCAGGTCGGAAGAGCGGATGCGCCCGCAAGCTTGCCGGAGGGAGAAACGGATGCGTTGGAAGCCTGCTTAAACGCCTTGCTTCAAATTTCCGCAAGCGCGAAGGTCGTTGTGGCGCTGGACACCTATGAAGAAATGGGCGAGCTGGACGGATGGCTGCGGGAACGGTTCTTCAAGCAGCTGCCGCCTGACGTTCTGCTGCTGCTCGCCGGTCGATACAAGCTGAAGGACCAGTGGATCGTCGCGCCCGCCCTGCGCGAGCAGATTCGCTACATGCCGCTCGGCCATCTGAGCGATGCGGCTTGCGACGCTTATTTGCGTCATTCCGGCATCTTGGACGACGAGCAGGTTGCCCGCATTCGGCTTAAGACGCACGGGCACCCGCTCGCGCTGTCGCTGTCCGCTTTTATCGGCACGCAGGCGGATTGGAGCGGAGACGGGACCGACGAGGCGGAATGGTTCGATCACTTGGCGAAGGCATGGCTGCGGGAGGTTCCGGACGCCCGGCTGCGCCAACTGGTGGAGGCAGCGGCCGTGCTGCTTCACGTCAATCGCGAAGTGCTGCAGTATATTATGGACAAGGAAATCGACGACGAAGCTTTCGAGCGGTTGATCGGGCTGTCGTTCGTCCGCCGCACGGATCGGGGCTGGATGCTGCACGACCTGGTTCGCGGGGCCATGCGCAAGCAGCTGGAGGAACGTACGCCGGCTTACTACGAGAAATTGAGAAGCAGGGCGGCTCATTATTTTGCGGCCCGCATTCGCCATTCGTCCGCTTATCGCAATACCGAGTGGGAAGTGGGAGAGCTGTTTTATTATACGGGCGGCGGTCTCGTTCGGGCCTCCATTCAGGCGCAGGCGAGAGGCAGATACGCTTGGGAAACGTTGACATCGGATAACGCGGACGAAGGCGAGCGCTATCTGAGCAGACGGAGGGGAGCGGCGACTCCGCTGACGCTTACTTTGGTGGATCCGGATACGGCGGTTCGGTACGACAATTTCGAAGGCGAAGAAGCGATGACGCTGGCGGTCAAGGATTTGGATTTGCGCGCCTGGATTGCGCTCGACTCTCGGTCGGTTATGCTGCTCCGATCCGCGGACGGAGAGGCGGTCGGCCTGGCGGCCATTATTCCGATCCATGCGAAGACGCTCGCTTATTTGCGCGGCGATCCGTTCGCCGGTCCTTATCTGTCATCGCTGACGCCCGACGAATATAGAAGACTTGAAGTCGCGCCTCCCGGGCAGGCCGGGTGGTTTATTCGATCCATCGATTTTGTCGATTGGAGCCGTCCGGACCTGGCCATCGAGGCCATGTTCCTGATGTTTTCCTATATGTGCGCGGGGGGACTGTTCGTCGCTTCTCCTCCGCCGGCGCCTTTTTTCGGAGAGGTTCACAGAACGCTCGGTTTTCAGGCCGTTCCCGGTCTGCTGCATCGGAACTACGACGGACGAACGCCAACGCCGACCTTCGTGCTGGATACGCGCGGGGAGAAGCTGGAGGCGTTCCTCGCTTTCCTGCTGAAGCGGGGCGGGTTTCCCGAAGAGACGACGATAACCGCCGCCGGCGGGTTGGACGAACGGCTGACGGAACGGGAACGTGAGGTGGCCGCGCTCGTGCTGGACGGAATGACCAATGCCGAGATTGCCGCGGAATTGTTCGTCAGCGAAATTACCGTAAAGAAACATGTCAGCTCGATCTACGGGAAGCTGTCGGTAAAGGGACGAGGGCAGCTGATCAAGCTGCTCGTCGGGAAGTCCGGCCGAGTCGCGCAATAGGCTAACAGAATATTCGAGCTTGCCCGCATCGATTCCGATGCGGGCTTTTTGGTTTGTTGCGGCGTGCGCCCCGCGATTCGCGGGCCTCAAAACTATACTTGCGTATAATACCCCGGCCGCCCGACTGGTGTTACAGTGAATATCGCAGCAGTCATTATAACAAAGGAGAGCACAAAACCATGATGGAATATGACGATCGCCGGACGATCGAAAATCCGATGATAGGGGATCGCGTCACCTTCGTGAAAACCGCGGTGGAAACGGGTGGCGAATACGAGCTGGTGCAGGTTGTGCTGCAGCCCGGCGGAGGCACTCCGCTTCACTATCACACGACGTACTCCGAGCAATTCGAAGTGGAGGAAGGGGAGCTGCACATCGACTGCGACGGCCGTACGCACGTGCTGCGGCCGGGAGATCGGGTCAATGCTCCTGTACGCTCGATTCACCGGTTTTACAATCCCGGCACGCAGCCCGTCGTCTTCCTGACGACAATTAAGCCGGCGCGGCATTTTGAAACTTTCCTGCGCATGTCCTACGGGTTGGCGCGCGACGGTAAAGTACGGCAAAGCGGCCTTCCGAAAAGCTTGTGGCATGCCGCGGTGTTTTTCCATTGGGGAGAGACGTACATGCCGAACGTTCCGCTGACGGCGCAGAAAGTCATTTTCGGCGTTCTTTATCGGATCGCGCGAATGCTGAACGTCGAGAAACAGCTGATACGGGCTTACTTGAACGGCTAACGAAGAGAGGAGCTGGAACGGGAATGTCCAGAAAAATGATTGTCGGCGCGACTCTGTATTTGGTGATCGGCGTGTTGATGGGGATGGGCATGTCGATGACGGAGAACTACACGCTAAGCCCGGTGCATGCGCATATCAATTTGCTCGGATGGGTGTCGATGGCGTTGGGAGGCATCCTCTATCATCTGTTTCCGAATGCGGCGAAATCCAGACTCGGCAAATGGCACTTCTGGCTGCACATGATCGGCATTCCGCTGATGATGGCGGGCTTGGCAAGCCTGCTGTTGACGGAGAATTCCAGTTTCGTTCCGCTGGTGTCCGTCGGGGGCGTCATGGTCGTTGCGGGCGCCGTTTTGTTGATGATCAATGCGGCCAAGCATATGCGTTAACCGCGCCATTCGAATCATGAGGCAAAGGAGAGAAAAAATTCAAAATGGGACGCAAAATGCGTAAAACGCTGAACCTCTTGCTGGTGGTCGCGCTCGGCGTCGGCGGTCTGTTGCCGCAGGTCGCCGAAACGCGCGCGGCCGCAGCGGATCGAGCGGCAAACGGCGCGATCTCGGACAATGGTCTTCGCAGCTTGCTGGCCGAGCTGACGCCCGAAGCATTTGCGGAGGCGTCAGGTACGCTTGCGGCTCCGCTGCTCGACCCGCTGCCCGCTCTTACGAACGAAGAGAGCATCGTTGTGGCCGGCAGCGCGCCGACAGACGCCGAGGTTACCGTGACCTACAGCGTCTCTTACGACCCGAACGATCCCGTAACCCGGGAGGAGCTCGCCGTGCTTATGCGGCGATTTGCCGGGACGCAGGGCTTCGCTCCCTCGCTGTCTGCGGGGGATGCATCGGAGCTCGATCGTTTCGCGGATGCGCGGAACGTATCCGATTGGGCGCGGGAAGCGGTAGGGCTAGCCGTTCGGCAGCGCTGGATGCAGGGCATGACGGAGACGGAGCTTAACCCGCACGGGCAAGCAAGCCGGGCGCAGGCCGCCTCGCTGCTCCTGAGATTGCTCACAAGCCTGGGCGTTATCGAACAATAGCTTTTCGCGCAACGGCACGGAATCCACGATTCCGTGCCGTTGTTTTCGAAACGCGTTTTTTTAACGATTCAGTAAAAAATCCCCTATCCGTATCCGAGTCGTCTCCGAATGATCCGCGCGGCGATCGCTTGCCCGCAGGGTTGATTAATCCCGGTTTCTGCCGCATAATAGATGTAGAGAATTTGTTAAACGTCGGGACGTAGCTCAGCTTGGTAGAGCGCTTGGTTCGGGTCCAAGAGGTCGCATGTTCAAATCGTGTCGTCCCGACCATACAGTTAAGATATCGCGGCCCTTGGGCCGTGTTTTTTTAGCTTTTGCTTCTATGTTTCGGAAAAGATGACTTTGCCTTGTTGCCGCATACTGATCCGAAGTTGTTTCACTAAATCATTTCATGTGGGGCGCTTTAATCCCTTTTAGACTTTATAACCAAAAACAAGAATACGCCGCGTGTTCGCCCAAGGTCCTTTTTTGTATTCGTGATATCCCGCTAATGGCATGATCGTGGAAAGTTGGCTGCGAATGGTTTCGATCAATTCAATTTGAAAGCGTTCGGTTTCTTGAGGGGTAAAATGAATACTGTGTATATTGGCAATCCGATTTAATCCGGTCTGGGCAAAAATAATTTTGCGCATTACTCGGAATGCTGCTTCTTAAGATATTGAATAGCTTCTTCAGCCGTATACATCCTTCCGGCCTTGATATCTTCGTCAGATGCCAGCAACATTTTCTGTAATTCCAAATCAGCTTCGATTTCGGAGGCAATGTCGTTCGTTTCGGCGCGATCGGCATGTTTCGTAATCACCGTCAATTTCACTTCCGTGCCAAAAACGTCGGCTATGACTTCATTCCGACCATGAAGAAGACTCCATAGCGATTTCTGAGTCTGACTATCCAATGTGATTTTCTTCAAGCCCGCCATTTTCTATCAGCTCCTTACGTCTGATTATAACCTGTTATGAAATGAATGGATACAATTCAGACTCGCGCCTGGAGAAGCATTAGGCGAAAAATAGGTTGGAGATTTAATAGATATTGTCAAGGCTTGGACAGGGACAACCGAAGTCTGCGATCTCCGTTCGCCCAGAAGATCTGATTGGAAATCGGCTTGGGCTCATGTTGATATGCCATCTGCACCAGCTCGAGGAAGCCGGAGTGTTTGGCCTGGGCGCGTGCCAGTTCCAGCGTATCCATACGATTTTTCGCAACATAGACGATTGCCATATCCTGTGCCGGTACAGCGATAAGAAAGTTAGGCGGCAAATGCCCCTGCGACAGGTCAGGCAGAAAAAACTGGTGCTGAAACGGATAGTCGGATTTGGCGAATACCTGGAAGTGTCCGTTGCTCGTTGGGGACGGCATGATCATATGGACCGAATTCCAGCCCCGCTTGCGAAGATTGACGAACGCCTGCTGCTTGATTTCTTCCTCGTTCATATAGACGAGTACCGGTTCGATCAGCTGTTTCGTCAAAAACAGGTAATAGGAGATATGATTCTCGATGAAAGCCGTTTGCATGGACGGAACATCGGCGCTTTTCAACATCTGCTCGCCGTCCTTCTGATGTTTGAAGAAATCCGCTGCCCGGAGGGACGGATAAATATTGAATAGGTCGATGCCTATAGAACCGTTCAGACTCCGTTGCGCGACATATTCCGCTGCCTTGAACTGGGCGTTGAGGAAATCGATCACACGGTTCAATTCGCCGGTTCGGGAATAGTCATGCCACAAGCTTTGAAGAAACAACGTCCCGGACAGGCTCGAGTCCGTATACGTGTACCGGTGCGTAAGCTCGTCCTCTCCCGGAGCGAACCGGATAGCCGGATGGAGCTCGGCGGCGCGCTCCAGTACGAATCGGGCTAACTCGGCTTTCGTTTCGAACGTTCTCGCAATCATGTGATCTCTCCTTTTCAGATTAGTCCGTACTGCGCGCTGTCCGATTTTTCGAATTTTTCCCTGTCTGCAGGTAGACAAAAAAAGCACGCGCCGCCGCACCTCCTGCTTCCAGCAGAAGATACGGTGGGCGCGTGCTTCGCGTCCCGACTTTTTTGTTTCTCAATGTCCTTATTTTATGGAATGTGTAATGATTTGTCAAACCGACCGGCCCAATATCGGCAAAATTCGGTGCGCGGATGCTCTCTCACGGCCAAGGCTCCAGCTGGCTCTTGCGTTTCTCCCGGCACGGTTCGCACCGTTTCGGCGGCTCCCAGCCGCGCATACGGAACTTGTCCTGCTCCTCGACGGTCCACTCTTCCCATTGTTTTAACAGCAGCTCCGACCTGTATTCGATCAGGATATCCCATCCCCGAACGTCAGCGAACGAAAATACCCGTATGCCGGGTTGTTGTCCAGCCCGAGCGCAAGCAGTTTCTTGTCGCGCGAGCCTTTCAAAATTTTGGCCAGCATGCTTCGGCCGGCTTGTCCGGCAATCCAATCGCCTGCAAGCAGCATGGCTCGCACATCGTCTTCCGTTACTGTGAGGGGGAGATTCGTCATAGGAACAAGGCCTCTCGGCTTCTTTTTTTGGGTATAATTATATCATAATTGATCCGGTTAATCTTATTGGCTTGCGTGAGAACGATTAGTCGCGCCGTGCGCGGGGAGTGCGGCAATTATTTCGAAAATCCGCAAAAAGGACGTCGGGAAGAGCCGGCAAACACGATATTTATCACGAAATGATGAATTAAAAGGAGATTTTCGCCGACCAATGTAGTATGATAAAAGTTAGAGCTTTTGGTGAACGATCGGTGAACAATGAGCTTGGTGATTCAGAAAGTATGAAATTCGCTCTCTTATCTGATATCGTCTCCGACAAAAACGGGCTCATCGTCCTATGGACGCCGCAGGCGTTTTTGCTCGGTGATTCAGAAAGTATAAAATTCGCATACTTATCTGAATCACCTCCGACATAAACGTTATCCCGCCGATCCCAAGGACGGCGTAAGCCGTTTATGCTTGGCTAGGCTTGTTTTCAAGTGTGATCGCTCGGAGAGTCGGCAATTCCCGTCCTAAGGGGCGGTTTGACATTCTAAATTTCGAGAAGCAAGGTTTGGGGTGAGTGAGATGACGGAAACGACTGTAAGTCAACGTTCCCCTTCCAATCATCTGCTGCGTAGAGACGTGCGCTTTCTGGGCAACATTCTGGGAGAAGTGCTCGTGCATCAGGGCGGTCGGGAGCTGCTGGAACATGTCGAGAAAATACGGGAAATGAGCAAGGCGCTGCGCGCGGAGTATTTGCCGGAATTGTACGAAGGATTCATTCAAACCGTCAGAGGCTTGGAGCCGGGAATCCGACACCAGGTCATTCGGGCGTTCGCGATCTATTTCCAGCTCGTGAACATCGCGGAGCAGAACCATCGCATTCGGCGCAAGCGCGATTACGAGCGTTCCGCCGGAGAGTCGGTTCAGCCGGGGTCGATCGAGAGCGTCGTACAGGATTTGAAGGAGAAAAACCTGCCCGTGGACGAGGTGCGCCATATTCTGGACGGTATTTCGCTGGAGCTGGTCATGACGGCCCACCCGACGGAAGCGACGCGCCGGGACGTGCTGGACATTCACAAGCGGATCGCGGACGAAGTGATGGAGCTGGACAACCCGACGCTGACGTATCGCGAACGGGAGAAGCTGCGCGAGAAGCTGCAGAACGAAGTGCTGACCCTGTGGCAGACCGACGAGCTGCGGGATCGCAAGCCGACCGTGCTCGACGAAGTGCGCAACGGCATGTACTATTTTCACGAGACGCTGTTCGAGGTTCTGCCTAACGTATACGAAGAGCTGGAGCGCTGTCTGACGAAGTATTATCCGGAAGAGCGGTGGCACGTGCCGACCTATCTGCGCTTCGGATCGTGGATCGGCGGCGACCGCGACGGCAACCCGTCGGTTACGGCGGAGGTAACGTGGCAGACGCTGAAGATGCAGCGCAACCTGGCGATTCACAAGTACGAGAACAGCCTTCGCGAGCTGAGCCGTCAGCTCAGCTTCAGCACGACGATCGTGAACGTGTCGGAGGAGCTTCTGGCGTCGATTAAGCAGGACGGCGAGAACGTGGAGCTGAAGACGGTCGAGGCGTGGACGAACGACAAGGAGCCTTACCGCGTCAAGCTGAGATACATGCTGCAGAAGCTGAAGAATATGAGGGAAGAGCAGTTCGAGGGCACGAAGCAGCGGTACGCGTCCGTCGAGGAGTTCAAGGCGGATATCGAGATTATCGACCGCAGCCTTCGCCACCACTATGCGGACTTTGTGGCGGATTCGCACCTGAAGAAGCTGATCCGTCAAGCCGAGCTGTTCGGGTTCCATCTGGCCGCGCTGGACGTTCGCCAGCACAGCAAGGAACACGAGAACGCGATGACGGAGCTGCTGGCCAAGGCCGGCGTCACGGGCGCGTACGCGGAGCTGGAGGAGCAGGAGAAAATCGATCTGCTTCACGGCTTGCTCGGCAGCGACGAGAAGCTGCTGCGGGACGGCATCGAGCTGAGCGAGTCCAGCCAGGAATGCCTGGACGTCTACGAGACGATCTATAAAGCGCAGCGGGAATTCGGAACGGCTTGCATTACGAGTTATCTGATCAGCATGTCCGAAGCCGCCAGCGACATTCTGGAAGTGATGGTCTTCGCGAAGGAAGCGGGCTTGTTCGGCCGCGACGGGAACGGCAACGTGTTCTGTACGCTGCAAGCGGCGCCGCTGTTCGAAACGATCGACGACCTGCACGCCGCGCCGCAGATTATGGATACGCTGTTCAAGCTGCCGGTATACCGGCAGAGCGTAGCCGCCATGGGCGATCTGCACGAGATCATGCTCGGCTACTCGGACAGCAACAAGGACGGCGGCATGGTGACGGCGAACTGGGAGCTGCGGGTAGCGCTGAACGAGCTTACGCGGACGGGCAAGTCGCATAACGTCCGCCTCAAGTTCTTCCACGGCCGCGGAGGCGCGCTTGGCCGCGGAGGCATGCCGCTGAACCGGAGCATTATGGCGCAGCCGCCCCATACGATCGGCGGCGGCATCAAGATTACGGAGCAGGGCGAAGTGCTGTCTTCCCGGTATTCGATGAAGGGAATCGCCTACCGCAGCCTGGAGCAGGCTACGGGCGCGCTGATTACGGCCGCTTATCTGTCTCGCAACCCGGAGCAGGAGCGTTCCACCGAGTCGCAATGGGAAGAAATCATGCGCGACATTTCCGTCGACGCCCAGACGAAGTATCAGGACTTGATTTTCCGCGATCCGGATTTCATGACGTTCTTCAAGGAGTCGACTCCGCTTCCGGAGGTCGGGGAGCTGAACATCGGCTCGCGGCCTTCCAAGCGCAAGGGCAGCGACCGCTTCGAGGATCTGCGCGCGATTCCGTGGGTGTTCGCCTGGACGCAGAGCCGGTATCTGCTGCCGGCCTGGTACGCCGCGGGCACGGCTTTCTCGAAGTTCGTGGGCGGCGATTCGGCCCGGCTGGAGACGCTGCGCACGATGTACCGCGAATATTCGTTCTTCCAGTCGCTGATCGACAATTTGCAGATGGCGCTCGGCAAGGCCGACTTGATGATCGCCCGGCAGTATGCGGGCATGATCGAGGATGCGACGATCAAAGACCGCATTTTCTCCCAGATCGAGGAAGAGTACGCGAAGACGCAGGATCTGATTCTTGCCATTACGGGGCAGGACGATATTCTGGATAACGTTCCGGTCATTCAGGAATCGATTCGATTGCGCAATCCTTACGTCGACCCGCTGAGCTATATGCAGGTTCAGCTTCTGACCGAGCTCAGGGGCTTGCGCTCGCAGAACGGGGACGACGCGGAGCTGCTGCGCGAAGTGCTGCTTACGATTAACGGCATAGCCGCCGGGCTCCGCAATACGGGCTGATTGATAAGCGAGTGGGAAGGGCCCGGGCGAAATCCCGGGTCCTTTTGCGGCTTTTGGCGGACGAAGCGTTCGCGCGGGAAGGCCGGGAGGCTGGTTCCCGCGATTTTACGAGTCGATTCGATGCGGATCGCCTTGCTTTTTCGGTTTCCGTGGATTACGATTTTGCTAGCCCGGATTTTCCCGGAACCGCATTTCCCTTGATTAGCTTTCATTACTCATTCTCACAGGCATCATGGCAGCGCAACGCAAGCCCCGGCAGGCTGCGGACGGGAAAGAAGGTGAGTCGCAACATTGAAGCCAGTTGAGACGCGATTGGCGCGTTTGGCCCTGAAAGGGGATCAGCGGGCGTTCGCCGAGATCGTTGACATGTACAAGGACAAGCTGTACCATCTGGCCTTCCGGATGACGGGCAATCGCCAGGAGGCGGAGGACGTCGTACAGGAAACCTTCCTTCGGGTATATAAAAATTTGGACCGATACGATCAGAACCAGAAGTTCTCCACCTGGATCTACCGGATCGCCACCAATTTGTGCATCGACCGTCTGAGGAAGCGGAGGGCCGTCTATTCGCTGGACGCGGAATCGGCGGACCACGAAGGGCTGGACGGCTACGCGATGCTCCCGAGCGACGATCGGACGCCGGAGAGCGAGCTGCTGCTCTCGGAGACGCAGCGGCTGATTCAGGAGTCGATTGCGACGTTGCCGATCAAGTACAAATCGGTGATGATTTTGCGTTATCTGCAGGATTTGTCCCTTCAGGAAATTTCGGATGTTCTCGACATGCCGGTAACGACCATCAAGACGAGGGTTCACAGGGGCCGCGAGTTTTTGCGGAAGAAGCTGGAGCATAAGCTGTGACCGCGGGCGAAGCGGAACCGGCTTCGGCGCGAGCGGCTTCGCGATCGAAGGCGGACTTCGGAACCGGTTCGGTCCGGGTCCAAGGAACCGTTTTCAGCGCCGATCGGACGGCCTCTTCAAAATAGGTGAAACCGTGCAGCGTAACCGCACGTACAGTATAGAAGCATCGATAGCGGGTGAGGGGAACCCGCCGAGGAAAGGGATGGCTGATATGGATTGCAACGTCGCCGTCATGTACATGCATGATTATTTGGACGGAGAACTGGCGCGCGAGGATGTCCTACAGTTGCAGCAGCATCTGCGAGAGTGCCCCGAGTGTCGTTCCCGCTTTGAAGCGTTGGAGCGCACGGACGCGCTCGCCAAGGCTCAACCTATAGAGAAGGCTCCGAGCGATCTCGGAGACCGGATAATGAAAGCACTGCCCAGCTCCAGGCGTCCTGCGGCATGGACCTCCTGGGTTCGCCGCCATCCGGCGGTATCCGCGGCGGCCATTTTCCTGGTTGTCATGCTGTCGAGCTTCGTGTCGATGTGGAATCAGAGCCAGGAGTTTTCCGTATCGGGACCGGATTTAGAGCACGTCGTCATCGAGGGCAAGAAAGTTATCGTACCCGAAGGGCAGAAGGTCGCCGGAGACTTGACGGTCGTGAACGGGGACGTTCAGGTGCTGGGCGATCTGGACGGCAATCTGATCGTGATCGACGGTCACTTGACGCCCTTGGCGTCTACGGCGCACATCGCGGGGGAGATCAAGACGATCGATCGCGCGGTGGACTGGTTCTGGTACAAGGTAAGCTCCTTTTTCGGAACGCTCGCTTACGGTACGCAGTAAGGGTTCGACGGCATCCGACACAACGTCTCGAACGACCGCCAGAGCGGGCAGCAGGAGCCTCTCCGATGTCGGGGAGGTTTTTTTGCGTAAACGACAGGAATTCTGGGCAATAGTAGAGAAGATAATTAAGGTTACACTTATGCGCAAATTCGACATGATTCGTCGCAACTAATCCAGCGCCGGGACGGGGGGGTCGCGTCTTGGACTATTTTGCCGGGCTGACACTAAAAAATTCGATCAAAGACATCGTCGATGTGCTGATCGTCAGTTACATTATTTACAAAGTGCTTATGATGGTGCGGGGAACGCGGGCCGTTCAACTGCTGCAGGGGATTTTCCTGCTGGTGCTCGTCTGGGCGCTAAGCAACCTGCTGAACCTATATACGCTCAAATGGCTGATGAACCAAATGTTTACTTTCGGGGTCGTAACGGTGCTGATCATTTTTCAGCCGGAGCTGAGAAGGGCGTTAGAGCAGATCGGGAGAAACAAGCTGTTTCAGCGTTCGTCGCCCGAGGAGCAGGACGTTAGTCACCGGGTGAACGAGATCGTTAAATCGGTTAATTATTTGGCGCGTAGAAAAATAGGGGCGTTAATCGTGTTCGAAAGGAACACCGGACTGAACGATTACATCGAATCGGGCATCAAGATGGAGTCGAAGCTCAGCTCGGAGCTGCTCAGCAACGTGTTCATTCCGAATACGCCGCTTCACGACGGTGCCGTTATTATACGGGGCGGACTGATCATGGCCGCAGGCTGTTATTTGCCGTTGTCGGAGAATCCTTTTATCAGCAAGGAATTGGGGACTCGCCATCGGGCGGCCATCGGCATTACCGAGGTGTGCGACGCGATCTCCGTCACCGTCTCGGAGGAGACCGGGCAGATTTCGCTGGCGATCAACGGGCAGATCGTGCGGGATATCAAAGAGGAATCGCTGATCTCCAAGCTGTTCGAGGAGCTCCGGCCGCAGTTCAAGGCGAAGAGTACGGATTGGGCCTTCTGGAAGCGGAAAGAAGGTGGCAAGCGTGGATAAATGGTTAAACCAGCCTACGATCGCCAAACTGGTCGCGCTCGCTCTCGGCATACTCATGTGGGCCGTCGTACACTTCGATCCGGAGGAGTCGTCCCCGAACAACGTCGCGTCCCTGTACGATACGAAGGTGATCGAGGGCGTGATCGTTCAGCCTTACGGGCTGGACGAAAGAAATTTCGTGCTGAACGGCATGGAGCCGCTTAAGGTCAACCTGACGGTCAGGGGGACGAAGAGCGATCTTCGGGTCGCCCAGACGAAGGATTACCGAATCCGGGTTGACTTGAGAACGGTAGGCGAAGGTCAGCATACACTGCCGTTAGAAGAAAATTTGCCTAAAGGCATTACGTCGGTTCTCGTATCGCCTTCCTCGGTCGTGGTCAGCATCGAGGCGCTTCAGACGAAGGAGTTCGAAGTGGCGATTCAGACGAAGGGGAACCCCGCGAAGGGCTATAAAGTGGGAACGCCGATCCTGAAGCCGGGCAATCGGGTTCACGTCACGCTGCCCAAGAGTCAGCTGGCCGAGGCGGAGAGCGTCGGGGCGACAATCGAGATCGACGGGGAGAAGGAGACGATCAAGAGCAAGAGCGTGAAGCTGGCCGTGTACGACAAGCAGGGCAAGCCGATCGAGGACGCGATTATCGATCCGGCCGTGCTCGAGGTCGAAGTGCCGATTACGAATCCGTTTAAAACGGTGCCGCTTCAGTTCAAGATGGTCGGACAAGTGCAATCCGGTCTGGGGGTTGCTTCGTTTAAGCCCGACGTCGAGCAGGTTACGGTATACGGCCCGCAGGACGCGTTGGACAAAATCGATTTTATCGAAGTGGAAATCCCGCTTGGCGAAGTGAAGAATTCCGGGAAAATTTCCGTGCCGCTCGCGGTGGAGCCTCCGATCATCGAGATTTCTCCGTCGACGATCGACATCCAGATCGAGGTGCTGCTGTCTACGACGCGGAAGCTCGAAGGGCTTCCGATCGAGCTGACCGGCTTGGAAGAAGGGCTCATCGCCAATATTCTCGATCCGGCAACGGGCAAAGCGGATATTACGATTCAAGGCGCTCCGCAGACGCTGGACCGGCTGAAGCCGGGAGACGTCGACGTCATGGTCGATCTCAGCGGAAGAGGTCCGGGCGTGTATACTCTGCCTTTGGTCGTCAGTCTGGAGCGGTTCATGGAGCAGGTGGGCGGAACGAAGAGCATTACTGTCGAGATTATCGACGAGGCTGCGGAGGAGACGTCCGCCGAAGGGGAGGAGACTCCTCCGCCTTCTCCATCGGATGAGGAAGCGCCGGAGGAGAGCGGCACTCCACCGCCGGAGGTCGGTGAAACGCCGGGGCCTACGGCATAGCGGAAATGCATTGAGGGATTCGGATGATCAGCAAGAATGGGCAACAACAGGACAGAAGGAGCAGATAGAGACATATGGGGAAATATTTCGGAACGGACGGCGTGCGCGGGGTCGCGAATCGGGAATTGACGCCGGAATTGGCTTATCGGATTGGACGCTGCGGCGGCGTGGTGCTCGCGGGCAAGGTAAAGCGCCCGAAGGTGCTGATCGGGATGGACACTCGCATCTCGGGTCAAATGCTGGAGAGCGCTTTGACGGCGGGGCTGCTGTCGATCGGGGCGGACGTCGTGAGGATCGGCGTAGTCAGCACGCCAGCGGTTGCGTATTTGACTCGCGTGACGGGCGCCGATGCGGGCGTTATGATCTCCGCGTCGCACAATCCGGTGGCGGATAACGGAATCAAGTTTTTCGGCGGAGACGGCTACAAGCTGCTGGACGAGACGGAAGCGGAAATCGAGCGGTTGATGGACGCGGAGGAAGATGTGCTGCCTCGGCCGATCGGCGGCGATATCGGGTCGGTAACGTCCGATAAAGGCGCCAAGAGCCTGTATATCGAATATTTGAAGTCTACGGTAAGCCAGTCGTTCGCCGGCGTCAAGCTGGTGCTGGATTGCGCCCACGGGTCGGCTTACGAGCTGGCGCCGGAAATTTTTCGCGCACTGGGCGCGGAAGTGATCGCATACGGCGCGGAGCCGAACGGGCTGAATATCAACGAAGGCGTCGGCTCGACGCATCCGGAGATGCTGGCCGCCAAGGTGAAGGAGCATGGGGCCGATCTCGGCCTGGCGTTCGACGGAGACGCGGATCGGCTGATCGCGATCGACGAGAACGGCGAGGAGACGGACGGCGACTATATTTTGTGCATTTGCGGCGATGCGATGCGGCGTTCCGGCAAGCTGGCGAAGGATACGATCGTGACGACGGTGATGGCGAACATCGGGTTTTTCAAGGCGGCGGAGAAGCTGGGGCTGAATACGGCCAAGACGGCCGTCGGGGACCGTTACGTCATGGAAGAGATGGTGAACGGCGGCTACAATCTGGGCGGCGAACAGTCGGGCCACGTTATTTTCCTCGATCATAGCACGACAGGCGACGGCATCCTGACGGGATTGCAGCTGCTGGATACGATCGTCGCGTCCGGCAAGAAGCTGAGCGAGCTGAAGCAAATGATGCGCAAGTATCCGCAGGTGCTCGTGAACGTGCGGGTCGCCGACAAGTCTCGCTATCCGGGCAACACGGCGATCGCAACGGCCGTCTCTGCCGCCGAAGAGGCGCTGGGGGACAACGGACGCGTGCTCGTGCGCCCCTCCGGTACGGAGGCGCTCATCCGCGTCATGGCCGAAGGGCCGGAGCGGGAAGAGATCGAGCGCTACGTCTCCTCGATCGTCGAGGTCGTGAAGACGGAGCTGGCTTAGCGGGACGCAGGTGGGCAGTAGGTGGTGGGCGCTGCACGCGAAGCTGGAGCGCTCTGGGAGCCATGGTGGTTCGGGAAGTGGGAGTAGGGGCTCTCGCTCGCTTGTGCTCTCGGCTGGATAAGCACGTGTGAAGTGCTTAAGACGGCGGAATGTGGCATGACTGGCGATATAAGTGCGTATGACGTGCTTAAGGCGGCAGAATGTGGCGCGATTGGTGATATAAGTATGTGTGACGTGCTTAAAGTGGCGGCGAGAAGATAGTGCACGGAGTTCGAATTGCCGTAGATGAAAGTCCGCGCAGAAGAGGACGTTTTCCGACAGGGGGGCGTTCTTTTTTTTGTAGAATATCGTCATTTCCAAGGAAATATTTGCGCCCAAGTTGCATCGTCTCGGCAAAACGAATAAGATATAGGAATAGATTCTGGAATGGAAGGGCAGGGTAGGGGAGAAAAGCAGCAATAGCGCCAGAACTTGTTGCAGGATGGAAGGAAGTCGAAATGCGCGGAAATCAGGAACGGGAAAGCTGATTCGAGCGATAAGCTTCGGCGGAAGGCCATGCGAAGACAAGTTGACGAGGTGGAGGCGTTCGAAACGTTCGGCGGGGACCTCCCGGCTCATCATCGGAGCCGATAGTCGGAACTCAAACCGCCCAGGGCAACCGGGCGAACAAAATTCCGGCACGATGTTGACAGAGGATCATGATCGCAATGCGATACGATCCAGATCGATCCGGCGGCCTGTAACCGGTCGCTTGAGAGCATAATGAGGCAAGGTGGGGAAGCGGCCCCTTTATTTAATGCGGGCTTCGCGCTCCTTATCTGAATCGGTCTCCGACAGCAGGTAGCTTACTGTCGCAGGAGACGCCGGAAGCGGATATTCAGAAGGATGAAATCCGCCGTCCTTATCCGAAGGAACTCGGACATAAGCGTTATGTCGTCGTTCCGCAAGGAGGGCGACTGCCGCTTGTGCATGGAATACGGCATATGCCGCTCGTTCGGCCCGGTTGCGGGTACTCGGAGAAGCATCGAGAACCCTATAAACGGAGGCTTATATAATTATGTGCGGAATCGTTGGATATATTGGATTTAGAGAGTCGCAGCCCATTCTGATCGAGGGGCTCAAGAAGCTGGAGTACCGGGGCTACGACTCCGCCGGTATCGCCGTTCAGACGGAGCAAGGCCTGGAAGTGACGAAGACGGTAGGACGGCTGGCCAACCTGGAAAGCCGGCTAAGCGGCGATCCGCTGCGCGGAACGGTCGGCATCGGACATACGCGCTGGGCGACGCACGGCAAGCCGTCCGACGTCAACTCCCATCCGCATACGGACAATTCGTTGAAATTTTCCGTCGTGCATAACGGCATTATCGAAAATTATTTGGAACTCAAGGAAGAACTCGTGCAGGCAGGACATCGTTTTCTGTCGGAGACGGATACGGAAGTCATCTCCCACTTGATCGCGGTCGAATACGACGGGGATATCGTGAAGGCCGTTCAACGCGCGGTCAAGAAAATGAGGGGCGCATTCGCTCTCGGCGTATTGACCGAACACGAACCCGATCGTTTGGTCGCGGTGCGTTACGCTAGCCCTCTCATTATCGGCGTAGGTGACGGAGAGAAGTATATCGCGTCGGATATTCCGGCGATTCTGGAGCATACGCGCGACATTTATATTCTGAACGACGGCGAGATGGCCGTCTTGACCCGGGATGCCGTGGAGCTGCTGACGATCGAGGGCAACTTCATTTCGAAGGAAATTTTCCGCGTGGATTGGGATCTGATGACGGCGGAAAAGGCCGGCTTCGATCACTTCATGCTCAAAGAGATTCACGAGCAGCCCAAGGCTTACCGCGACACGATGCTGGGGCGGATCAGCGAGGACGGGCGTTCCGTAGAGCTTCCGGAGCTGAAAATGACGGCCGAGCAGCTGAAAGGCATTAACCGCGTGCATATCGTCGCTTGCGGCACTGCGCTGCATGCCGGGCTCGTCGGCAAAAATGTCATCGAGTCGCTCGTGCGCGTGCCTGTCGAGACGGATGTCGCTTCGGAATATCGCTACCGGTCGCCGATCATTACGCCGGATACGCTTGTCATCGTCGTTAGCCAATCCGGCGAGACAGCCGATACGCTGGCGGCGCTGCGCGAAGCGCAGCGGTGCGGAGCCCGGGTATTGGCGATTACGAATGTCGTGGGCAGCTCGGTCGCCCGCGAAGCGGACGATGTGATCATCACGCTCGCCGGACCGGAGATCGCCGTCGCATCCACCAAAGCATATTCGTCGCAGCTGATCGCTTTCTTCCTGTTCGGATTGTACTGGGCGCAGACGGTCGGCACGCAGGATGATTCCGCCGCCGCTCAGGTGCTTGCCGCGATGCAGGCTCTTCCCGAGCAGGTCGAGAAAATTCTCGCGCAGGCCGAGACGATCAAGGAAGTGGCGGAATCGATCTCGCACCACAGCAGCCTGTTCTTCATCGGACGCGGCGTCGATTACGCGGTGGCGATGGAAGGCTCGCTCAAGCTGAAGGAGATTTCGTATATTCACTCCGAGGCCTATGCGGCGGGAGAGCTCAAGCACGGCACGTTGGCGTTGATTGAGGAAGGCACGCCGGTCATCGCGCTCCTCACGCAGGAGGACCTGTACGAAAAAATGCTTAGCAACATTAAAGAAACGAAAGCACGCGGCGCCCACGTTTTGGGCATAGTGAATGAAGGGCACGAGCAGGAGACAGCCAAGTCGGTCGATCGCCTCTTTGCAATTCCGCGTACGCTGCCGCTGCTGACTCCGGCTTTGTCGGTCGTCCCGTTGCAGCTGTTGTCCTATTATGCCTCCCTCGCTCTGGGGCATGACGTGGATAAACCGCGGAATTTGGCCAAGAGTGTTACGGTGGAGTGATTTTGGAAAGTAAAAAGTGTAGTTGTCCAATGATAAAAGTCATGAACCAGTAAAAATGCCGTGAACTAGTAAGGAAAGTCTTGAACCAGCTATGTCAGTCCCGATGAAGCAAGTGCTCATCGGGACTGTATTATTTTATAGGGGGTATTCGGATCGAAATTCTAGGAGGACGTATTAGGAGATAAGGAAACTCAACGAATTAAATCAGATTGAGTTTTCAAGACGGGTAGGGATATCATAAGCAACTTTGAGTGAAGGAACAGGACAAGATAATAAATTCCAAAAATACTGAAAGTTGATTTAACATGGTTGCTACTCGGAAGTTCTAACTTTAGCGATGAGAAAGTGAATATGAACAAAGAAAAAGAAGCAGAGTGGCTAGTGCATTTCAATAAATTCAGGTCAGTTGATAAAGGTGAAATTTTAGACTTATTTAAATGAAGCTGAACAGAGATTGAAGTATAGATAGCACGGTTGTTCGGATATTTAAATAGAAATGGGTACAAGGTTGGGGAGGTATTATGGACTAATGTAAATGTTTGCGATAAAATGGAAAAATACCAGAAGCGCCAGCATAACCTTGAAGCGGAGCACCGCGTCGGGGTTTTACTTTTATTAAGGATTGTTGAACTATTGATCTCGTGTGTGTTGTTAAATACAGATGTAGAGGAGTATGAGTTTCTTGTCATTAAGTGAGAATTCTTTACCTCAGGATGATGAGATCGCTGAGAAGTTCAGTTTGGAATTGAATGATACGATTGAGGCAGTAATAAAAGATCCCCGAAATCAAAAGATACTCTTGTTAAGGTTAGGTCTATTTGATGGGACATCTCATACTTTGCATGACATCGGAGATCAACATGGTATTTCACGTGAAAGAGTTCGGCAAGTTGTCAATGCCTCCTATCGGAAAATCAGATTTTCATGTCACTCTCGATATAGTAGAAATGATTATACGCATCCAAGTGTGATATTATTCCAAACACTTCGATCTTGGATAATGCCAGGAAATACTCAAGACACTTTTTACTTTTCATGTTTTTTGATGAGATTGTCATCCTTTCCGTCAATTCGGCTTATTGAACTAATATCAGAAATTGTTTTTGATAGTGATGAGCGCAGTGCAAAGAAAAGAGAAGTAGCTCTGCTATGTGAGAGAATGCAACAGGTATACATATCATTTTCAGGTGATCAAAAGAGGCAGAGAAAAATCTTTGAACGAATGTTTTCAAATACTATATGGCCTAAGAATCTTAAAAAAACAAGTCAAGCTGAATGGGTTAAACTGCATCCGAAGAGAACAGTTAATCAAGAGGGGGATGGCCAAGCCGGCTCATTCTTTAGTAAAAAGAATAACGTGAAAATAGAGTATGAATCGCTATTAGAGTACTCGTTCTGCCAGTATCTCGAGCAGTTGGCTGATGTTATTAAATATGTGCAACAACCATTTGCAATTCCCTATTCAACTGAAGGCGTAAATAGGACGTATTATCCTGATTATTGCTGTTTGTTCTCAGATGGCAGAACAGTAGTCGTTGAAATAAAACCAAGAAACCAAATGGGCCTGTTTGTTAATTTAAGAAAGTGGGATAGCTTGCAAAAGTTTTGTTCGCAAAATGGTTTTGGCTTTTTAATTATTGAAAAGACAAGAACGATAAATCACTATTTGTCACGGAATGTCGAACAGAGAAAAGTGGATGCAATTTTAAATGCAATCAAGGATCATGATGTTTATTGGGATGAGTTTAAGAAAATTAAAGTTGATCATGCAATTGAATGGTATGATTTCGTGGCAATCGTTATTCAAAATGATATCAAATGGACGCTAGGGCCATTTAAATTAGAGATGATATCTGAACCAACTTATGAGTTCATAGCTAATAATAAAGTACTTCACTTTCAAGAAAAGAGTTCTAGTGAGAATAATAACAAAAGTAATCACAAAAAGAAAAATGAGCCTTACGCACGCTGGACAATGGAAGAGGATGAATTATTAAAAACGAGGTTTGTATTAGAAAACAAGAGTATTAACGAAATGGCCAAATTGCATAATAGGACACTAGGAGCGATAGAAGCGAGATTAAAAAAACAAAAATTAATTGAATAGCTCCGCACTTAAAGTCTGCCGCTCAGCAATTAAAGTTTGTCACCAAGCCGACCAAATCTCAGGCATCCACCCCTGATTTTCGGTCGACTTTTTCTTTATAGCCGCAGTATGGTACAAGGATGTTCTCTCTTTTATGAATACGACAGTAGGTGACCTATATGGGGTCTATAATGGGGGGAGATTAACGAAAGGAGTCGCAAATCATGACACGAAAAATAATTTTGGATTTGGCGGTTACTTTAGACGGGTTTATTGAGGGAAAACAGGGTGAAATCGATTGGTGCATTATGGATCCCGAGATGGAGTTTAATCATTTTTTGGCTCAAATCGATACCATTTTATATGGAAGGAAAAGCTATGATTTATGGGGACAATTTACTCCGGGACTTGAACATGCGGATTCTGAAAAGGAATTTTGGGAACAAGTTCACAGCAAAGAAAAATACGTGTTTTCCAGGACGCAAAAGGGGACGGATCATAAAGCAATTTTCATAAATGATCGTATTCTTGAAAAAGTAAATGAATTAAAGAATAAGCCTGGTAAAGACATCTGGCTGTATGGCGGAGCAAGTCTTATTACGACCTTTATCCGTTTAGGACTGGTTGACGAGTTTAGATTATCCGTTCACCCTGTTGTTTTGGGAGAAGGGAAACCGCTGTTTGCGGATATAAAGCAGAGGCTGAATCTGAAAATGGTAAATACAAGAACGTTCTCCTCGGGCGTTGTACAACTGATTTATCATTTTGATGGGGACTAATTAGAACTCATAATATTGCGCAGGCCAATGAGAAGCGGGTTAAGCCGAACGAATTTCAGGAATCCCTCCTGATGTTCGCTCGGCTTTTCTTCGCTCGCTTTTGCGGCAACTATTTTTATTGACAAGGTTGAACGATATTAATAGGGTATAAATTAAAGATATTATTTGGGAGGTAGATCAATTTGTCGGTAGAAATTAACGACTTCCTAGTTCCTGATATCGGTTACTTGATTTTTAGAAAATGCACGCCAACATGGGAAATTGCCGAAAATGAAATTTCGTTTTGCGACATTACTTATGTCATAGAAGGGAGAGGAGTCTATATCATTAACGGTGTGCAGTACGAGGTGAAGCGCGGCGATCTTCTTTGCATTCCGCGGGGAAGTATTCGCATGGCCTACTGCATCGTCGATGATCTTATGAGTGTGTACTCCGCGAACTTCAAGCTCTATGAGATGAACGGACAATTTGCCGACCTTCCTCTTCCTTTGCTGTCGCACATTGGCATTAAAAGCGACCTCATCGGGCTCTTTCGCGAGCTGTCCAATGCCTGGGTCCGCAAGGAGACCGGGTACCACATCAAAACCAGAGGTCTGCTGCTTGTCATTATTCACAGATTGCTTGAGCTGATTCTCTTGAAGAAAGATCCCACGAGCATTGATTATCGGGTGAAAAAGGCGATCGAGTATATATCCGAAAACTACGCGAGCAATATTTCTGTAAAAGAGCTTGCCAATATGGCGGGGCTTAATACGGTATATTTTGGGGCGTTATTTAAAAACGAAACGGGAATACTGGTCAATCAATATTTGACGCAAACGAGAATTAACCATGCGGAGGATATGCTGCAAAACGGCGAATGCAACGTAAGCGAAGCTGCGGAGCGCTGCGGGTATAACGATCTGTCGCACTTCCGGAAGCAATTTAAAATGATCAAAGGTTATACGCCGTCGCAATGTCTCAGAATGGACCATACGGGCGAATAATCGTGTCTTTTTACAAAAAAAGATCTTTAATTAGGCATTGTTAACTATATTCAGTCTATTGTTGAAAGGTACCTTCGATGCTAAATTTAGATTAAGGAACAGGAGTGTTTTGATTAACTTCATAGGTGCTGCACGATGAACTTAACATGAAAAAAATGTTGAATTCGCACCCTATATTTTGTAGTTTATGAAAACGCTTTAATTCGTTTGTACAGAGGTGCTTCATGGATCACGCGGAACGTATATACTCCGAATACAATGCCTGGCTGCAGCCCAAATTCAGTCTGGAGCCTAAAGCTCTGCAAATCAGCGCCAGCTCCGATGTAGATTTTATCCATCAAGAATGTCGTCTGGGTCTAATTCGTCTATGGGGAGGAATTCAAGAAAGCGCCGAGTACACGCTGCGATTAAAAGTGGATGATTTGGAGCATGAGGGGTTTTCGCTTACCCCCTTGGAAAATGGATACGAGATCGCAGGAGGCAGCAAGAAGGGACTCTTGTATGGCGTTTATCGCTTCCTAAGCCGGCTTGCCGGCGGAGAAAGCATGGAGAAGATTCAGGAACATTCCGCACCCCAAGTGGACTATCGCATCATTAATCATTGGGACAACATGGATGGGCGCATTGAACGCGGATATGCCGGTCATTCGTTCTTCTTCCGTAATAATAAGTTTGACTACGATGAAGAAAGAATTACAAATTATGCCCGGCTGATGGCTTCCATCGGAATTAACGGAATTTGCATTAACAATGTAAACGTGAACCGAGTCAGCGCCGGTCTGATCGCCGAACCGCTGCTTTCCGACTTGGCGGAACTGGCTGCACGGTTTAGACCTTTTGGCATCCGATTATTGGTATCCGTCCATTTTGATGCGCCGATGATCATCGGCGGGCTTACAACCTCCGATCCGCTGGATGAGGGAGTCATGGAATTTTGGAAAGCTCAATCTGCGGTTGTATATGATAAAATCCCGGACTTATTAGGCTATTTGGTGAAAGCGGATTCGGAGTTTAGAGGCGGCCCGGAGGAATTTGGACGAACTCAGGCAGACGGTGCCAACACGATTGCCGCAGCGGTCGCTCCATTTGGAGGGGTAGTCTTTTGGCGATGTTTCGTCTATAACTGCCAGCAGGACTGGAGAGATACGCAAACCGACCGTCCAATGGCGGCTTATAAGCACTTCCAGCCGCTGGATGGCAAATTCGATCGGAACGTCATTCTTCAAATCAAAAATGGTCCTTTGGATTTCCAGACGAGAGAGCCGGTATCGCCTCTTTTCTCAAGCCTTAAGAATACGAACGAGGCCATTGAGTTTCAAATTGCCCAGGAATACACAGGCCAGCAAATCGACCTGTACAGTCTGGCGGTTCAGTGGGAAGAAATTTTGACGACTGAAGTGGATAAAGGAAAACAGCTGAAAAGTTTGTTGGGTCGAGAAATCCTGGCTATGACAGCGGTTGCAAACACGGGCGATAACATGAACTGGACAGGGAACACCCTTGCCCAATGCAATCTGTACGCCTTCGGGAGAATGGCGTGGAATCCGGAGCTTACCGCTAAAGAGCTGATCCGCGAGTGGGTTCGGGTCACGTTTGACACAGATGAACACGGACGCCGAACGGTCGAGGAGATGCTGCTTAAATCAAGAGGGATTTACGAGAGCTATACAGCGCCTCTTGGGATTGGCTTTATGGTTAATCCAAGTACGCACTACGGACCTAATATCGATGGCTATGAGTTTTCGAATTGGGGGACTTATCACAGGGCAAGCCTTGAGGCGATTGGTATCGATCGAACCTCCAAAGGAACGGGATTTACGCTTCAGTATCCGGAGCCGCTGCAAAGGATGTACGACCGGATTGAAAGTTGTCCGGAGGAACTGCTGCTGTTTTTCCACCGAGTCCGGTACGACTACAAAATGAAAGACGGACGAACATTGCTTCAGTACATCTACGACAGTCACTTTGAGGGCGCCCGGCAAGCGGAAGATTTGCTGCAATCCTGGGAGGGGCTGGAGAACCGAATTCCGCAGGAAACCTATCACTCGGTGAAAGAACGGCTTAAACTTCAACTGCTCAATGCCCGCGAGTGGCGAGACCAAGTGAATACGTTTTTCTACCGCAAAACAGGAATTGACGATGAAAAGGGAAGAAAAATTTACAGGTAAGGAGGTCCGGATGTGGTGATTACAAATACAAGTAAATCGCTCAGCTATATCAAACGTTACTGGATACTCTATCTGATGCTGCTGCTCCCGATGGCCTTCTTTATCATTTTCCGTTATATCCCCATGGGCTACATTCAAATTGCATTCAAAAACTACAGCATTGTCAAAAGTCCCTGGGAGATGGAATGGGCGGCCAATCACGGGTTCGAATATTTTATCAAGGCTTTTTCCAATCGCGACTTTCTTTATGCGCTTAGGAATACAATCCTTCTTAACTTTCTTGACCTGTTGTTGGGCTTCCCTGCCCCTATTATTCTGGCCATTCTTTTAAATGAACTCGCTTTCAAACGTTTTAAGAAGTTCACCCAAACCGTTGTCTATATGCCGCATTTTCTATCCTGGGTTATCATTTCGGGTTTGGCGCTTCAGCTTCTTGCACCGAGTACGGGGCTTGTCAACATCCTGCTCAACAAGCTGGGCTTTGCTTCGGTTCCATTTCTGAATGAACCTTGGTATTGGGTTTTCACCTACGTTTTTCTGGGGATATGGCAAAGCTGCGGTTGGAATACCATTATCTATCTGGCAGCCATTGCAGGGATTAACCCGGAGCTGTACGAGGCTTCAGCGGTGGATGGAGCAAGCCGTTTACGAAAAATTTGGCATATTACGCTGCCAGGACTTCGTCCTACGATTATTGTTTTGCTGATTCTAAGTCTGGGACACATTTTAGGCAGTGATTTTGAGCGACCTTACGCGCTTAGAAATACGCTTGTCACAGAAGTTTCCGACGTTATTTCCATATTCGTATACAATAACGGGATTCGCGGATTGCAATTTTCTCTCTCTACTGCCGTCGGTTTATTCCAATCCGTCGTGGGCGTCATATTTTTGTTCGGAGCAAATGCTCTGGCAAAAAGATCCGGCGAACGCGGCATCTGGTAGGAGGCTGTAACATGATCAAATCAAGAAGCACGAAAATTGGAGACTGGATTATCGCGATATTTTGTTTGCTGTGTGTGTTAGCCTGTCTCCTGCCGGTCTTGAATATCTTGGCCCGATCCTTAAGCTCTGCGCAATTCTTGATTAAAAATGAAGTTCTGCTTCTGCCTAAGGGACTTAATTTCGATGCTTACAGGATTGTGCTTGAAGATTCCAAATACACCTGGGCGTTGTTGTGGACCGCCATGCTAACCGTTGTCTCCACGCTTTGGTCCATGTTTATGACGGTTATGTGCGCATATCCGCTTATATATGACAACCTAAAAGGGAAAAAGCTTATCATGGCGCTTATCATCTTTACGATGTATTTCAGCGCAGGCATAGTCCCGAACTATTTGCTTATGAAAGAACTGCACTTGCTCAATAATCCGTTGGTACTGGTGCTGCCAGGCTCCATTAGCGTATTTTATGTCATCATCATGCGCAGCTTCTTCTTCGGGATTCCCGATAGTCTTAAAGAATCCGCAGAACTCGATGGAGCAGGACCGCTTAGGGTACTCACCAAAATCTATCTGCCGCTATCCGCTCCTGTGCTTGCAACGCTGGCTCTTTTCTATGCAGTAGGTCGATGGAACGGATACTTCGATGCCTTGATGTTTATGTCCGACAGAACCTACTTCCCGATACAATTGCTGCTTTACAACATCCTTAACAGTATCAGCAGCGTTGAGGTGGCTACACAGGAGGGCTTTTCAAGCCCAGGTCTGTCTGAAACGATTAAAGCGGCAACCGTTATGTTTGCAACCGTACCGATTTTGCTCATCTATCCGTGGCTGCAGAGATACTTTATCTCTGGCGTCACCATCGGAGCGGTCAAAGGTTAACTTTAACGCAGGATAGAAATTGGCTATGCCAATTTTTATAAATGAACATGAGGGGGAACGAATATGGGATTTCGCAAATCATTTTCCATTCTGGCCATTAGTACCGCTCTTGCATTAACGCTTTCGGCATGTACGAGCGACAACAAGGCTCCATCGGCTTCATCAGCTTCACCATCTTCACCAGCGTCATCGGCTCCATCAGCGTCTGCATCCGACTCTGGTGACGCCAACTCTGAAAGACTGGAGAAAATTGGTCTGGATTCCAATGTCAAATTCAAGGAGACTCGTAAGATCACAGTTGAGATTTATGACCGCGGCAATGACGGGGGATCCAAACCAGAGGACAACTTCTATACACAATATATCAAAGACGGAATGCTTCGCGACCACAATGTAGAGGTTACTTTTGTTCCTGTTCCGCGTTGGACGGAGGGCGAGGCGCTTAATAACCTGTTGGCAGGGAATCAAGCGCCGGATGTCAGTATTACTTATTCTTACCCAACCATCCAAACGTACGCCAATATGGGCGGTATCCTTGACCTGGCTCCCCTTGTCGAAGAGAACAAAGACATTCTGCCAGACATGTGGGAGTATCTGACCGAAGCCAACATCTATTGGGATAGAGATCCGAGCACAGGAACCTTGTGGGCATTGGAATCTCGTTTGAACACCCTTAACCGCATTAATACCTTTGTGCGCGAGGATTGGTTAAAGAAGCTCAATATCGAAGCGCCAACAACGCTGCAAGAATTTGAAAGCATGCTCGTAGCCTTTAAGGACAACGCTTCTACCCTGTTGGGAAGCGATGCCGACAAGATGATTCCTTTTTCAACGAGCTTTGACGTCGGCTGGCGTGCAGATCATTTGACTACCTCCTACGTGCCGGATAATATGACGGACAGAGACGTCTTCGTTTACGGCTTTGACGATCGGCATCTCCTCTTTCCGAATTACAAAGAAGGCATTAGAACGTTGAACAAGTGGTATAACCAAGGTCTGGTCTGGAAGGATTTCCCGCTGTATCCTGCCGGAGATAAAACGGAGGATAATCTCATGAAAGCGGGCTATGTGGGCGCATTTATTCACAACTGGGATTATCCGTATCGTGACGGCGACGAGGGCATTCATGCAAACCTTCAGCGGCTTGTCGGCCCGGATGCGGCTTATATTGCGATCGAACCTTTTGCCAACGATGCGGGTGTTTATAAGAAGTTTTTATCAGGTCCTGTAGACCGTAAAATTTTCTTCCCGGCTACAAACAAAGAACCGGTTGCTTCTCTGCTCTATATCAATTGGATTTCCAAGCTTGAGAATCGCGTGTTCCTGCAATTCGGAGAAGAAGGCGTTACGCACGAAAAGCTGCCTGACGGTTCCTTGAAGACCATTGCTGCAACTGGAGAAAAAATTATGAACTCTCCGGCAAACATCGACTACACGATTACAAGCAATGGTATTGACCTTGGAAATCCGGATTTGACAGTCAAGTCCATGGCCAACGCTTATGCCGGCGTTGACGCAAGATTTATCGAGGTAGCCAACCAAATTACCACTCATGACGGACGTGTAGGCAAAAATGCCAATGTGGGTGAAATCAAGGCGGAAGAAGGGCAAGGTCAAGCCCTTAAAGACAAACGGGATGCGTTCTTGGACAAAGCAGTTGTAGCATCTGTTGACCAATTTGACTCTGTATATGATTCAGGTATGAAGGATTACCTCACTACAGGCGGCCAAGCGATTATCGACGAGCGGGCAGCCGCATGGGAGAAATATTTCGGAACTGAAACCATGCTGAAATAGCATTCTGCGAGCAGGAGATTGATACTTCGCTTGCTAAACCAAGAAGCCTCGATCCGGGACATAACCGGATCGAGGCTTCTTGGTTTTAGGCTTATCGTTATACACTGACCTTTAAGGAGCGATTGTGGAGCCGGCTGCTTGAATTTCGCCGAACGCCCAATGCGTCCGGGGCACATCCGACCATCGCGGCGTTTGATCGTTCTGCGCGGAACGGCCGATCAGACGATGGATCAGAACGACCGCCTCTGCCCGGCTCAGCTCCCGATCGGGAGCAAAGCTGCCATCCTTATAGCCGTCGACCAGCTTGGCCTTAGCGGCAGCGGCAATGGCTGCGGAAGCCCAATGACCGTGCGTATCCGTAAAGCCGACGAATTCGCCGGAGAGGTCCAGCTTGGCCCATCTGGCGATTATCGCGGCGGCTTCGGCGCGGGTAACGGCACGGTCGGCGCGGAACGTACCGTCGTTATAGCCCTGCATCAAGCCAAGCGCCGATACTCGGCCGATATCGTCGACCGCCCAGGACGGGAACTGCGCCTCGTCTTGGTAGGAAGCCGTCGACGAGTTCACGGCCGTGCTGCCGTACGATCTGGACAGGATGGCGGCGAATTGACCTCGCGTTACCTGCTGCTCGGGACGGAAAGTGCCGTCTCCATATCCGAAGATATAAGGCTGCGGAAGCTCCGTGGATTCGACAGGGCCTATATCCAAAACCATGAACGTGCTAAACTTCGTTACCGTAAAACGAATAGCGCTGCCGCCCGAGAGATCCTCGGCCAACTCCCCCTTCAGCCATTCGGTAGTTCCGTCACTATGTTCGATGTAGATCCGTAAGCGATCGATCTGGCCGGCCGGATAGCTGCCGATTGGCAGCGCCAGCTCAACCGGATGCGATTGCAGGTTGGTCTCGATTGTCAGCGGCCGTCCCACGATGACCGCATGCGGGGAGGCTGCTGAGGAACCGTTCGCCTGAGCGCGTTCCGCGGCTTTCCGCTGCTCGTCCGTATCTTTGACGGGAACGACGCGGAAATAGAGGTCGCCCTGGGATGCTTTCAGCGACGCAGCCGGGATTTGGACAGACACCCCCCGCGTCTCGATCCGTAAATCGATCCCGGAGGCGGCCAAAACATTCAGCGCTTCCCGCGGGAGCGATACCTGAAGCTCGGCAACCTCGTCTTTGGCATCGGGAATCACGATGACCGCCTGGGACGCGCCGGCGGACTTCAGCGCTTCTGCCGCTGCAGCGGCCAGCTCCGATGTGAAGCTGACTTTGTCGCTTTTGCGGCCTTGATTATCCGTCGTACGTACGATTTCGACCTGGGAGACAACGCTTCCGGTGCGTGAGCCTCCCAACACGTCGGCCTTCAAAATTTCTTGAGTCTGGCCTCCCGAGCCCGACGACGAGGAAGACCCCGAGGGCGGCTTGGGAGGGAGCGTGACCATTTGCGTGACGGAGGCGTCGGGATAGCCGGCCGCGTGGATCACAATCTCCAAGCTGCCGACGGGGAGCGCACCGGCCGAGAAAACCAGCTTTCCTTCGGACAGCTCGTACGTTCCCGGCTCGGCCGTGCTGCCGTCAACGGCGACGCTGGTCACGGCGCCGCGCCATGCCGCATTGTCGGCAAACGTAAGGGTAATCTCGTTCGCCGTATCGTTTTTCGTCGTGTCGGCTTGGAGTACCGGAGCGGTAATCCGTACCTGCTGCTGCACGGTTGTCGTCTTGTATCCGTCGGCCTCAATCTCGATCAGATACGTCCCCGCGGGCAAGGCCTGCGGGAACCTCAACACTCCGGGATCAAATTCATATGCGGCAGAGATTGGCTCGTCGTCCTTCTTGATCGTAACGTTCGTGATCTTCGAACGCCAATCGTCGTTATCCTCAAACGTTAATTCAAGCGGATGAACATCGTCGTTATCCGTCACGTCCGGAGACAAGTCCGGAGGCGTCTGTCCCGTTGAGAAGTCTGGATTGGTCGTGCGAATCGTCTTCCCGTCGGCATCCAAAATATAATAATAGCCATCGTCGTAAGCGATGCCGTATCGCGCCTGGGCCAAGCTGTCCAAGGTCGCCCCTACGGTGAAGCCGAGATCGTCAACCCGGTAGATATACGCGTTCGGCGTCTCGCCGTTCATTACCAGCCCCGTAGCGGCGTGCATACCGCCATCGGAATCGGTATAAAGCTGCATGGACGCGCTGGGACTATCGGTGATTTCCACCCATTGCGGGGCGCTCTCGTCATATTTGTACAGTTTGGCCGAGTGGTTTAGCGGCTGCAGCGGACTATATTTACGAATATTGGCATACAGCTCGTTCGCAGCATTCACGGCCACGCCTGTATAGGCATAGCTGAACCCGTCCGCATCGGGCAGCACCGGAATTGAGGACCAGGTGCGGTTCTCGTCCAGCTTATAAATCGATTTCCCGTCGTTCAGGTACACGGCTTCGACGGAACTGACGACCAGCGGATTAAGAGCGCCGGATATCGTATAGCTCGAAGGCAAGGAATACGTGTCCCATGTCGCACCCTGATCGGAGCTAATACGCACATTGATCGTAATCGGAGATGTTATGCCGGTCGATGCGGCGTCGGCCGCGTACCACTTGCCGTTTCGTGCGATGAAGGAGAAGACCGTACCGAAGCCCTCGGCAGACAGGGCGGCGGATTGCCATTCCCTATCGGCAGGGCTCCGGAAATACACGGCGGGCATTCCGACCTGCGCCGCATACACGGCCTGATCCACCGATAAGGCCGGCGCGGCCAGGGCGAGATTTGCCGTAATATCGTACCAAACGGAAGGCGCCAAAGCGACCTGATGGACGGCCGTATCCGTCATGGCCAAAAGCCGCTTCCCATCGTCTTCCAAGGTCAATTTAATCGCGTGATCCTCCGTAATGTGCGTCCCAGCAGCTTGGGCTGGAACCTGACCCGCGATAAGGACGGGAAGCGCGATTACTAAAGCGAGCAGCAAATGCATCGCTTGCCTTGTGGCTGAATGTGCATTCATGAAGCTGATCTTCCTCCTGTCGATCCTTGTCGGATAGTTTCCTCATTAATTATAGCGAGGGCCTCTAAACGTATTCTCAACAAATAGATCGACTGCTTCAGGCTGCGGAAACTCGACACCTTAAATAAAATTCAATCCTTCCGTATACGGGAAGGGAAGCGGGAATAGAGCGGCTAGCCGTTCTTGAACGTCTGCGGGCGGCTGAACCGTCAGAGTCGGTGCGGGATCGAATAGGACGGAGACCAGCTCTTGTGGAGTCAAGACGATCTCGTCTCGTCCGAGATGCAGCGTATACCGACCCTCCTCGCTTTTCGTTACCCGCAGTTCTCCGCTTTGCACGTCAACGGCACCGTTCCAGTACGGCGCGGCCTGCTCCAGAAGCGCCTGCGGATCGGAGATAAAGACGGTGCCGCCGTTCCGCCTGGCCTGGGATGGCGCGTCCGGCAGCGCCTGCCGAAGCTCGGTTTCGTGCCAGGAGACGGAAGCTTCAAGCTTCTCCAGCGCGTACCGCTTCACGGCATCGGCGAAAATCGCCGCAACCGCTTTGGCCTCGCCTGCCCATTCCGGGGCTTGGGGCGCGGCCGACGTCCCGTACCGGCCGGGGACGGTCACGACGGCGAACGCAGCGAGCTTGCCGCCTTGCTCCGCGATGAGCGTGCGAAGCTCGTGCTTGCAATTGCTGGCTACCGCCTGCGAATGAATCAACTGTGCCAAATCCGTCAGACTTTGCTCGTAGCGGACGGTCCTCGATTCGGCAAGCGCGTGCAGCGCATACCAGTCGCGGGAGGCGAACTCGCGGACGGTATAGCCTTCGACGGCGCTGCGCGCGGCGATCGCCTCGGCGTTCTCGGGCAGCAGCGTATAGCGGTTGAAGCTGCCGAAATGGTAGCAATGATTGCGGGTGTACAGGGAACGATCCCCGGAAATCAGCAGCAGGGAAGCGCCAGCTTGGCGAATATGATCTTTAATGAGATCGAGCATCGTCCCGGCGTACCCTTTGCCGCGATAATCCGGGTCGGTGCATACGGCGCCGATCGCATACGCTTGGAGACGGGCGCCACCGATGTTGACGAGCCAGGGGACAAGCCCGATGAAGGAGACGAGCTTGCCCTCCTCGAAAGCACCGAACGACTGGCCGAAGTCCGGCCTGAAAATAAACGGGAACGCCTGTCCCATCGAAGTTTGCTCGTGATCGCGAAATACGCGGTCGGCCAGGCGCACCGCCTCATCCAAGTCGTCTGCGTGGCTCAATTGGCGATATTCTACCATGAATGACTACCTCCGGCTTAAGATGTATATTGTTCGCGGAAGAAATATTTGAATCCCCGGACGGAGCCCGGAAAATATGTCCTCGCCTACGTTAATCAAAATTATATCTGATATCGCGAGGGATTAGTATGTATGAAGTTATTAACAAGGTTATACACATCTTCACGGTACAGAAGTGAGCCGATACCGACAATCGTTAACGGCCGTCCACATATCCACAACATTTGTTATCCACACGTTAACAAACAACCGATAAAAGCGGGTCCGGAGAAGTTATCCTCAG
The DNA here is from genome assembly GCF_042431195.1 of Cohnella cellulosilytica. Classification (NCBI taxonomy): domain Bacteria; kingdom Bacillati; phylum Bacillota; class Bacilli; order Caryophanales; family Paenibacillaceae; genus Cohnella; species Cohnella cellulosilytica. Next base: position 66,725 of record NZ_JBHMDN010000020.1, read on the forward strand.
GCCCGCCTTATTGCTGGATTCGGCCGGATTTTCGCTTTGTGCACATGTGGATAAAGGCCTCCGTTTCATACAGAGCGTGCTTTCTTGTCGGACGAGCGCCGCAAGGGGGAGCCGCAATTTGACATTTACTTTTCCCGGTTCTTTTGTTTACATATGACGTATACTTGAACCTACTATGCCGCAAGAGGAGAATACCCATGCCGTTAATCGGAATCTGGCGCAAATCGATTTTCGTCCGGCTGATGCTTACTTTCCTGCTGATTATGGTCCCGCTGTACGGGATCGGCATCGGGGCTTACCAATGGGGCGTTTCCGCGCTCAAGCGCGAGCTGTCCGGCGCGCAAACCTCGCAGATGGTCTACTATCTGGAGAAGATCGAGAAGGAAATCCAGGGCTTGAAGCTGGTGCAGTCCGAGACGCTGTACACCGAGGATATCCAAACGCTGGCCAACAACAACGAATATTTGACGGATTACGAGCGGGGATATTACTTAAACAAGCTGCAGCAGCGGTTGAATGCCATTAAGAACGGCAGCGTGTACGTGGAAAATGTAACCGCTTATATTCCGTCGATCAAGCGGTTGGTGCCGGCGGTCGGCAGCATCAGCGAGATGCAGGAGGCGGATTGGGAGCGGATGAAGCTGACCGATAACGCCACCCGCTCGCAGCTGGCCTATGCGGACAAGCGGTTGTTCCTCAACGCGTTCTTCCCGCCCAGCTACACCGGGGAAAATCCGCCGCTCAGCTATGCCCTGCTGATCAAGCTGTCGATTCCCGGCCTCAAGGACTCGCTTGCGCAGTTCGAGCGGAACGAATCGGGCAGCGGCGTTTTCCTGATGAGCGCGGCCAAGGATCTGCTGATCTTTAATGATCCGCCGGGCAGCGCGCAGGAAACGATTCGCGAGCTGGTGCGCAGCGAGCTTGCCGACGACCAAACTTCCGGCGACGGCAGCCAATCCGTCATGCTCGGCAAAGAACGCTATCTTTATCTCTATCAAACTTCCCCCTATCTCGGCTTGACCCTCGTAAGCTACACCCCCGAACGAGCGCTTTTTGCCGGATTGCAGAAATACGAGGTCTGGTTCTGGCTGTTGTCCGCCGCGGTGCTGCTGCTGATCGTATTGTTCTCGCTGGCGATCATCCGCTTTATCCGGGTGCCGCTGTACACGTTGATCCGCAGCTTTAAGCGAATCGAGAAAGGCGAGATGGATTTCGAGATCGTGCACCGTTCCAAGGACGAATTCGGATTCATTTACGAGCGGTTCAACTCGATGCTGGAACGGCTCAGCTCGCTGATCGACCAGAATTACCGCCAGCGCATCATGGTGCAGCGGGCCGAGCTTAAGCAATTGCAGGCGCAAATCAATCCGCATTTTCTTTACAACAGCTTTTTTATTTTGTACACGATGACCAAGCGGGGCGACTACGACGAATTGATGGCGTTCGAGCTGCAGTTGGGCGAATACTTTGAGTTTATTACGCGCAATACGTCGGACGAAGTAACGCTCGAACGCGAGGTGTCGCATGCGCGGACGTACAGCCTGATCCAGCAGAAGCGGTTCGGAGAACGCATCGCGGTAAGCTTCGGGGAGCTTCCCGAAAGCTGCGGCGGACTGATGGTTCCGCGGTTGATTCTGCAGCCGATCATCGAGAACGCGTACGAGCACGGATTGGAACGGATGGAGGAAAACGGACGGCTTGAGGTGTGTTTCGAACTGGACGACGACGCTCTGCGCGTCACGCTGCGCAATAATGGCGGGCGGATGGAGGAGGCGCGCTTGAATCAGCTTCAGGCGCTTCTGGAGACGGACACGTACGACGACGAGGTGACCGGCTTTGTCAATATTCATCGACGTATCCGATTGTACTTCGGCGACCGGGGAAGGTACGGCCTGACCGTATCCAACACGGAGGACGGAATCGAGGCGGTCCTGCGGCTGCCCAAACCCTAACAGGATAAGGCGGGAGAAACATGTATACCCTTTTGATTATCGACGACGAACCGATCATAGCCGACGGTCTGTATGAAGAATTCAAGCATTACCGGGATGAACGCGGCCTGGCCATGGACATTTATCGGGTTTACTCCGGGAAGGAGGCGCTTCGCATGCTGGCCGAACGCAAGGTGGATATCGTCGTCTCCGACATCCGCATGCCGGGCGTCGACGGCCTGGAGCTGCTGCGGCGGGTCCGCATGAGCTGGCCGGCCTGCCGGGTTATTTTCCTGACCGGCTACAGGGAGTTCGAGTACGCGCACGAGGCGATTGCACACGGCGTCGCCCGATATATTCTCAAAACCGAGGGCTACGCGAAGGTGATCGAAGCGGTCGAGGAGATGAAGCGGGAAATCGAACGCGGGCTGCAGGCGGACGCGCTGGCCGCGGAAGCGGAACAGAAGCTGCAGCTGGCCGAGGCGCTTCAGCGGCGCCTTTACTTGACCGACGTCCTGCACGGTCTTGCGCCTACGAACGGAGAGGAGCTGGACCGATTCGGGGCTCAGGGCGCAACCCTTCGCGCGGACAAGCCGGTCTGGTTGGCTGCCGGGCGATTCGACCAGCCCGGCTTTCACGACCGATTCCCGACGTACGAGACGCGGAAATCGGCCATGGAGACGGCGCTGCTGCTGGGCGAGCGGTACTTGTCGCCGCGGGCGGATTGCGCCGGCATTATTGCCGAATCCGGCACGCTGGTCTGGCTGCTGCAGCCCCCGGTCGGGGAAGCCGTCTTCGCCGACGATTTCGGACCTTTCCTGCGCGGCATGCTGGAGACGCTGCAGAACGCTTGCCGGCAGTCGTTAAACGCGACCCTCTCCTGCGCAGCCTCCGCCGAGCCATCCGGACTGTCCGGGCTCCCGGGCAACTATGCCAACCTGTGCGGCATTCTGAAGTACAAAGACGGGCTCTCCGCCAACGAGGAACTGCTTCATATGGGCCGCAACGGAGCCCGCGACCGGTCGACGGAGGAGACGATCGCCACGGTCAAGGCGTACGCCGAACGCCATCTTCACGAGGACATTTCTCTCGTCAAGCTGGCCGATCTGGTCGATTTGAACCCGACCTACCTTTCCCGGTTTTTCAAGCAGCATACGGGATTGACGCTGTCCGATTTCATTCAGGAGATGAGACTGGAGCGGGCCAAGCAGCTCCTCGCCGATCCCTCGGTGCGCGTTCAGGACATTGCCGTGGCGCTCGGTTACGGCTCGGCGTCCAATTTCGGCCGCTCCTTCAAGAAGCTGATGGGCCAGACCCCGCAGGAGTACCGGGAGGAAGCGTTCAAGTAAAGAAATGAATGGCGACTGTAAAGAGATGAAGATATGAAACCGCTTTAGCGGATTTTATAATGGGGGTACAGCCGGCCGCTGCCAATCTGCAAGCGAAAAAGGGGAGTTTACATGACCACAAACAGAAAGATCCGCACCCGATCGGCCATGGCGATTATGCTCGCAGTCGTAATGCTTACGGTCGCGGCATGCAGCGGCAATAACGATAAAAACGCTGCGCCGTCTCCAAGCGCTTCGACGGCCGCGAATGGATCGGGCAACGGAAGCGCCGCGAGCGATGAAGGATCGGGAGCGGCGGACGACCCGCTGGGCAAATACGAGACGCCGATTACGGTGACTACGGTGTTCGGTTTGTCCGACCAGGTGCAGAAGGCCGTCGCGATCAAAGACTCGGTCGTCGCGGACAACATCTGGACGCGCGGATATGAACGGGATCTCGGCATCAAAGTGGAGTACAAATGGACGGTGCCGGGCGTGCAATTCGAACAGAAGCTGAATGTCGCGATATCGTCGAACGATTTGCCGGACGTTATTCCGGCCGATGCCCGCCAATTCAAGATGCTGGTGGATTCCGGCGTCGCGATGGATATCACGGAGCTGTTCGAGCGGTACGCTTCGGATTTCACGAAGGAAATGATGGAGGCCGACAAGCATATCGGCCTTGAGCAGGCGACCGTAGCCGGGAAGCTGATGGCGCTGCCGCAGGTCGGAGGAGCGATCGATTCAAGCTCGATGATCTGGATTCGCGCAGACTGGCTGCGCAAGCTGGGGCTGGAGCCGCCGAAATCGATAGATGACGTGATGAAGATCGCCGAAGCGTTCACGACGCGCGATCCGGACGGCAACAGCAAGGACGATACGTACGGCATGGCGCTGAGCAAAGATTTGATCGGCAACGGCTTTGGTTTTGTGGACGGCTTCATGGAAGGCCACCACGCCTATCTCAATGGCTGGATCGACGACGGCGCCGGCCAACTGGTATACGGAAGCGTGCAGCCGGAAGTGAAGACGGCGCTCGGCAAGCTGGCGGAGATGTATAAGAACGGCTATATCGACAAAGAGTTTTCCGTCAAGGACAATGCCAAGGTCGCGGAATCCATTACGGCGGGCAAAGTCGGATTGGTATACGGCCAGCACTTCCTGCCCTTCTATCCGCTGCAGGACGCCAAGAACAAGGATCCCAACGCCGACTGGCAGGCGTTCCCGATCGTCTCCGTGGACGACCAGCCCGCACAGCCGATGATCGGCGGTTCGACCCCCACGTTCTATGTGATCAACAAGAACATGAAAAACCCGGAAGCGGCAATCAAACTGTACAACTATTATTACGCCAAGGACCCGGCATTAAGCCCGGATTTCGACCCGGCCTATCACGGCGTTAACGGAGAGCTTGAGGAGAAGCCGGATCAACTGCACGATCTGGCGCCGATCCGCTCCTATTATCCGCAGCAGAACCTGTTTATCCACCAAAGCGTCAAACGGTTTTTCACGGAAAACGACGAATCGGCCAAGGAAAACTATTGGGTCAAAGACAACGTGGAGCAGATCGAGAAATATAAGGCCGGCGACAACAAGCTGTGGAGCACCTGGGCGTGGTCCGGTCCGGAGAACAGCGCGTTTAACGTCATCGACGGCTACGAGCAGCAAGGTCTGTTCAAGCAGAACGGCTACATCAAAGCCGATACGCCGGCCATGACGCAGAAAGGCGCGACGCTTAACCAGATGCGCCTCGAGACGTTCACCAAGATTATTATGGGCGCGGCGTCGCTTGACGAGTTCGACAGCTATGTCGAGAAGTGGAAGAAGCTCGGCGGCAACGACATGACCAAGGAAGTTAACGAAGCGAAATAACCGGTCGACACGGGCTGCCGGAGCGGTCATCTGCTCCGGCAGCCTTTTGAAGACTGCCGACAAGGAAGTGAAATGCCCGTGAAGCTTGCTAAAACCGGAGACAAGGGGAGCCGGCTTCGGCAGCAGACTCCGATGCACTTGATGCTTCTGCCGTGCGTTCTGGTTCTGGCCGTCTTCAGTTATTATCCGATGATCGGAATCGTGATTGCCTTCCAGAACTACAATCCGACAAAAGGCTTCTTCAATTCTCCGTTCGTCGGATGGGAAAACTTCGAATACGTCTCTCTCATGCCGGAGACGCTGCAGGTGCTGTGGAACACCGTATTTATCGCGCTGCTCAAAATCCTGTTGGGCCTGCTCGTTCCGATTGCGTTTGCCATTCTGCTGGATTTGGTACGGAGAAGCGTGGTCAAACGGTTTGTGCAGACGGTCGTCTATATTCCGCATTTTCTGTCCTGGGTTATTCTTTCCGGCATTCTGATCGATATTTTGTCCCCGAGCGAGGGCATTGTCAATACGGCGCTCAAGAGCTTTGGCCTCGAGCCGGTCTTTTTCCTGTCGAATGAAACGATGTTCCCCTATGTGCTTGTGGTGACCGACGTCTGGAAGGAATTCGGCTACGGTACGATTATTTACCTGGCCGCCATTACGTCGATCAATCCGGCGCTGTACGAAGCGGCCGTCATGGACGGCGCCAACCGCTTCCGCCAGGCGCTGCACGTCACGCTTCCCGGCATTCTGCCGATAGTCGTTCTGATGGCGACGCTCAGTCTCGGCAACGTGCTTAACGCGGGCTTCGAGCAGGTGTTTAACCTGTACAGCCCGGCCGTGTACCGCACGGGGGACATTCTCGATACGTTCGTCTACCGGATTGGCCTGCTCAACAGCCAATACGGCGTGGCTACGGCGGTGGGCTTGTTCAAATCCGTCGTGTCGTTCGTCTTTATCGCGGTCGGTTACCGGCTCGCGGTCAAATATGCAGGTTACCGGATATTCTGACGGAAAGGAGCCCGGCTATCATGACACAACGCACGAGCGGCGCCCGTCTGTTCGATATCTTCAATTATCTGTTGCTTTTTCTGGCAACGGCGCTCTGCATTTTTCCGATTCTTCACGTTCTGGCCGTATCGTTCAGCTCCAGCACGGCGGCGGCCTCCGGCGAGGTTACGCTGTGGCCGGTCGAATTCAACTTTACCAGCTACAAGTATGCGCTGGCGAAGCCGCAGTTTCTCGATTCGTTCCTGGTTACGCTGCGGCGGGTCGGTCTCGGACTGGCCGTGAACATGCTGCTGACGATTCTCGCGGCTTATCCGCTCTCCAAGGAAAACAGCGAGCTGTCCGGCCGGAGCGCTTATGCCTGGTATTTCTTTGTCACGATTATTTTCAGCGGGGGACTGATCCCTTGGTACATGACCGTGAAGCAGCTCGGCATGATCGATACGCTGTGGGCGCTCGTGCTGCCGGGGGCCGTGCCGGTGTTCAACGTTATCATTCTGCTGAACTTTTTCCGTCAGCTGCCGAAGGAAATCGGCGAATCGGCGGTCATGGACGGAGCGGGGCACTGGACGATCCTGCTTCGCATCTATGTGCCGCTGTCCACGCCCGCGTTGGCGACCTTGATCCTGTTTACCTGCGTGGGACACTGGAATTCCTGGTTCGACGGCTTGATTCTGATGGGATCGCCGGACCATTACCCGCTGCAAACCTACTTGCAGACGATCACCGTCAATCGCGATATGTCCCTGTTTACTACGGCGTCGCAGGAGGAGCTTCAGGCGCTGTCGCAAATCTCCGACCGGACGCTGAAGTCTGCGCAAATCTTCATCGCGGCCGCGCCGATTCTGGCGATCTATCCTTTTCTGCAAAAATATTTTATGAAGGGCATTGTGCTGGGCAGTGTCAAAGGTTGACGGGAGGTTACACGAAGTGGGCGGAAGATGGAAGGCTTTGATGGACGGAGAGGCGGCGCCGGGAGCGATCGCGCCGTTGTTCTGGCAGCATGGCGAGGACGGCGCGCTGCTGCGCGAGGAAATCCGGCAGATGCGCGGGGCTGGCATCGACAGTTTTATCGTCGAGTCGCGGCCGCATCCGGATTATTTGGGCGACGGCTGGTGGCGCGACCTGGACATCATTCTCGAGGAAGCGCGCACGCTGGACATGAAGGTGTGGCTGTTCGACGATAACCGATTTCCGAGCGGCTTCGCGGGCGGACGGGTTCGCGATCATCATCCGGAGCATACGAAAACGTATTTGGCCGCAAGGCACATCGACGCGATCGGGCCGCTGCGGGGCAGCTCCTTTCTCGTTAAGCTGTGGCTGGAGGACGGGGAGCGGCTATTGGGCGTCGTCGCCGCCAAACGAACGGACGGCGAGGACGGCATCGACGGCGCGACGCTGACGGAACTCGGACATGGTGTGCAGGACGGCGTGCTGTACTGGGACGTTCCCGAAGGCGCGTGGCGGGTGTTCATTCTCGTTCGCACGCCGCTCGGCGGAGAGGAAAATACGAAGGACTATATCAATCCGATCGACGAACGGGCCGTCGCGCTGTTTATCGATTATGTGTATGAAGCGCATTATCGCCGATATGCGGACGATTTCGGCCGGACGATCGCGGGCTTCTTCACGGACGAGCCGCGCTTCGGCAATGCCGGCTCTTACGATGCGCGTATCGGAGCCAGGCGTCTGGATTATCCATACGGCGGCGAGCCCGGCAAATCCGGCTGCTCTCCGTACGTATTGCCATGGTCCGACACGCTGCTGGCGGAGCTGGACAAGGCCTGGACCGGCCTTCAAGGCGATAGCGGCGGGACGGCTTCGGGAGGATTTCTGCGCTATGCGCCCCTGCTGTGGTATGAGGGCGGCGACCGTACCTCCGCGACGCGCTTCGCTTTTATGGACACGGTCAGCAGGCTGTTCGGGCAAAATTTCATGCGGCAAATCGGCGATTGGTGCCGAGAGCGCGGCGTCAAGCTGATTGGCCACGTCGTCGAGGACAACGGAGCGCACGCGCGGCTCGGGTTCGGCAGCGGACATTTTTTTCGCTCGGTCAGCGGCCTGGATTATTCCGGCGTCGATGTCGTCTATCACCTGTGGCCGGAATTTACGGAAGGCAAGTTTCATTCGCCCTTCGGTTATCTGGACGCGGATTTCTTCTACTGGGGCTTGATCAAACTGGCCAGCTCGGCCGCCCACCTCGACCCCGCCAAGCAGGGCACGACGATCTGCGAAGCGTTCGGCGCCTACGGCTGGCAGGAGGGACTCAAGCTGATGAAATGGATCACGGACCATATTTGCGTCCGGGGCGTCAACTTTATCGTACCGCACGCGTTCTCGCCCAAGTATCCGGATCCCGATTGTCCGCCCCATTTCTATGCGCGGGGGGAAAATCCGCAATGGCGTTTTTTTGCGGAATGGTCCCGTTACGCCAACCGGGTATGCCATCTGTTGTCGGGCGGACGGCACAGCGCGCCCGTTGCGGTCGTCTATCATGCCGAAGCGGAGTGGACCGGGGAGTATCAGCCCTTCGAGAAGGTCGTCAAGGAGCTGGCGCTGCGCCAGATCGACTGCGATATCGTCCCGGTCGACACCCTTGTCGCGCAAGACGCCGACGCGGCGGTAGAGGACGGCCAATGGGCCGTCAACGAAGAACGTTTCAAGGCGGTGGTGGTTCCTTATGCGGAATGCTGGCCCGAAGCTCTGATCGACGCTTTGCTGGAGCTGGCGAGCCGGGGGGTTCAGGTGCTGTTCGCCGAGGGTTTGCCGCGCCGAAGCGTGGAAAATCGCTCCGGCTTTTCCCGGAAGCTGGAGCGATTGGAGCGGCTGACTGCCGTCTGCGCGACGTCCGGCTTGCCCGATTGGCTGGAGGCGGGCGGCTGCCGCGACATCGAGCTCGGCGAACGCGAGCCCTCGCTGCGGTATTGCCGCTATCTTCGCGACGGAGAGGAGCTTTATTTCTTTACCAACGAGAGTCGCAACCGCATCGTGCACACTACGGTCACGATGAGACGCGGCGACGGCGTAAAGCCGGTGGTCTACGACGCGCTGCGCCATGAAGCGTACGCAATCGCTTGCCGGAGCAGCGGAGAGACGACAACCGTCGAGCTGCGGCTGGAGCCGTACGAGTCCGTTTTTATCGTGTTTTCGGCTGCCGGGGACGCGTATGTCGACGAGGCGCGGCTCGCCGATTTCGCCTCGCGCCAAGCCGGCCGGCCGGTGGCCGAGCTGTGCGGACCGTGGACGGTCAGCCTGGCCGAGGCGCAGAGCTATCCGCGTTTTCGCCCGGCGGCGCAATTGGATGCATTGACGAACCTGGCAGTCCCCGAGCTGTTCCCCGCGTTCTCCGGCACGTTCCGATACGAAACGGAGTTCGAGATGGAGGCGGAGGAGGCCGAGTCGTGCGACACGCTCGATGTGCACGAAGCGCATGAAACCGTCGAGGCGTGGCTGAACGACCGGCCGCTCGGCATCCGGATTTGCCCGCCGTACCGCTACGCAATCGGCGAACACGTCAGGGCGGGGAAGAACCGCCTGCGCATCGAAGTAACCAATACGCTGGCCAAGCGGCAGCCATCCGTTTTCGACCGGGCCATGGCCCAGGAACCGTCGGGATTGATAGGTCCCGTAACCCTTACGAATAGCTGGAGGTTTAACCTATGACAGAGACAAACAAGGCCCAGGTTGCCGTATATTATTTTCCAAACTACCATGTTGATCCGATCAACGAGCAGACGCACGGGAAAGGCTGGACGGAATGGGAGCTGGTGAAACGCGCGACGCCCCGGTTTCCCGGACACGCGCAGCCCAAAACGCCTTTGTGGGGCTACCTGGACGAATCGAAGCCCGCGACCGCGGAACGGCAAATCGCCGCCGCGGCCGACCACGCCATCGACGCGTTTATTTACGACTGGTACTGGTATGACAATCGGCCGTTTCTGCACCGGGCGCTGGAGGAAGGTTATCTGCACGCCGCCAACCGCGATCGGCTCAAGTTTGCGTTGATGTGGGCGAACCACGATTGGCTGAACATTTTTCCGTACAAGCGCGGAATGAAGCATACGGTGCTGACGAGCGGCCTCGTGTCGTCCGAAGCGTTCGAGGCCGCTACCGATTATATGATCGAGAAGTATTTCTGCCAACCGTCCTATTGGCGTGTAAACGGCGGCTTATATTTCTCCTTCTACGAGCTGATGAGCCTCATCCAAAGCTTCGGCACGGTGGACGCGACCAAACGCGCGCTCGAACGCTTCCGGGAAAAGGTGCGCAAGGCCGGATTGGGCGAGCTGCACTTGAATGCGGTCGTATGGGGCATTCAAAATCTGCCGGGCGAGAAAAAGCTGGAACGGCCCGACGAGAGGGTGCGCGAGCTCGGGTTCGATAGCGTGACCTCCTACGTATGGGTTCACAACGTGCCGTTGGACGACTTTCCGACGGTCGATTACGCCAAGGTGGCCCGTAAGGCCGAACGGGACTGGTCCAAGTTCAAGGGTGAATTTACGGTGCCGTATTTCCCCAACGTCTCGATGGGATGGGATTCGACCCCGCGCACGGTTCAATCGGACGTTTACGAACGCGAGGCGCTCGGTTATCCGTTCACGCCGACGATCATCGGAAATACGCCGGACAAGTTCGAAGAAGCGATGCGAGCGGTGAAGAAGTTTCTGGAGCAGTCGGATCGGGATACGCCGCGAATCGTCACCGTGAATTCATGGAACGAATGGACCGAAGGCAGCTATATCGAACCCGATACGGTGCACGGAACCGCCTATCTGGATGCCATTCGCCGCGTATTCGGTTAGGGCGTGTAGGCAACTGTCCTCGGAGTATGCATACACGTCCTAGCCGCTGTCTACGATAAACCTTAGAGCCGAGCGAGTTTCAGGTATCCACTCCTGATTTTCGCCCGGCTTTTGGTTGTATGCTCTGAATGCGGCTTTTACGATAACGCGTTAGTGAAGTTATCCCCAGCAAGCAACCGTTAAAGAATATATCAGGTATATTTAAAAGCGCTTCAGACATAATGTTAGGTATCGTCTGTTTGTAGTTTGTTGGCAGTTTATCTTGCAGTTCATTGGCAGTTGGTATAGAATGGGGGTAATAAGAGGTGAAATTTATGCAATTTACCGCAGAGGATAAGAGAGTATTTGAAGAGTTTCTTGTGGAGACTTCCCATGTCCGAATGAAAGCAGAAGTCTTATTTAAATTGTTTTACAACCTTGCAATGAAGTTTAATGCTATCCCACCGGAGTTAGCCAGTGAGGTTCAACAATTTTTAGTACGTGAGTACAATGATGAAGCCTATGGTGTAGTCTTAAAAGGGTTAAAAGAAGTAGGCGTTACAATTCTATCTATTGCGGAAGAAGAAACTGCGCAATTATACACAACCGGACAACTAGCCAAGTATTTTGGTGTGAGCACCTCGACTATTAATAATTGGATCGATGCCAAACGCTTCATCGGTTTCAGTCGGGAGAAAAAGAACAAGCAAGCCCGTATTTCCGATTCAACCGTTTGGATTTCCGGTACAGGCGAAAATTTGACGGTAGCCGAGGTCGTAAAACTGTATGAAGAGAATCAAAAGCGTTTGCAGAGCAAGCCGGAATATGAAGATAAAATCGGATACATGCGTTATTTGGTCGAGACCGTGACTTATTATGAAACCAGATATGACAATCGCAAGTATGAAAATGTCGTTGCCGAGAAGGGAGATCCAAGTATGACCGATGACATTATCTGGTCACGAGAAGGAAAAGAGTGGCGATCTATTCTTCGCGAGGTCGATTTGGTTTGATCGGAAACCAAGCTTCAAACTTGGAATTATTGAAAAAGATATTTGGGTATGCCATTCAGCGCTTAGAGGAAACCGACAGTTCAGGTATGAAAAGCTCTGTTTTCGCCCAACGAGCCACCCTTATATTCAGCGATAATTCAAAGTTGTACGTAACAGAGAAGTTGGCGGGGTGAAGACGGCACCTGTTCCGAACAAGCGGAGCTGGTGTCGTCTTTTTATTACAACAGTTGACGGAGGAAATTGCGGAATATAAAATTGAAATAAATTGCGCAAAAATTTTACTAAAGGCGGGAGCGCACCAAGATGGCGTTGAAATTAACGGAAATTCAATTGCTGGAGAACGAGCTTTGGTGGGGAGGAGCGATCCACGACGGGGTTCGCATGCCTTACGGCGCGGCCGACGTCGAACATGATTTAAGAAACTTGTTCGAGAATTCCGGGGCTCCTTTTCTCGTATCCAACCGGGGCCGGTATATCTGGCAGGATAGGCCGTTCCGTTTCGAATTCCGTGACGGAACGTTAAGCATCGATTGCGAGGAGACGGTAAATCTGCGCGAAGGGCGCCCAGGCACGCTTAAGGAAGCTTTCCGCGAAGCGGCCGGGAGACATTTTCCCGCGCAGGGCCGCACGCCCGATCCGCTTGCGATTACCGCCCCGCAATATTGCACCTGGATGGAGATGCATTACGAACCGACGCAGCAGAAGACGATGGATTATGCGCGGGAGATTATCCGGCAGGGCTTCCCGCCGGGCGTGCTGATTATCGACGATAACTGGATGGAGGATTACGGGACCTGGAGATTCCATCCGCTGCGTTTTCCCGATCCGAAGCAGATGACGGATGCGCTTCATGACCTGGGCTTTAAGGTGATGCTGTGGGTATGCCCGTACGTCAGCCCGGACAGTCAAACGGGAAGACAGCTGGAAAAGAAGGGCTTGCTGGTTGCGGACGAAAAGGGGAAGACCGCTCTCCGCAGATGGTGGAACGGCTGCAGCGCCGTTCTGGATTATACGTTTCCCGAATCGCGGGCGTGGTTTAAGGGGGCGTTGGACGAATTGGCGGAGCGATACGGCATCGACGGATTCAAGTTCGATGCCGGAGACCCTGCCGACGATGTGAACGGCGATTGGGTAACGGGATACCGGTGGAAAGGGACGGATGTGCCTAACGAAGATTGCGCGGCTTACAGCCTTATGGGCTTGCACTATCCGCTCAGCGAATATCGCGCAAGCTGGAAGGCGGGCGGAGCGCCGCTTATGCAAAGGCTAAGGGATAAACCGCATAGCTGGGGAGAGGACGGAATACGGGCGCTTATTCCGAATTCGATCGCCCAAGGGCTCGTCGGCTTTGCGTTTAATTGCCCGGACATGGTCGGAGGCGGTTGGGACGGCGATCTGGGCGGAGGGGCGTTCGATCCGGAACTGTTCGTCCGGTACGCCCAATGCTCCGCGCTGTTTCCGATGATGCAATTTTCCACGGCGCCGTGGAAGGCGCTGGATCAACGGCTGGCGTCTTATTGCCTCGAAGCGGCGAGGCTGCGGGAACGTCTGGGAGCGGAGCTGCTGTCGCTTGCGGACGAAGCGGCCCGGGAAGGAACCCCGATCTTGCGGGCGATGGCATTCGAATTTCCGGAGGCGGGGCTCGAATTCGTAAAGGATCAGTATATGGTCGGAAGCTCGATTCTGGCTGCCCCCGTACTCGGCAAAGGAGAGACAAGCAGGGAAATCGCGTTCCCGGACGGAATATGGCAGGGAGAGGACGGAAGCAGGGTCGAAGGCCCGATCAAGCTGACCGTGCAAGCTCCGCTGTCTCGTCTGCCTTGGTATCGCCGCGAGGCGTCGTCGGTTTGACTCGTTCGGCGGCGCTCATTAAGATGAAAAGCATAGAGGTACCGGATTGGAGGAGAGGGGCCCATCAAGCTCAAGGAAATTGCCGACAAGGCGAACGTATCGATCAGCACCGTATCCCGGATTATCAATAACCAGGGGAATTTTAGCGAGGAAACGAGACGCAGGGTGTTGGAGCTTGCGAGCGAATATTTGAAGCCGGGCATCTCCCCGTCGAGGCTTCCCGGAGTCGCTTACCGCATTGCCGTCTTTGTACCCGAGGCCCATGATTTTTTCGATAACGATCCGTCCTCTTCCGCCGACTTGAACGACTTGAAGGAGCAATTCGAGGCTCAGGGGCATCAATTTCATATGACGGCCCGCAGCGCGGAGCTCTCCGTTTCTTCGCCGGCCTATCGCTTGCTGGCGGAGAAAAAGGTGGATGCGGCGGTCGTGTTCGATCCGTATGCGGACGACAAGCTGGTCGACGAGCTTGTTCGCCGCGGCATTCCCTATTTGGTGACGAACGGCAGAAGCTATGAAGGCTCGCAGAACTTCGTCGATTACGACAACCGCAAAGGCGCGTTCGAGGTCGTTCAGTATTTGCACAGCCTCGGACATCGGAAGATCGGTCTGATTGCCGGTCCGATCCGGCATTTGGTGAACGAAAATCGGCTGCGCGGCTGTCGGGACGCCTATCGCCAATTGGGGCTCGAATGGGACGAAACCAAAGTGCGGTTCGGAGCCTTCGATCCGGCGCACGGCTATCAAGCCGTGAAGGAGCTGCTGGCCGGGCACCCCGATCTTACGGGCATATTCGCGTTTAACGATATGATTGCCTTCGGGGTGATGAAAGGCTTGGCCGAGCTGAAGCTCAAAATCCCGAAGGACGTGTCTCTGGCAGGGTTCGACGATCTGAAGCTGTCCGAGTTTACGATGCCGCCTCTTACGACGGTAAGAAGGTTCAGGTACGATATCAGTCCCTTGGTCGTTAAAATGATTACGGAGCTCATGACGAACCCCTACATTTCGGAAGTCAATATCAGCTTAAAGACGGAGCTTATCGAGCGGGATTCGTGCGGGAAGGCTCCGCATAGAAATTAGTTCGGGAGCTGTCGTATAAGAAAAGATGCATCGAACGCTGAGCGATAGAGGGGGATTAGCGGCATCGCAAATAGATGATCAAATTTTTGCGCAAATAAACAAAGTGGGTCGTGTCAAATAAGAGGTGTTTAATCTACGAGGAATTCAATCATATTCTTAAAAATGGGGCCGGAATCTTAAGATTCCGGCCTTTATTTGTGTTTTTCGAAGGCTTATGATGAAGAGGTCAATAGCGCTGGTGATGATGGATGCGGAAAATTTGCGCAAATTTTCCTTGGAAATTCCGAAATGAGGATCATTTTAAGGGGGAACCGAACGTGGGGCATAAAAGCAAAAAATCCGGCCTGGTATTGGGCGCGATTCTCGCATTCGCGATGGTGATGACGGCTTGCGGCGGCAACGGCGACAAGAACGGCAACAAAGCCGGGGAATCGGCTTCGAACGAGCAGGCCAGTCCGCCCGCAAGCGAGCAATCGGCCAAGGAGGTTACAATCAGCTATACGATTTGGGACAAAAACCAGCAGCCCGCGATGGAGGCGATCGCCGACGAGTTTACCGCGCAGCATCCGAACATCAAGGTCAAGGTGGAGGTTATCCCTTGGGGAGATTATTGGACGAAGATGTCCGCCGCCGCTCCTGCCGGCACATTGCCCGACGTGTTTTGGATGCACGGGGGTCAATTCATTAAATACGGAACGGGCGGTTTCCTTGAACCGATTACGGATAAAGTGCAGGCCGGCGTCATCGACCTGAACAATTACGCCTCGAATCTTGGCTCCATCTATTCGCTGGACGGCCAGAACTATGGCGTTCCGAAAGACTTCGACACGATCGGCCTTGCTTACAACAAAGAATTGTTCGACCAGGCGGGCATCCCTTATCCGGACGATACATGGGATTACAACAAGCTCGCCGAAGTGGCCAAGCAGCTGTCCCAGCCCGACAAAGGCATTTACGGTTTCGCGGCCAAGATGGATACGCAAGTCGGCTATTGGAACGATATGCTGGCGAACGGCGGTTATATTCTGAACGACGATATGACCAAATCCGGATACGACGATCCCGCCTCGATCGAAGCCTTGAAGTTCCGTTATCAGATGGTGCTCGATAAAGCGTCTCCGACGCATCAGCAGCTTACGGACACCGATTCGACGGAGATGTTCAAATCCGGAAAGCTGGCGATGATCTTCGAAGGCTCCTGGCGCAACGGGGACATCGACAGCAGCGAAATCATCCATGGCAAATGGAACTGGGCCCCGCTGCCGAAAGGGAAGGTGAAGCGCGGCAACATCATTAACGGCCTCGGCAACGTGATGTCGGCGCAGGGGAAGCACAAGCAAGAGTCCGGCTTATTCCTGGAATTCCTGGGCTCCAAGCGGGCGGCCGAAATTACCGCGGAGATGGGCGCGGCGATCCCGGCGTTTAACGACACGCAGGGCGCATGGGTCAAGTCGAAGCCGGATTTGAACCTGCAGGTATTCATCGATCAAGCCGCGGATGCGGCTCCGTATCCAAGCGGATCGAAATCGTATCCCGTCTGGTTCGCCAAGGAGTCGGAGATCATGTCGCAAGCGTGGGGCGGAGCCATTTCCATCGAAGAAGGCGCCCGTAAAGTCGCCGAAATGATGAACCAGGCGATCGCCGAAGCGCAATAACGAATGAACGGGCTGTCCCCTAAGTCCGCTTAGGGGACGCCCTCTCCGATAATCCAGTGAGGTGACGGCGATGAATTCGAGAAGCAGATATGCATGGGCGTACATGATGATAGCCCCCACCTTGATCGGAACATTGGTGTTCTGGAGCTGGCCGGCTCTCTACTCTCTTTATCTGGGGTTCCTGAAATCCGAAAATTTCGGAATGGTGAGCCACTGGGTCGGGTTTCAAAATTACGAGAAGCTGTTTCGCGACGCGGAGTTTTGGCAAAATCTGCGCAACACGCTTTATTACATGGTGCTGTTCGTGCCGCTGACGATTGCGTTATCGACCTTTTTTGCCGTTTTGCTGAATGCCAAAATCAGAGGCCAATCCGCCTACCGCGTCATCTTCTTTCTCCCGCAGGTCACGATGCCGGCGGCGGCCGCCATGGTGTGGGTGGTCTTGTTCGCGCAGGATTACGGCTTGCTGAATTATATTTTGGGCACGCACATTTCATGGCTGTCGGACCCTCGGTTCGCCATGTACTCCGTCGTTATGGTAGGCGTGTGGGCGGCGATCGGATTCAATATGCTGCTCATTCTGGCCGGCTTGCAGGGAATTCCCAAAACGCTGTACGAGGCGGCCGAGATCGACGGCGCCGTCAGGTTCAACAAGTTTCGCTACATTACGCTTCCGCTGCTGACTCCGACGCTCTTTTTCACGACGGTCGTGCTGATGATCGGGGCTTCGCAAATTTTCGATTCGATTTATTTGCTTATCGGCAAAACCAATGTGGCGCTGCCTTCCGTCAGATCGCTCGTATACGCCTATTACCAGAACGCTTTTGTCTATTACGACCAGAACTACGGGGCTGTCATCGTGAATATTTTGCTGCTCATTAACTTGATTCTGACGGGACTGCAGTTTCTCTTCCAGAAAAAATGGGTCGTTTACGACTAAGGAGGCGCGAGATGAACGGCAGCGGGACTCTAACCCACAAGAAAACGAATATCGTCATTCATGCGGTGCTCATTTTAACCTCCGTAGCGATGATTTTGCCTTTTGTCTGGATGCTGCTGACTTCCGTCAAGACGCCGATGGAAGCGACGCAGATCCCGGTTAAAATATTCCCGTCCTCTTTCCGCTGGGAGAGCTACACGGAGGCTTTCGTGCAATCCTCTTTCAAATATTACTATCTCAATACGGCGTTCTCGGCATTGATGAAGACGGTGTTTCCGATTGTGTTCAGCTCCATGGCGGCTTTCGCCTTCGCGAGAATCCGGTTCCCGGGAAGGACGCTTTGCTTTTTTCTGATCATTTCCGTCATGATGGTGCCGAATCCGGTCTTCTACACCCCGCAATATTTAATGATGAGCAAGCTGGGGCTGGTCAACACGGTGACGGCGCTGTGGATCGCGGCGCTTATCAGCCCGTTTGCCACCTTTCTGCTGAGGCAGTTTTTCCTGGGCATCTCGAAGGAGTTGGAGGAGGCCGCCATTCTCGATGGGTGCAATCCGTTCCAGATTTACTGGCACATTATGCTTCCGCTCGTGAAATCGGCGCTCGTCGCGGTCGTCATCATCCAATTGCTGTGGGCGTGGAACGAACTGCAGTGGCCGCTGATCATCAACAGCTCTCCGGAAAAGCTGACCTTGTCCGCGGGATTGGCGACGCTTGTCTCCAAGTTCGCGACTAACTATCCCGTGCTGATGGCGGGAGCTTTTATGGCCGTCATTCCCATGATTGTCCTGTTCTTTATTTTCCAGAAGCGATTTATTGAAGGCGTGGCGTTCAGCGCGCATAAAGGATAATCGGAGGAGCATGCCAAGCGCAAGCCTCTGTCCCGCCGTTTAAGGGGACGGAGGCTCTTTGTCCTTAAATTTCGGGCATGGATTCTTGAATTGCGGGCCTATTCAACGGCCGAAGGATCATGTAACCTGAAAGGGAGACAGGCCCGGCAAGATGAGGGTCTGATTTGCTTTTACGCCGAATGGGGGTTCTCTGCTTCATGCGCAAACGTACGGGATTGGCCGTCTCGGCGCTCGTATTGGTCGGCTTATTGTTAAGCGCTTGCTGGGGCGACGGGTACGAGGAGAATACGCCGTCCGCGTTCGGGGGCGGGGCGGACCCGTTCGTCAAGCTGAAAATGATTATGCCCGGCGACGAATCCGCGCGGATGCGGGAGTTCGTGGATAACGAGCTTAACGCTCGCTTAAAGAAGGATTTGAACATGGAGCTGGATTTGACCTATATCCCGTGGGCCAATTATCAGCAGAAGCTGGAAATGGCCCTCTCCACGGGGGAAAAGTACGACTTGTTCTGGTATGGCACGCCCTTCGTCTCCGGTTATATGAGCCAGGGCTACATTCAGCCGCTCGACGAATTGCTCGAACGCTTCGGCGCCGATCTGATCGCGAATATTCCGGCCGATAACTTCAAGCTTCACCGCATAGAAGACAAGCAGTGGGCGATTCCGTCCCAAGCGTTCACGTCCGCGGGCAAGTTTACGTCGGTGCTCGTTCGTCAGGATTTGCTGGAAAAGGCTGGCATGACGGAGATCGGCACGATCGACGATCTGGAATCCTTTTATGAGAAAATGCATGCGATAGACCCCGGCTATTACGGTTATCTGGAGACGGACCGCGGCCTGGACATTCTGTGGAGGGAAATTACCGACAAAAACTACACGATGCTCGACGAGCGCCAGCTGTTCGCGGTGGACGAAGACACGGGAGAGCTGATGAACTACGTGGAATCCGAGCTTTACGAGCAGACCGTTCGGATTCGCGAATCCTGGGTGGCGAAGGGGATTATCGACACGGATCTCGTCGGGAATCCGGCGGCCAAGATCGATCAGGAGAACGCCGGAAAGCTGCTCTTCCGCGTCGGTGCCGTCTCGCGGGCGATGGAAAATTGGCAGACGGCCCAGAAGGCCGATCCGAAGGCAAGGCTTCGCGAGTATTACCTGTCGCCCGACAAGCCCAAATATATTACCGCGCCCAGCAACGAAGCGTATATGATTCCTTCCGCCGCCGCAAACCCCGAACGCGCCATGAAGTTTATGAACTGGATACTGCAAAGCAAGGAAAACTACATGTTTATTATCTACGGCGTGGAAGGCAAGGATTACGAGCTCAAGGACGGGAAGATCCGGCTGCTTACGAACGACCAGCTCATGTACGAATGGATGTGGAGAAACAAAAACTATTTCACCCCGCCTTCGATCGTAGATGACGAAGTGATCGACGATATGCTGCATAACGACGACGCGGCCAAAATCTCCAAGCTGTTCGGATTTCATTTTAACGAGGAGCCCGTTAAAAACGAACTGGCCAAAGTATTGACCGTCTACAAGGAAAAATTCGAGCCGATCAACTTCGGACTTGTCGGCTATGACGAAGGCTACGAGCAGGCCGTTCATTCGCTGAAGAAGGCCGGTCTCGATATCGTGTTCGAAGAAGTTCGCAATCAGTTTCAGGCCTTTCGCGAGAAGACGGGGGACGGGCATGAATAATTTCGGCATTTTCGCGAAGGTGACGTCGACGCTGTTTGTCCTGCTTACCCCGATCTTGATTTTGTATGCGTTCTCCAACCGAACAAGCGTAGATCTGCTGAAGGATGAAATCATGAAGGTTAAGCAAAACCAGATCGGCACGTTCGCCGGCCAACTGGATCATACGCTGCTTCAGCTGGATACGTATCAAAAAATGCTGTACGAGAGTACGGACGTTCGCAATTTGGCGTATCCGGATCTGCTCGACGACATTCTGCAAAAATACAGAACGGTCCGCACGGTGTCCGAGGAGATCAACCGGCTGGCCGGCTACGGGGAATGGAAGGCCGTCATCGCCGTCTCCTATCCGAAGGCGGGGAACGCGATCAGAAGCAATTCGAGCCTGAACGCGCTGCCTGCGCGTTTGCCCGACGGAGATATGACGTGGCAATATTTCGAGGATCCGGATGGGGCCTATTTCCTGGAGGTTTTATCTTACCCGCGGAGCTCGGGAGCGCAGGACGATTCCGATATGCGGGTCGTTGTGAAAATGGACGTGGTCGAAATCAAAAGCGCCTTGTCCGATTTCAAAACAAGCGGCTCGGGCGATCCTTTCCTGTACCAGCCGGGCAGCGCGCCGATCTATAACTATTCTTCCGACCGCGAATTGATAGACGAGTTGTTGGAAGGGTTCCAGTCCGAATTGTCGTTGGACAACGGGTATTTTCTAAGTCAGGCGGGGCGCTCAAGCTATCAAATCCACTATCAGAAGGTGGATTCTCTGGGGTGGTACGTCGTGGATTACGTCCCGATCTCGCAAATTATGGCGCCGATCGAACGCAATCGCACGATGTTCTATGCGATCAGCTCCATGATGCTGTTCATGGCGATTTTTTTGGCTTTTGTCGTCTACCGCAACGTGCAGATTCCGTTTCGCAAGCTTATGCAGAGCATGAATCTGATCGAGAAAGGAATCTATTCC
This sequence comes from Cohnella cellulosilytica, assembly GCF_042431195.1. Lineage (NCBI taxonomy): Bacteria > Bacillati > Bacillota > Bacilli > Caryophanales > Paenibacillaceae > Cohnella > Cohnella cellulosilytica. The sequence continues at coordinate 87,687 of NZ_JBHMDN010000020.1, forward strand.
ATCCGGATGAAGGACAGGCCGAAGGGGGAGTTTCGATATGTGTACGACCGCTTTAACTCGATGGCTTCCCGGATCGAAGCGCTGATCGAAGACGTCTTCAAGGAGCAGCTGCGTTCCAAGGAGGCGACGCTTAAGCATCTTCAGTCGCAAATCAACCCGCACTTTCTGTACAACACGCTGGCCTATATTAAGAGCATGATCGAGCTGGGGGAGAAGGAATCGGCGATCGCGATGACGATGAGCTTAAGCAAGTATTACCGCTACACGACGAAGACCGGAAGGAAGCTGGCGACGCTTGAGGAAGAGCTGGACATGGTGTCCCATTATTTGCAAATCAACGGCTCGCTGATGGACGGATTCGAGTACGAGATTGAAGTCGAGCCCATCACGCTGCGGATGGAGGTTCCCCGCCTGATCGTTCAGCCCATCGTGGAGAACGTAATCGTGCACGGCTTCAAAAACCAAAGCGGATTCGGGATGATCCGTATCCGGGGAACGACGGACGGCGATCATGCGCGGTTAACGGTTGAAGACAGCGGCGTCGGGATGGAGCCGTCCGTCATGGAGGCCATGAACCATCGTCTTCGCGCGGCCAACACCGAGGAGATCGAATCCGGCATGAAAAACGTGCATCAAAGGTTAAAGCTGCTGTACGGAGAGGGTTCCGGACTGACGCTGCGGGAATCGCCGCTCGGCGGCGTGTGCGCGGAACTGATCTGGAAATGCCCGGAGTAGAGGAACGGAAGGAAGGAGAGGGCTGCCTTGTACGAAATTTTGCTCGTGGACGATCACACCCATCTGGTCGACAGCCTGGCAATCGCGCTTCCGTGGGAGCGGATGGGCATTGCCGCCGTGCACAAAGCCTATTCCGGCGAGGAAGCGCTGGAGCTGCTCGCTTATCATTCGATCGACATCGTCGTAACCGATATCCAGATGAACGGAATGAGCGGGCTTGAGCTTATCGCCTGCATCAATGAAAAACGCCGTAACCTGAAAACGGTAATCCTGACGGGCCACGACGAATTTCAATATGCCAAAGAGGCGCTGCAAAATCGCGTATCCGAATATTTGCTCAAGCCGGTGCCCAACGATGAGCTCGAACTGACGCTGCGAAGATTGATTGCCGAGATTGAGCGGGAAGGCAAGCAGCTTATCGATCAGCGGAAGCTCGCCGAGCTGTTCCGCGAAAGCTTGCCAAGGCTCCGCGAATCGCTGCTGTCGGACCTGCTCTCGGGACAAGCCGTGCCCGCGGTCGCTTTGCAGGAGAAAATCCGTCTGTACCGTCTGGACTTCGACTTGGACGAGCCCGCCGCTTTGCTCTGCATCCGAGTCGAAGAGGATTACGCGGTTACGGATCTGTACAGCGTCTCCCTCCTGGAATACGCCTTGCGCAATATTGCGGAGGAAGTATTCTCGGAGCGTTATCGCATTTGGCAGTGCAAGGACCCGTACGATTACTTCATCATGCTCGTTCAGCCGCTGGTAGGCTCCGGCCGGGGCAGTGGCAGGGGCGAGCCGGAAGCGGGCGGTTCCCTCGAGGATCTGGCCAGACACGTTCAACGCCAAGTGAAGTTGTATTTGAAAATGAAGGTTTCGATCGTCGTTAGCCCCGGAGAAACGGTTCGTCGCGACTTGGCGGGCATGTACCGTGCGGCTTTGTCCACGTATTCGGATTTGATCGGCTATCAGACGGAGAGCTACCTGAACGTGGTCGAGGACCGGACGATGATCGAGCTGCGGCCATTGTCCTCCCTGTACGCGACCCCGACGCTGATGCAGTTGATCGACGTCGAGCAGTGGGGCGCGTTCGAGAAGAAGCTGACGGCGATCTTCGACGAGCTCGACTGCCAGGCGGGCAACACGAACGAGTATGGATTCGAAATCTATACCGCGCTGCTCCAGGCTTTTACGTATTACGTTCATAAAAAGGGCAAACGTTTCTTCGAGGTGTTCGGCAGGGACATCGACCGGATGCTGAAGGCGGAGGCCAGCTGGAGCGCGGTGCCGCTGCGCGAGTGGGCGTTCGTCAGCTTTAAGCTCCTCAAGGAAAGCAGCAGCCGGCGTTCCGACAATTTGCGGTCCGAGCTGATGGAGCGGGTATACCGTTTCGTGGCGGAGCATCTGCGCGAAGTCACGCTGCAAGCGGTAGCCGACTACGTGCATCTGCATCCCGTATACGTGTCCAACTTGTTTAAGCAGGAAAGCGGCGAGAATTTCTCCGCCTTCGTCCTGCGGCTGAGAATGGATAAGGCCGTTCAGCTTCTGAAGCACAAGGAGCTGAAGGTGAGCCAGATCGCGCTGGAGGTCGGCTATCAGAAGCCGCAATATTTCATCAAGCTGTTCAAAAGCCACTTCGGCATGACTCCCCAGGATTTCAAAAACAAGAACGAGGACTCGAGCGGGGACTAACGCGACCGGGAAAGGTGAAGCCGAGGGCCGTGATCTTGGAACGCGGGGAGCCGGGCAAGCAGATTCTGGAACGGGCGAAGCCAGAGGCCGCAAATCCTGAAATAGGCGAAGCCGAGAGCATCTGTATACAAAAGGGGGCATATCTTCTAAAATATTGGGTGACAAATTGAAAGCGCAGTCATCAGCCATTCGGGTGTACGTGAACCCGGGCCATGAACGGAGGAAACCGACAATGAAACAAGCGGCGGTAACATTGCCAAGAAGCACGGCCGAAGCGCAAGGCATCCCCTCGGAAGCGATTGCGGGTTTTCTGGACGATCTCGCCGGTCAATCGATCGAGGCGCACAGCTTCATGATCGTCCGGAACGGGCACGTCGTGGCCGAGGGAGCCTGGCGGCCCTATCGAATAGAGGATCGGCATATGCTGTTCTCCCTTAGCAAAAGCTTTACCTCGACGGCAATCGGCTTCGCCGCCGCGGAGGGGTTGCTCTCGCTGGACGATCAGGTCGTCCGCTATTTTCCCAAGGACCTGCCGGACGAGGCGTCGCCGCTGCTGGAGGAAATGCGGATTCGCCATTTGCTGACGATGAGCACCGGCCACGAGAAGGATACCGTGCCCCTCGGCAGCGATCGGAGCGAGGACAATTGGGCGAAGGCGATTTTGAGCCAGCCGGTTGTTCATCCTCCGGGAACCCATTTCGTCTACAACTCCGGCGCGACGTACCTGCTGTCCGCTATTTTGCATCGGGTAACCGGGGTTCCGCTTCTGGAGTATTTGGGTCCGCGTCTGCTCGAGCCGCTGGGCATCGCGAACGCGACGTGGGAAACCTGTCCGCGCGGCATCGCCGCCGGCGGGTGGGGATTGCGCGTCGCTGTGGAGGATATCGCGAAGTTCGGTCTGCTGTACCTGCAAAAGGGGATTTGGGAAGGGAAAAGAATACTTCCGGAGGGCTGGGCGGAGGAGGCGACCTCCAAGCAGATCGACAACGGAAGCGATGCGGATAACGATTGGCATCAGGGGTACGGTTACCAGTTTTGGCGATGCCGCCATGGCGCTTATCGGGGAGACGGCGCGTACGGACAATTCTGCATCGTGCTGCCGGAGCAGGCGGCGGTCGTAGCGGTTACGTCGGGTACGGACAATATGGGCGCCATTATGCAGGCGGTCTGGGACAACTTGCTGCCGGCGATGAGACCGGAACCGATCGGGGACAACGATCGAACGGCCCGGTCGCTGACGGAACGGCTTCAATCCTTGCGCTACGATCCGCCGTCCGCGGAAGCGGCCAACCCGGCCGCGGAGCAGCGGATGAACGGAATCGTCTATCGGCTCGACACTAATTCGGCTGAACTGGAATCGATGGCGTTCGTTTTCGATGAAGACCGGATTTCCGTTACGATGGTGAATTCGCGTGGAGAACAGTACGTCTCGGCTGGCCGGAGCGTCTGGCGGGAGAGCGTCTGTTCGCTGCTCGACGATTCGGAACAGACGGTCGCGGCAAGCATCGCATGGAGCGATTCGGAGACATTCAGGCTGAAGCTTCGTTTCGTGGAGACGCCGTTCACCTTTGACGTCGTCGTTCGTCCGATGGATGACGGTACCATCGAAATCGAGGTGCAGGAGTTTGCCGACAAGAAAGATAGTCCCCAAATTATAGGCCGGGCTTGAGTGTGAGCGGGTGGACGATGCGAGAGAGTCGGATGCGTCCGTAACGATGACGATTACGGATAGGGCTGCGATTGATGCCGATTGCGGATGGAGTGGGGAGCGAAGAGAATGGGAAGGCAGGGGAAGGGATGACGGCTTACGGGTTTCCGATGATCGGGGCGCATACCGGATGTTTGAACACGCCCTATAATACGGTTGAATCGTTCATGGAGGGCATCGCGTCGGGAGCCGATGTGGCGGAGGTGGACGTTAGAGCGGCCAAGGACGGAACCGCCATCCTGTTCCATGACGATTCGCCATTGTTTCGGGAAAAGACTTACGAGGAACTGAACGCCCCGGAAATCCGGGCGCGGCTCGGCCCGATTTACGAGACGCGGGATGTCGTTCGGCTTGAGCGCATACTGGACATTGCCGCGATGAACCGCATCCGGCTCAATCTGGATATCAAATCCGAGGAAGCGATCGAACCGACGATTCGACTCGTGAGGCGGTACGAATTGGTTGATAGAACCTATATTACCGGAGAGAGCGGGGATCTTACGATCCGGCATCCCGATATTCGGGTTTTATGGAATGCGCCTTCCTCGGCGAGAGCGGAACGGAGCCGGTATTCGCTCTATGTCGAACAAGTATGCCGCAAGGCGCGGACGGAGGGTTATCACGGCCTTAATTTGCATTATGCCGATTGTTTGCCGGAATTGGTCGAGCAGGCCCGTGCCCAGCAGTTGAAGGTCTGGGTGTACACGGTTAACGAGCGTCGGGATATGGAAAATTTAGTTGCGATGGGGGTCGATCAGATCACGACAAAGGCGGTTGACGAGCTGGTTCGATTAAAGAGGGAGAGAGCGCTTTGACCGCGACTGTGGGCTCGAGGAATCGGGCTGCGCGACTGTGGGTTCGAGGAATCTGCAGGTGGCAGGTGAGGGAGTCGTGCTTGCGCACGGCTTCTTTCTGTTTTAAAGCATTTTGTTCTTAGAAGGACATTCTGTTCAGAGAGAGTTGACGTAATACGATATATCGTTATAAAATATAAAAGTAACGATATATCGTATTGAGGAGCGTGAATGGAATGAAAGGAAACGATGATCGCTATCGGCAGGGACGGAATCACGGTTGGGTACGGCACGCTTATGAAGGCGGTCGGGAGGAACGCTTTTTCAGCCGGTTTCATGGCGGAGGGTGGGGTCGACCGGGAGGCCGCGGGGAAGGCAAACGCTTTTTCATGCGGGGCGAATTCAAATTGGCGCTGCTGGAATTGCTGGAATCGGAGCCTATGCACGGATATCAATTGATCAAGGCGATGGAGGAGAAGACGGGCGGAATGTATTCTCCGAGTCCGGGCTCCATCTACCCGAACCTTCAACTGCTTGAAGATATGCAGTTGGTCAGCAGCAGCGAACAGGACGGGAAGAAACTATACCGAATTACGGAAGAAGGGAAAGCTTATCTCCGGGAGCAGGCGGCCGTCGGAAGGGCTGAACCGGAGAGCCGCTGGGAGCACCGGGGCGGACGTCGTCCGGATGGGCGGGCCGGCAGGTACGAACTGCGGGAATTTATTAAACAGTGGCCGGAAGCGGTTCGTTTGCTTCTCGACGAGGCCGGAGCGGCTCGCCAGCAGCCGAATTCCGAAAGAGCGGAGCGATTCCGCCGGTTGATGGTTAAGCTGCAGGAGGATTTGGCCGCGAACTCGGATTCGACCCCATCGGATTCAATCCCGCCGGATTCGACTCCGCCGCAAGGAGATTCGTCCGAGTAAAGCGTCGCCCATCACGCTGCGGACCGAATAAGAAGGCCAAGCATAGAATCCGAGCCGCCTGCGAGGCCGCTCGGATTTTTTGGGCGCCGGAAGTATAAAATCCGCTTTCCGGGCCGAGATGTTCTACAGAATCGATTATCTTCGCGCGAAAAGCCTCTTTCCGGGCTGGGATGTTCTACAGAACCGATTATCACCGCGCGAAAAGCCGCTTTCCGGGCGGGGATGTTCTACAGACTCGATTATCTTCGAGCCAAAAGCCTCTTTCCGGACCGAGATGTTCTACAGAATCGATTATCACCGCGCCAAAAGCCGCTTTCCGGACCGGGATGTTCTACAGAATCGATTATCCGCATCGGCTTCGATGGGGCTCTCAGGAAAAGAAGAGTTATCTCGCAACAGGGCTCCGATGATATGTCAGATAACAGAGAAGATTTCCGGAACCCCGTCAATCGAGTCTCCCAACAGCCTCAGAGAACGAATGCAAGCGAACGGGTCAGACGTCGTCTTCGACAAAAGTGCCTTCGCCGCTCAAGGGATGTCTTGTTCCACCAATGGTGCTGTCAGGGCTGCCCGAGGCCAGCTTCCATTTCATGCTGTGCGGCCGAGCCGGGGTTTGCTAGAATGGTAGTGCATGCGACCGAGCGGAAGTGCATGATACTGGGCGGTAGTGCATGCCACCTAGCGGGAGTGCATGAGACTGGGCGGTAGCGCGTACGACTGAGTGGGAGTGCATGATACTGGGCGGTAGTGCATGCGACCGAGCGGAAGTGCATGATACTGGGCGGTAGTGCGTACGACTGAGTGGGGGTGCGTACGACCGAACGGGAGTGCATGCAACGGAGCAGGTGCGGATGCGAGTATTGCCGCGGGACACCGTTCGAAGATCCGTGCGGGCAGCCGCTTCGCAGGACGACATGGACATTGGGGGAAGGTACATGAATTCCGGACAGCTTGATCGTACTTATTGGATCGCTATGTTGAGGCGCATCGCGGACCCGGTGCTCGTTCATCTTGCAAGGCGCGAACTGAAGCTGAAAATGCCTGTCGAAACGAGCGGGACGGAAAGAGAGAAGTTTACCCATCTGGAAGCGCTCGGCCGTGTGCTGTGCGGGGTGGCGCCCTGGCTGGAAACGGGAAGCGACGAGGGAGAGGAAGGGCGGCATCGCAGAACCTGCGCGGAGCTTGCACGCGAAGCGATCGATGCCGGCACCGATCCGGAATCGCCGGATTATATGAATTTTACTTACGGAGGACAGCCGATTGTCGATGCCGCTTTTTTGGCGCACGCCCTTCTAAGGGCTCCGACGGAGCTGTGGGACAAGCTGAGCGGGAAAGTCAAAGCGAACGTGATCGCCGCTTTGAGAGCGACGCGAACGCGCAAGCCGGCCTATTGCAACTGGCTGTTATTCTCGGCGATGATCGAGACGGCCTTGTATCGGGCAGGCGAAGAATGGGATCCGATGCGCGTCGACTACGCGATTCGCGAGCACGACAACTGGTACAAGGGAGACGGTGTGTACGGAGACGGGCCGGATTACCATGCCGATTATTACAACAGCTTTGTCATTCAGCCGATGCTGATCGATATTTTGGATATCGTGCATCCGCTGGATGCGGATTGGCATGCCGTCCGCGAACGAGCTTTGCCGCGGGCCGCGCGTTACGCGTCGCAGCTGGAACGGCTTATCGGACCGGACGGCACGTTCCCGCCGCTTGGCCGTTCAATCGCTTATCGCTGCGGCGCGTTCCAGCATCTGGCGCAGGCGGCCCTTCAGCGCCGGCTGGAGGCGAATATAGCACCGGCTCAAGTACGATGCGCGCTGTCGGCGGTCATTCGCCGCACGATGGAAGCGCCGAATACGTTCGATTCGGAAGGGTGGCTGAGGATCGGGCTGTGCGGACATCAACCGGACGCGGGAGAGCCCTATATCTCCACCGGCAGCTTGTACTTATGCGCTGCGGCGTTCGTGCCGCTCGGTCTGCCCGGGAACGATCCGTTCTGGCAGGGAGAAGCCGCCTGGACCCAGGCGAAAGCGTGGAGCGGCTTGGCCTTTCCGGCGGATACGGCGCTTAAGTCGTAATTTCGAGAGCGCTGGAAGCGGGCTCCGTGCCGCTCGGATTTGCTTTTCCGACTCCCCGGAATCTAAAATAAAACGGAAGACTGATTACTTGGAGGTTATCGAATGTATCGTACTGCAGCAGATTTTGTGGCGGATTGGACGGTATCGGCGGCGGGTACGCTGAACGTCATTCAATCGATTACGGACGACAAGAAGGATTTTGCGATCGTGGAGGGCCATAGCTCGTTGAACTGGCTGGCCTGGCACTTGACGAGCACGGCGTCGGGGTTCGGGAGGATCGCCGGATTAAACATTCCTGCTATCGAACGCGGAACGCAAGCGCCGGGCAGCGTGGCCGACATCGCGGCCAAATACGAGGAGATCAGCGAAGCTTACAAGAACGAAGCGGCAAAGCTCACGGACGAGCAGCTGGCCGAAGAGATTGACGCGTTGGGTGGAAAAATGATTCGCGGCAAGCTGCTGCGGCTGCTGATCGATCATCAGACGCACCACCGCGGCCAAATGACCGTGCTGCTTCGTCAAGCAGGCCTGCCGGTTCCCGGCGTCATGGGACCGACGCAAGAGATGAGGAAATAGACTTTGCGGATTTGATTCCGGTTAACGGAGCTGCTTCTTGTGCGCACCTGCACAGGAGACAGCTCCGTTGTTTGTCGTGCCGTAACCTGCGCTGCGCTCCCCGCGCAGTCAGCTTGTTCGGAACGGATGGCTTTCCGCGGCTGCCTCCAATCGACGAAGCAGGCGGCTTGCTTCCGGTTCCATGTTCCCTGGAGGAGTCGCAGGCGGCAGCCCCAGACTGTTCAGCAAATATCGAGCCATGGCCAGATTTCCATACGCGTTCAGATGAAGCCAATCCCGCATCAGCTTGCGATAATCGGCCGGGTCGATCCGATAGAGCGGCTCGAAATGCAAGTATTGATCCACGAGAACGGTTTTTAGCTCGTCCGCCGTTTCCCGAACGGCATCCATAGTGCCTTCGAATCGCGGCCGGATGCCGGCTATCCCGCTGTCCTCGTAATCCGGACAGTAATAGGTTTGGAGCACCGGCTCGGCGCCGAGGGAACGAATGCTCGAGCAGATTCGTCGCAAATTCGTTTTGTACCGCTCCAGCGGCATTTCCGTAACCGTATCGTTGCCGCCGATCGTCACAATGACCAGCGAAGGCGATAACGGTTCGACGTCGCGTCCGATTCGGTCCAGCAGATGATCGGTCGTCTCTCCGCCAACGCCTTGATTGATGACGGAGACGTGGCTTCCGAGATGCTCTCGCGCCTGCACAAGCAGCCACTCCACCCAGCTGAGCCGTCCTTCGTTTTCCGCGCTTAAGGCCGTATTGCTTGAACCAAAGGCGACGATCCGCCTGGCTATTTCCGGGCGCTGCTTCCAATCCGTCAAGTTCATGTTCGACATCCTTTCTTCTCGGTGAGTAGAATAGGTCCCGCGGTTTCGCCCGGCCTTCGTCAATTCAATCCGGACAGACGCTCAGCCGATCAGCAGAATCAGTCCGCCCGTTATCGGTACAGCGACGATCGCTCTTTGCAGCCATTGCACGGGAACACGCCCCGTCAGCTTGGCGCCCAGATAGGAGCCGAGCATGATGCTGGGAGCGACCGCCGCCAGCAGCCACGGATCGAGGTGGCCCGTCCGGTAGTAGCCGAGCCCGCCGCCAAGCGCGATCGGGACGATGATCGCCATCGTCGTGCCCGCGGCCAGACGCGCGGACAGGCCGAGCACGGCGATCAGGCCAAGCTGGATAAACGGGGTTGAGCCGATCCCGAACAAGCCGGACGCCGTGCCCGTCGCGATCCCGATAGCGAGCGCATACAGCCGGTTTCGCGGCGTTCGGAGCGGGTCGTCATTGGCCTGAGCCAAGCCGCCGCCCGCCTTCCCGGTCTTCTCGGCGACCGCATCGTCGTCGGCCGAAGCCAAGCCGCTACCCGCCTTCCCGGTCTGCTCGGCGACCGCATCGCTGTCAGCCGAAGCCAGGCCTCTACCCGCCTCCTCGGTCGACTCGGCGACCGAGTCGCGCCGCGCCGCATAACGCAGCCTCGCCCATAGAGCCGCCCCGGACAAAATCAGCATTCCCGCGGTCAGCATGCCCAGCGTCCTTCCGGGAATGTCCACCGCAAGCCCGGAGCTCCACCACGCGCCGGCGGCTCCCCCGATTCCGGCGATGATGCCGATGCCAAGCCGCATATTGCCCTGCCTGTAATGGCTGAACGCTCCGGACAGCGACGACAGCAGCATAGCGAGCAAAGCGGTTCCCAGCACGGTGTGGATCGAATAGCCGAAGCCGACCGTCAGAATGGAAATAATGAACCCCGAGCCGCCCGCTCCGACGAAGCCCAGCAGCAATCCGATCGCCAGCATCGATATAGCGACTTGCACAAGCATGAAGCCAAGCCATCTCCTTTCAAACCTAGTCCTAGTAAAGCATAGCTTTTGAGATAAGTGAAATGCATCATTTGCAGTATAATGATGTTATAATTGCATCGGAAAAAGGAGGATGTCCGGATGGAGTGGCAGCAGCTTGAATATTTCCGCGCGGCGGCGCAGGAAGAGCATTTCACGAAAGCGGCGGAGCGGCTTTCCGTCTCGCAGCCTGCGCTCAGTCGATCTCTGGCCAAGCTGCAGCGGGAGTTGGGCGTCGAGTTGTTCGACAGACAGGGGCGAACCGTCCGGTTAAACCATTATGGCCGCTCGTTTTACGCCAGGGCCGCGAGAATTTTGCAGGAGATGGACGAAGCGAAGCTGGAGCTGCATCGCATGCGGCAAATGCAGTTCGGAGAAGTGTCGCTGGCCTTCCTGAAATCCCTCGGGATCGCCTTCGTTCCCCGGCTGCTCGGCAGCTTCCGGGAGCGGTATCCGCAGGTTTCCTTTAAGCTGCACCAGAACGCGACGGCGGCCATGCTGGAGCAGCTTCGGCGGGGGGAGGTCGACTTGTGCCTCTCGGCGGTGGCCGACACGACGCCGGAAATCGCTTGGCGGAGCCTGTGGACGGAGGAAATGTTCGTGTTCGTGCATCGAAGCCATCCGTTCGCCGGCCGCCGATCGATCGAATTCGCGGAAATTGCGGATGAGAGGTTTATCGCTTTGAAGCCGGGGTTCAGCAGCAGGACGCTGCTGGACAAGCTGTTTTTGGACAACGGCCGGGAGCCCCGGGTGATCTTCGAGGGCGAGGAGACGATCGGCATTCTCGGCTTCGTCGCCGCCAATCTCGGGATCGCCCTGCTGCCGCGAATCGACGGAGTGGCGATGAAGGACATTGCCGCGCTGTCGCTGGCCGATCGTTCCCTGCATCGCGCGATCGGTCTCGCGTGGGTGAGGAATCGGGCCTTGTCGCCGGCCGCTTCGCTTTTTCGCGAGCACCTGATCGAGTTCAGCCAGAACGGCGCGTCTTCCTGACGACTAAACGGACCGGAGCTTTTTGAAAAAAGGGGGAAGCGGATTTGCGCTGGCTTAAAGGAAAGTATGCGGGGATGTCGATCCGGGACAAATTCATCGTTTGCAGCGTGATTATCATCAGCTTTCTTGTGCTGGCTTTGATTTTCTCGACCCGCTTTCTCGTAACCAGAACCGTGACGCAGACCACGACGGAAAATTACATGCAGAAATTCGATATCGTATCCAACAACCTTCTGCGGCTGTTTGCAAGCACGGAACAATTATCGAATATCATCATTACCGACTCGGAAGTCCAACTGCTGCTTAAAAACATGAATTCGTTTAACGCCGTGGATAAAATGAATCAGAAAATCATGGTGGAAAACTATTTGGACTTCCTCGACAGCACCAAATCGTATAACCAATTCAGCAACATTGCAATCATTATGAACAATCTGGACGTCGTGACGACGAATAAAATCCGTACCCGAATTCAGGAGGAACTGGCGGTATACCGAATGATTCAGGAGGAAAAGCCGCGCAAAACCTGGTATGATTTCTACGACCCGCAAGCCTCGAGGCTCGGAGACAAGCGCATCACTTTCGCCAAATCCGTCATTGACTACACTTCGGGGCTTTCCATCGGCAATGTGGCGATCGATATTGACGGCGACATATTGACGGATCATTTCTCGGAGCTGAACTACGGAGAGAGAGGAAGCTATCTGGTGTCGGACCTGAACGGGAACGTCAAGATCCGTTCGGATGGCCAGCTAACGGGCGTGTTCAAGGAGAATATCGGCACGGAATCGTTCTTTGCATGGGCGGTGGATCATCCGGGCAAAGGCAAAGTATTCCGGTTCGAAACGGGCCGCTATCTGATCACCACCACTACCTTGGACAAGCTGGGCTGGGTGATGTTCGGCATTATCCCCCTTAAGGAATTGACGGAAGTGGGCGACCAAATCATCGCTACGATCTATGTGATCGGATTTCTGGCCTTGATTATCGCGGTTGCCCTTACGCAGTACTTGACGGCCAACATTACGAAGCCGATCAAGGTTCTATCGGTGAGCATGAAGCGCTTCGGTTCGGGGGATTTCAACATTCGGGTTCCGACGCAGTCCAACGACGAAATCGGCTTGTTGTCCACCGTGTTCAATCGAATGATCGCGCAAATTACGGAGCTGATCGAGCAGGTGAAGAGCGAACAGCGCAACAAGAGCCATTTTGAATTTGCCGCCTTGCAGGCGCAAATTAATCCCCATTTTCTATACAATACGCTGAGCAGCGCCTGTTCCTTGATTGCCATGAATCGCAACGACGAAGCGTTGACGATGATCAATTCGATCAGCTCGTTCTACCGTACCGTCCTCAGCAGCGGAGAAGAGATCATTTCGATCAAAGACGAAATCGAGAACATCAGCAGCTACATCCAGATTCAAAAAATACGATACGGCGATAAAATCAAATACGAGTTGGACTTCCCCCCGGATTTGTTTGACAAAAAAATCGTCAAGTTCTCCCTGCAGCCCATAGTCGAGAACGCCATTTACCATGGCATCAAAAACACGGAGGACGGAACCGGACGGATCGCGGTCAGAGGGCGGTCGGAAGGCAACGAGATCGTTCTGCAGGTTGAGGATAACGGAATCGGGATGCCGCAGGAGACCATTCATCGATTAACGAACGGGACGGGAGACAGAGAGGGGAAATCCTCCTTCGGGATTCGCAGCATCGATAAAAGAATCAAACTGTACTTCGGCCATTCCTACGGAGTGGCGATCTCCAGCGTTGACGGCCGGGGAACGAGCGTTACGATTCGTTTACCTTCAATATACGGCAAAGGAGCCTACAGCTATGTTGAAAGTTCTGGTCGTGGATGACGAGCTGCTGCAGAGGCAATTCCTGAACCAGCTCATCGATTGGGAAAGCCACGGCATGCAGGTCGTCGCGGAAGCCGAAACCGGAATCGAAGCCATTCAGCTCTGCGAGCGTCACCGGCCGGATATTGTCGTCATGGACATCAATATCCCGCGGATGAACGGAATCGAGACCTCCAAAAACATCAAAAGCAGGTTTCCTTCCTGTCAAATCATCATCCTTACCGCGTACGGGGAATTCGAATACGCGAAGGAGGCTCTGGAAATCGGAGTCGTCGGTTACGTGTTAAAGCCGCTGGATCCCGCGATTTTCGTCAAGGAATTGAAAAAGGCCCAGTCCGAAATCGAGAAGGAGAAAAGCCGGTTTGCTTATGTCGAACAAGCGCAAATCATTCGCGAGCTTGCCGGCCATCGCGACGAGCTTTTCTCGATTCTGAGAATGAACGACTCCGCAGGATTGACCCGCAAAATCGAGAAGCTTTTCGGCGGGATCGAGGAGACCGGTCCGACCAGAGAGCTTGCCGTCTTCACCTCCGTGAATCTGCTTCTTCTGTATACGGAATATCTGGAGGAGAGAGGGGCGAAGGCCAAGACGTTTCATCTGGAAAAGGACGATCTCTTCAAGCGGCTGAACGGATGCGGTTCGCTTACGGAAATCAAACGCGCGGTCACAGAGTTTCTCTGCATTCATCTGGAGAAAGTCAGCGCTCTGGCCAAGCCTCCCGCGGCGAAGAAGGTAGAGGAGGCGAAACGGTATATCGAAACGCATTACGGCCGGAGCGACCTGGATTTAACGCAAATCGCGGAAAGCGTCGGGTTAAATGCAAGCTACCTAAGCAATATTTTCAAAAACGACGGCGGCACTTCCCTAAGCAGCTATATTCTGACCGTTCGGATGAAGAAAGCCAAGGAACTGATAGACAGCGATCCGAAGTCTACGCTCGCCGTCCTGGCGGAGAAGGTCGGTTACAGCGATTCCTATTATTTCAGCAAGTCCTTCAAAAACTACTACGGCGTCACTCCGACCCAATATATGGGCAGAAAATAGATCAAAGTCCGGCGACTACGCCGGCTTTTTTTTTCGAAAGTCTGTAAAGAGGCGCTCTACAACATCTTCCCGACATACTGGAATGGTAGGATTGTTAATTGTGCGATGAGATATCGAACGCTTTTTATCCCGAGACTGTAGAAAGGAAAACGTACGATGAGGCTGAAAATGACCAAGTTTGGCTTGTTGATGATCGTGTTGATGCTGGTAGGTTCGATGCTGGTAGACGAGCAGGTAAAGGCGGCAACAGTGAAAACCAAACAGGATCTTACAGGTGAGGGCTGGTGGTATGATTCAACGAACGGATTTGTGCAAAGTTGGTCAATGGCATACAGTTTTCTTGCCCCTAAAGGAAGATTTTTTAACAGCTCTGAAGCATCGGGAAGTGTGACGATCGAGACTGGCGAAGGGTTCAATGGGACTTTTACGCTGAATTCAATCCATTTTAGCGCTAAAAAACCAACCGCGTTAAGTACATTTAGGGTGACTATTACAGGTTGGGATATTTCGAACGGCGAGGTTGGCAGTATTGTATTTGATACAACGGATGAACCAGCAGACAAAACGTATTCCGATTGGGATGAATACAACAAAAGTTTGAGCGGACTGACAGGGGTCTCAAAGTTTACAATCACAGTAGAAAAGCTGAGCGGCGCTCTGCGTGATTTTACTTTGATGGGTTTTACAATTAACGGTATTAATTACGCTCCAACAAATATAGCGCTGAGTAAAGCCAATGTGAGACAAAGCCAAGGTGCGAATGCCGTGGTAGGGAGTTTGTCGACTTCGGACCAGAATGGAGGCTCCGGCTTTGATTATTCACTTGTAAGCGGAGTAGGGGACGCCGATAACGAAAACTTTAACCTCTCAGGCGATCAACTTATGGCGAACAACGCGTCCAGACTGGCGGCGGGGGATTATAGCGTCAGAATTCGATCCACGGATAGCGGCGGTTTATATGTTGAGAAGACTTTTTCGATTGCTGTAGAGGATGATGTACCGCCGGATTTCTTAGACGGCTTCCCTTCGCTTTCAGGCATAACGACGGACAGCGCGATATTAACGGTGCAGTTAAATGCTGCGGGAACCGTTTATTACGCGGTTGTGAATGATGAGGCGACGGAGCCGGCTTCGTCTCAGGTGCGAGCGGGGCATGACCATGAAGATGCCGAGGCAAAAGTCTACGGTTCAATCAGGGTAGACGAAGCTGGAGCCGGCTTTGCCGATCATGTGGATTTATCGGGCTTGAAGCCGCTCACCGATTATGACCTGTATGCTGTTGCTGAAGATGAAGCGGGAAATCTGCAAGCAAGTGCCATGAAGATCGATTTTACAACATTAAACAATGTGCCGGTCGCAGCCGAGGATTCATACAACACGGACGAAGACACTGTGCTAACCGTGGGTGCCCCTGGGGTGTTGGCAAATGATACAGATGCCGATCATGATACATTGACTGCCGTCATCGCTGTCGATCCCTCGCACGGCACGTTGATCCTGAACGCTGACGGCTCTTTTACCTATACGCCCTACGCAAATTATAACGGCTCCGACAGCTTCGCATACAAAGCGAATGACGGGACGGCGGATTCGAATGTGGCGACGGTGAACCTGACCGTCAATCCGGTGAACGACGCTCCGGTTGCCGTCGCGGACGATTACCACACGGCCCAGGATACTCGGCTCATCGCAGCAGCAGGCGATGGGGTGTTGGCCAACGATTCGGATATAGATACCAATCACGACGAGCTATTGGCTGTTATCAAAGACGGTCCCGGAAACGGCAGCCTCATCTTGAATGCGGATGGTTCGTTTACGTATACGCCGAATGCAGGCTTTTTCGGAAATGACAGCTTCACCTACTATGTGAACGACGGCCAGATGAGTTCGGCAGCGGCTACGGTATCTATCGCGGTATACGACAATGTTCCTCCGATCGCGCCAACCATCGACCTGAGCCGGACGGGATGGACGAATTCGACGGTTACCGCATCCGTTTACGGCGAAGTCGGGGCCTCCATCGAATATCGGATAGGCGTTGATTCGGATGCGGACTGGCAAAGCTACACGGGCCCGTTGTTCTTCGATCAAGAGGGCGAATATCGGGTGTTCGCGAGACAAACCGACGCTTCTGGAAATTTGGGCGAAATGACCGCGCAGGCAACGATTCAAATTGACAAAACAGCGCCAATCCTAACCCTGATCGGGGATGCCGAAGTATCCATTTATGACGGAAGCTCCTTTACCGATCCGGGTGTCGAAGTATCGGACAATTACGCTGCGGGGCTAACGGCAACTGTGACCGGCAGTGTGTATGCGAATAAGGTTGGCGATTATGTTTTACGCTATAGCGCCGTCGATCTTGCGGGGAACGCCGCGGAGACGAAAACCAGAGTCGTGCACGTTGTGGCCAAACCGACAGGACTCCGCTTTGACCAGCCCGCTTATAAGCTGAAAGTCGGTGAGACGGTTCCGTTTTCTGTCATTCTGACATACTCGGATACCCATGAAGAAAGGATTACGGCCCTTAGTCATTACACTTTTGATCCAACGGGAATTGCCAGTCTTGCATCCGCTGGCCTGATCTCCGGAGATCAGGCTGGAATGACCGTGCTGACGGCAGTCTACGGCAGCCAGAGCGCTTCGGTTAACGTTGAAGTGTCAGCGCTGAACGCCAATGCGGATTTGATAGGTATTGCGCTTTCCAGTGGTACGCTGTCGCCGACATTCTCGGCCGATCAGACAAATTACAGCGTATCGGTCGGAAATGCTGTCAAGGATATAATTGTGACGGCAAATGCCGCTTCCGGACTGTCGGCGGTAAGCATGGATGGCGCGGCGGCAACGGCGGGAGCACAATCCGCTTCCATCGCTTTGCATACCGGGCACAACAATATCGATATCGTTGTTACGGCGGAGGACGGAAGCGCGAAGACGTATCATCTGGAAATCGTGCGTGCGGCGTCTAGCGGCAATGACGATAACGATAATGGTAACCGTTACGAAGGCGGCAGCGGGGGAGCTAATATCGGCCCGGACAATGTGATCGCAGAAGACGATGCACAGAACAACAATTCGCTAACGATCGAGCGCGAGAAGGCGGAGCAGAACAAGCCGGAGCCCCCGCGGCGGTCTTTCAACGATATGGATGGCCATTGGGCAGAACGATCCGTTAAAGAAGCGGTGGAAAAGGGATTTATTAACGGCTATCCGGGAGGCGCCTTTAAACCGAATCATTCGGTTACCCGCGCGGAGTTTGTTGTGATGCTCGTCAGGACTTTGCATTTGGAAGACGGGAATGCCGCGCTCCTATTTACCGATAATGATCAAATTGGCGGATGGGCGGAATCAGCCGTGGCATTGGCGGTACAGGCCGGGATTATCGCAGGATATGACGACGGCAGTTTTCGCCCCAACGCGAAGATTACCCGTGCGGAGATGGCGGCGATAATCGCGCGGGCAATGCGCCTGCCGGCGGGTAGCGAGGCATCCACCGGTTTCGCCGATGATGCGGACGTCCCGGTGTGGGCGAAAGGCGCGGTGGAAGAAATCCGCAAGCTTGGCATCGTCAGCGGCCGCGGCGGTAACCAATTCGTTCCGAACGATACCGCCACTCGTGCCGAGGCGGCGGTCATCCTGCTTAGAGTAAGTAACAGGACATAAAACCTGAACATACCCCTAGACGTTGATACGAGGCGGACACTCGGGAAACACCTTGAGGAGGCCCTAGGGGGAGCCATCGTTATGTGCAGCAACAGCCCTCTGCCGCTTTCTTCAGCGGTTTGAGGGCTGTTGCTTGTGTGCTTCTGTTTAATAAAATTTTTTTGATCCAAAAAATTTACCAACGATCGAAAGCGATTACATTCTCAGAGGGGTGAAATTGCGATATGTTTAGTTGGCAACCGGTTGCATCGAGAGATTAGGAGGACGGTCATGGCGCGAAACGAAATCAGATCGAGACAAATTCATTTGGATTTTCACACGAGCGAGCTCATCCGCGATATCGGATCGCGGTTCGATCCCGAAGAGTTTGCGCAAACTCTTCAGAACAGCAGGGTGAACTCGATCACGTTGTTCAGCCGATGCCATCACGGTATGCTGTATTACGATTCCAAGCGGTTTCCGGAACGGGTTCATCCGCATCTGGCCAATCGGAATTTTCTTAGAGACCAGGCGGAGGCCTGCCGCAAGCGGGATATCCATATTAACCTGTACACGACGGTGTGCTGGGACAAGTGGGTGGCCGATCGGCATCCGGAATGGATATGCATCAACGACAAGGGAGAACTCGACGATTTTAAGGGGAAGTCGTATTTCGAAGCCGGATTTTACAAAAATCTGTGCGTCAACACGGGCTATAGAGATTATCTCAAGCAGCAGTTCGGAGAAGTCATGGCGACGATTCCTGCCGCCGGGGTGTGGTTCGACGCGGCTTTCGTCACGGAATGCTCCTGTTCCGCGTGCATCCGGCTCATGCAGGAGGAAGGGCTGGACCCCACCGATAAAGAAGACCGGAAAAAATTCAGCGTGATTTCCCACTATCGGTTCGTAAACGAGATGTCCGACTTCGCGAAGAAATTTAACCCGGACTATAACATTTTCTACAACAAGGGACATGTAGGCACTTTGGAGAAAGGCGTGCAGGAGGCGTATACGTATTATTCCTTCGAATCCCTTCCGGGCGGGGAATGGGGCTACATGGATTTCCCCGTCTCGGTGAAGTACAACCGGAATTTCGGCAAAGAGGTGCTGGGACTAACCGGACGTTTCCATACGGAATGGGGAGATTTCCACTCGTTTCGGAATCAGGCCGCGCTCGAATTCGAATGCTACTCGATGATCGCGCAGGGGGCGAAGTGCACGATCGGGGATCAATTGGATCCGTCCGGAAAGCTTAACCCCTATATGTACGAACAGATAGGCGCGATTTATGCCGACATTGAGCGGAAAGAGCCGTGGTGCGAAGGAGCCGCGGCGGTAACGGAAATCGGGGTGTTTACCGCCGAGGAGTTTTACGAGGCCGGCGTCGGCGTCATTCCCAAAGCGACGGAAGGCGTTGCCCGGATGCTGAACGAGCTGGCGCATCAATACGATATTATCGACAGCGAATCGGCGTTCGAAAGGTATAAGCTGTTAATTTTGCCGGACGTGATTCCCGTATCCGCGGCCTTGGCGGAGAAGCTTGAGAATTACGTGAGCAAGGGCGGCAAATTGCTCGTCTCCCACAAGTCCGGTCTTAACGAGGAAGAAACGGCATTCGCGATGGATTCCCTGGGTCTGGAATATTTGGGGGACGCGCCGTTCAGTCCCGATTTTATCGTGCCGCAGGGCCCGATGGGGGAAGGCCTTCCGCCTTCCGAACACGCGATGTACAGCAAAGGCGCGTTAGTCAAGGCGCGTCACGGAGCCGAAGTGCTGCAGGAAGCGATTGTGCCCGTGTTCAACCGGACCTGGGAGCACTTCTGCTCGCATCTGCACTCTCCCTCGTCGGGCAAAGCGGGTTACCCGGCGATCGTGAGCACGGAGTCCGCCGTTTATTTTATCCACCCGGTGTTTACCCAGTATCAGCACAATGCGCCCGCATGGTACAAGAAGCTGGTCCGGAATGCGTTGTCCAGGCTGCTGCCGAAGCCGCTGGTCCGACATTCCGGTCCGTCCACGGTTAACGCTTCGCTCATGGGGCAGCCGCAGGAAAATCGCTGGGTCCTGCACCTGCTGCATTATATTCCGGAGAAGAAGTGCGACACGCTGGAGATTATCGAAGACGTTATTCCGCTGCACAACGTTCAGGTCACCGTTACCGTTCCAGGTCCCGTAACCGGCCTGAGCGCCGTGCCGGAGCAGCGGGAGCTGCCCTTCCGTCTTGACGGGGACCAACTGACGTTTACCGTTCCGGAAATTCGCGGACATCGGATGATCTCCATCCAATTCGAAAATGAACAAACCATCCAGAGGAGGCCATTTTAACCCTATGAAAAGTCTGAAAAAAATCAGCGGCGCAGCGCTTGTGCTCGTATTCGTTTTTTTGGCCGCATGCAGTTCGTCAAACAATAGCGGCACTTCGTCGGATGGCGGCGTACCGCCTGCCGGAGGCTCCGGCACAACGCCGGACGGCGGGAAGATCAGCATCGTTTTCATGAGCCGGAACAGCGGAGACGATCCGATGGCGAAAATCTATGAAAAGCAAATCGAGGAGTTCATGCAGCAAAACCCCTCTATCCAAGTTCAGAACGATTCCATTTACGACGAAGCCGCTTACAACAATAAGCTCAAAGTAGCCATCTCGACGGGGGAAACGCCAAGCATTTTCTACTATCCCGCGATTGCCGGCCTGAGCGAATGGGCGAAAAACGGGGTTATTATGGACCTTACGGAAATTCTGGACGCGGATCCGGAATGGACAAAGGGATTCATCGACGGTCCATTGGAAGCCTACCGTCTGGATAAATACGGGGTGCCGGGCATCTATGCCTTAAACAACGAGATGAACGTCGACGGCGTGTTTTACAACAAGAAATTGTTCGAACAAGCGGGCATCGCGAATCCGCCGGAAACGATGGACGAATTTTACGAAGCCATCGGCAAGCTGAAGGCGGCAGGCATTACGCCCATTGGCGTAGGAGGCAAGGCCACTTGGGTGATGGGCCATATTTTCAACAACGTATTGTTCAAACGGATCGGCCTGGACGGCGTCATGGATTTGGGGACCCACGAGAAGAAATGGACGGATCCCGACGTGATAGAAGCGCTGCAGATCGTCAAGGATCTGAAGGAGAAGGGCGCTTTCGCCGACGGCTTCGAGGGCATGGATTACAATACGCAATTCACGCAGTTCATCAACGGTCAGACGGCGATGATCTCGCACAGCAGTCCCTTTATTTCGGATTTGTACGCCTCCGATTCTCCCGTCAAAGAGGACATCAGCTTCTTCCCGTTTCCTTATTTTACGGACAAGCCGGAATTCAAGGATACCCGGGTCGTCTATACTTCCAGCCTCATGCTGAGCGGAACGATGAGCGACGCGGAGAAGGAAGCAAGCGTGAAATTCCTGAAATATATCACGAGACCGGAAGCCATTCAGGAAAGAATGAATATTTTGCGCATCGCGCCGAGCAAGGACGTTACCCCGGCGGCCGATGCTCCGCAAATATTCAAGGACATGATCGCTTATACGTCGACCATTCAGAAATCCGGCGGCGAATATTTCGAATACGATACGACGCCTTCCCTTGTCGACGTGTCCCGCAATAAAATTCTGGACATGATGTTGGCCTTGTCGGCGGAGGATATCGCCAAGGGCATTCAGCAGGAAATCGACAAGTACGACGCTTCGGCCGAATAAACGCGAATTCAAGCCGCGGAACCGTTCAAGAGAACGGAGTGAACGGTTCCGCCCTACAACGTGGAGGTTAGGGTGAACAGTTACAGGAAAAACGTAAAAAGCATTGCGCTGCTTCTATTCCCTGCCCTTGCTGTCTATTTATTTTTTCTTATCGTACCCGTGGCCATGACGATTTTTTTCTCTTTTCACCAATGGCCGGGCATTCAAAGCGTGCCGCTCAAGTACGTGGGACTAAGCAACTATAAAGCTTTGTTTTACGACGATTTGTTCCGGAAATCCCTGGTTAATGTTCTCGTCTATGTATTCTGGAGCCTGCTGTCCCAGATTCCGATCGGGTTCGCGTTGGGATTTGCGATCCACAAAGTAACCAAGGGCGTAAAGTTTTTCAAAGCGGCATTCGTAATCCCGATGATCATTTCGATTTCGGCCGTTTCCTTGCTCTGGAATTTCATTTATTTTCCCGCCGATCAAGGAGTGCTGAACCAATTCCTTAACTTTCTGGGCCTGCCGGAGTTGAAGCGCAACTGGCTGATGGATCCCGTCACCTCTCTCGGAAGCGTCATCGTCGTATCGACCTGGACAAGCATCGGCTACTATATGATCATCTGCCTTTCCGCTATGTCGGCGCTGCCGAAATCGACGCTTGAGGCCGCCGAAATCGACGGGGCGGTAGGCTTTCGGAAAATTCGTTCGATCGTGCTTCCGATGATATGGGGATCGGTGCAGGTATCGATTATTTTGGTCGTGACCGGCGTGCTGAAGATTTTCGACACGGTGTATATTTTGACGCCTAACGGAGGCGTGAACGGCTCGACGATCGTTCCCGCCCTGCTTATGTACAATAATGCTTTCAGGTACAACGACTACGGCTCGGGCAGCGCGATCGCCACCGTCATTTTCGTATTGAGCATCCTTATTTCGGCCATAAGCCTGCGATTAACAAGAAGGGAAAAGGCCGCTGAATTTTGAGAAGAGAGATGAGCAGATTGAGGATCAACAAGTCGCGGATCGCTAATGCGAGCATTTACCTGTTTTTGGGCGTTTTCGCCCTGGCCGATATCTATCCTCTGTATTTCTCGTTGATTTCTTCGTTAAAAAGCAATTCGGAAATCTTCCAGTCGTTCACTTCTCTTCCGACGCAGTTTAAATTCGAGAATTATGTTACGGCATGGCGGCTGGGAAATATCGGGCGGTACACGTTAAACACGTTTTTTCTGACGGCAGCGTCGTTAATTCTGACGGCGATCTTCGGGGCGATGGCCAGCTATGCCCTGTCCAAATTCGTGTTCAAGGCCAGAGGGATTTTCCATTTGTTCTTCATCGCGGGAATGATGATCCCGATCCAAGCGATTATCATCCCGCTGGCGTATCTCTTCGGTATGCTGGGCGGAATGAATAACTACCCGATGTTGATCTTGCTGTATACCGCGTTCAACATTCCGCTGACGATACTGATTCTTGCCAATTACATGAGGGAGATTCCCGCGGAAATCGAAGAAGCCATCATTATGGACGGGGGTTCCACCCTCCAGGTGCTTCGTTACGTCATATTTCCATTATCCCTTCCGGCGATCGCCAGCGTCACCATTTTTAATTTCATTCAGGTGTGGAATAATTTGATTTTTCCGCTCGTTTTCATTACCGAGAAGAAATTGGGAACGATTACGATGGGGCTGCTTGCGTTTTTTGGAGAGAGAAGCAACGATTACGGAACGGCGATGGCGGCTATCTTCCTGACGATGCTGCCGACTCTGTTCATTTATGTTTTTTTTCAGGAGAAATTGGAGAAGGGGATGGCCAGCGGCGCCGTAAAGGGATAACAGCAGCTTTGCAAAAGGGAGACGCCGGGATCGCATGATCCGGCGTCTCTTGCGAAAAAAATGTAAAGCGAATCCAAGGAAGCTATTGACAGAAACGAAAAGGCAGATTATATTCTAAATGAAAGCGCTTTTCTATGGATGTAACCCGTTTCATTCGGAATGACCGCGGATGCTTCGTAAGACAGCATCCTTGTTATTTCGACAATATGTAACCGGATTCATGAAACGGGTTTCATATAATCGATGTTGGAGAGGCCTTGTCCTGAAAGGGATATCGGGTTTCGGGAAAGAAGGAGGAAAACGAATGCTGCCCAGCGTTGCTCCCGTTCAGTTGTCACAAGAGGCTCTTCGGATTCGCGGTCAGGCGAAAATCGTGCTGTGCGCTTCCGTCTTTTACTTCCGCATCCCCCGGGAGCGGTGGGCGGAGCGGCTGGCCGCGCTTCGGGCGCACGGGTACGATTGCGTCGACGTTTACTTTCCGTGGAATTACCACGAGGAGTCGGAAGGGGAATGGCGCTTCGACGGCGACCGCGACGCGGGGGCTTTCCTGGACGCGGTGCGCGAGGCCGGTCTGCTCGCCGTCGCCCGTCCGGGTCCCTACATCTGCTCCGAGTGGGACGGCGGCGGCCTGCCCGCCTACCTGCTCGCCGAGGACGGCATTCGTCTGAGGGATAACGATCCCCGCTATCTGCGGCACGCGTCCCGCTGGTACGAGCGGATTCTGCCGATTCTCCGCCGGCATCAGCTGTCGGAGGGCGGCCCGATTCTCTGCGTGCAGCTCGAGAACGAGCTGGACTTCTACGGCTGCCAGGACCCCGCGGGTTACATGAAGGCGCTGCGGGAGATGGCGCTGCGGCACGGCATCGACGTTCCGCTCATTGCCTGTGCCGGGCAAGGCGGGCTTTTCGAAGCGACGGGCGATGCGGAAGGCGTCGTTCCGGCGTGCAACTTCTATCCGCACGACCGGGACCCCGAGTTCGAAGAGAAGGTGCTGCGTTATCGGGAGCGGCTTGCGGAACGCAACTATCCGCTGCTCGTGACCGAGACGAACCGCTCCCATTTCCTGCTGCGCAGGCTGCTGGGCTGCGGCGTCAAGCTGCTCGGTCCTTATCTGCAGGTATCGGGGACGGACTTCGGCTTCTCCAACGCGACCAACAACTGGGGCGAGCCGCTCGCCTTCCTGACCTCCGACTACGACTTCGGAGGGATGATCTCGCCCGAAGGCCGTATCCGTCCGGAGGCTTGCGAAGGCAGACTCCTAAGCCGGCTGATCGACGCTTACGGCGAGTCGCTGGCCGAAGCGGTTCCGCTGACCGGCGCCCCGGCAGTTGGCTTGGGGGACGGCGCGCCCGAAGCCGTTCTGGGCCCCCGGGCGCTCAGCTTGAGCCGCGGAGGGCAGCTCGTCTTCCTGCACCATGCGGGCGAGCCGTCCGGGGAAGGGACGGAGCGGGCCGAAGCCGTTCCGCTGCGGCTTCCCGACGGCAGGGAGGTCCCTCTCCGCCTGGCGGCGGGCGAGTCGGTCGCGCTGCCCGCGAACGTGCCGATCGCCGGGTGGGGAACGCTGCTTCATTCGACCGCGGAGCTGTTTCTGCGCCGGGAAGACGAGAACGGGCTTCTGCTCGCGTTCCATGCGGAAGGGGCGGGAGAGCTGGCTCTCGGCGGATGCGCCGAGGCGCTCGCCTGGAAGACGGAGCAAGCCGAGCTCGCGAACGAGACGGGCCGAATTCGCTTCTCCTTCGGGGAACAAAGACCGGCGTGGATTCGCGCCGAGGCGCCGGATGGAGCCCGCTTGAGGCTGGTCATCGTCGACAGGCGGACCGCTCTGGAGGCGGAGCGGATCGGAGCGGACGGGGAGATCGAGACGCGGAACCGCGAGCCCGGCGCCGACCTGCCCGTCCCGACGGGGCTGCGGTGGACGACGGCCGCGGCCGATCCGGCGGCTCCGCCGGGAGGAGCCGAATTCCGCTCCATTCCGCGCCCGGACTTCCTGGAGAAGCAGGGCATCTACCGGGGCTGCGCCTGGTACGAGGCCGAGCTCGGGGAAGCCGCGGCGGGCGAGCGGAAGGGCTGGCTGCTGCGCCGGGCGAGCGACGTTCTGTCGCTCTACGCCGACGGAGCTTACCGCGGAACCTTCGTTCCGGGCGGGTCCGACCGTTACGTGGAGTCTCCGGAGACGGCGGTCCGCAGGCTGACCGTCCGCGCGGAAATCTGGGGGCATTCCAACTTCCACGATGCCCGTCTGCCGGGGCTTGATCTCGCGTCCGCGAAAGGGCTGAAGAACGTCGTGTCGGTCGCCGAGGTTCACCGGCTCGGAGGCAACTGGCGCACGCGATACGTCAGAGGTGCGCAGCGGGAACGGCTCGCCGAATGGGCGGACGCGGAGCTGGACGACCGCTCCTGGACGATCGCCGGCTTCGGCGGCTGGCTGTCCGCGGAGAGACCGGCGCTGGAATGCTTCAGACGGTCGTTCCCGGCCGCGAGGGACGCCGATTCGTGGACGGTTCATTTTCGCGGGCTGCAGGGCCGCGTTCGCCTCTTCGTGAACGGCGCCGATGCGGGGAAGGCCGATCCTTACGATCCCTACTTGGACATTACGCCGTATGTCGTTCCCGGCGAGGCCGCGCTGCTCGCGGTGTTTCTGGAGCGCACGACGGAAGCCGGAGCGGGGGACGTCGTCGTCTACGAAGGGAATGCCGCCCGGAAGTGGAGGCTCGCCGGGGCGGGAGAGCGGGAGCTCGCGGCGGAAGCGCGCGACCGGTCCGCCGGAGCGGCGGGAGAAGCCGCCGAATGGCCCTGCCGGCTGGAACCCGGGGAGATGCGCTGGCTGTTCGCACCGCTTCCCGCCTCTCCGAGCGCCGAAGGCTGGCGCGTCCGCGTTCGCGGAACCGGGCTGAAGCTGAGCGTCCTGGTCGGAGACCGCCTCGTCTCGCGCCTCTGGCTCGAAGGGGGAGAGGAGCGCCCGACCCTGCGGGGAGGAGACGCAAGCTCGTTCTGGATTCCCGGCCCCTGGCTCGGCGACGGCGGCTCCGGGGAACGGCTGTCGCTTCTGCTCGAGGCGGTCGATCCGAATGCGGCCGGCTTGCTTGAACAACTCGATTTTATACCGGCCTGACCATTCCGGAGGAGGTGCCGCCGATGCTGCTGCAACGGTTATGGACTCATCGCACGCTGCTGCTCATGTGCTGTCCCGCCATCGTTTTCTTCCTTGTTTTCGCTTACCTGCCGATGCCGGGCCTGTATTTGGCTTTCATTAAGTACAACTACACCGACGGGATTTTTCGCAGTCCCTTCGTCGGGTGGGAGAACTTCCGTTTCCTCGTGATTAACGGAGACTTGACCCGTCTGACGATCAACACGATTTTGTATAACTTAGCCTTTATCCTGCTGGGCAACGCCCTGCAAGTGTTCGTGGCGGTGCTGCTCAACGAGCTGCGGAGAAAATGGTTCAAAAAAATCGCCCAGACGTTCCTCTTCCTGCCGTACTTCATCTCCGCGGTGCTCATCGGGCTGATCGCGTACAATTTTCTCAGCTACGACTACGGGGTATTGAACAGCTTGCTGGTTTCCGCAGGGCTCGATCCGGTCAAAACGTATTCCAACCCGCACATCTGGCCTTTCATTATCGTGATCGTGTATTTGTGGCAGACGACGGGTTACGGTTCGATCATCTACTTCGCGGCGATTATGGGCCTCGACCACGAGATCGTCGAGGCGGCGGAGATCGACGGAGCAAACGCGCTGCAGCGCATTGTCCATATCGTCCTTCCCTGGCTTAAGCCGACCTTCATCATCCTGCTCCTCTTCTCTCTCGGCGGCGTCCTGAAGGGCAACTTCGGACTGTTCTACAACCTCGTCGGCGCCAACAACACGATGCTGTATCCGACCACCGACATTATCGAGACGTACGTGTTCCGCACGCTGATGAACAATTTCAATTTCTCGACGGGCAGCGCCGTCAGCCTGTATCAGTCGGTCTTCGGCTTCGCGATCGTCGTAACCTGCAACTGGATCGTCCGCAAAACATCCCCGGACCACTCTTTGTTCTAGGAGGGCGAAATCTATGGAACAGATTTCCCGAAGCATTCGTTCGGGCCTGTCGGAGCGTCTTGTCCGCTTCGTCGGCTATGGCTTTATCGGCGCATTCGCCCTCGCGTGCGTGCTGCCGTTCGTGCTCGTCCTGAGCACATCGCTGACCACGGAACGTTCGATCCAGACGAGCGGCTTTAACTTCTGGCCGAAGGACTTCACGGTGTTCGCGTACCGGATCGTCTTCGAAAACCCGAATCTGGTCGTCGGAGCGTATATGGTGACCATCGCGCTCACCGTGCTCGGAACCGCAGTCGGACTGTTCCTCGTGGCCATGACGGGGTACGCGCTGCAAAGGCCGGATTTTCCTTACCGGAACCGGATTTCCTTCTTGATCTACTTCACGACTTTGTTTTCCGGAGGCCTCGTTCCGTTCTACCTGCTTATGACGCAGTATCTGAGCCTGAAGAACAACTACCTCTCGGTGCTGCTGCCCGGCTTGCTCAGCCCGTTTCTCATCATCATGATGAAGGCGTTCGTACAGTCGATCCCGCATGCGATTACCGAATCCGCGAAGATCGACGGGGCGGGGGATTTCATGATTTTCCGCAAACTGATCCTGCCGATGACGACCCCCGCCCTGGCGACGATCGGGCTGTTCATCGCGCTCGGATATTGGAACGAATGGTACAACGCGATGCTGTTCCTGACCTCGGACGTGGAATACCGGCCTCTCCAGCTGTTTCTGTACAACGTGATCACGAGGGCGGACTTTATCCGCAATTCCTCGGCCGCATCCAACGTCCCGCTGCGCGACATGCCGCTCGAATCGATGAAGATGGCGACGGCGATCGTGGCGACGGGTCCCGTGATCCTGTTTTACCCGTTCGTGCAGAGGTATTTTATCAAAGGACTCACCGTCGGCGCGGTCAAAGGCTGAGGACCGGACAGCCGGAAGCAAGGCCTAAGCAGGATGTGCCGGAGGCGCCTCGAGGCGCAGCTCCTTCACATATTGGTGAAACCGGTTTCAGGAGCAAGGAGCAAAAACGAATTCAGGGGAGGAAAAAGGATGTTCGGAGCAAAAAGGATTCTGTTCATGGCATTATCGCTCGTTCTGGTCGTCGCTTTGGCCGCGTGCAGCGGCGGCAAGAAGGACAACGGCGGAAGCAAGGGAAGCGCCGAAGCGTCGGGCGGCGGCCAATCGTCGTCGGCCGGCGCCTCGACGGGAGACGGAGGCGTGGATACGTCGAAGTTCGTGAAAGTCAGCTATCTGGTGCTCGGGGACAAACCGACCAACGGCCAATTCGAGAAAGTGCTCGAGAAGGTCAACCAGTTGATGCGGGAGAAAATCAACGCGGAGCTGGAGTGGAAGTGGATCGAATGGGCGGATTGGCAGACGAAATACAACCTGACGCTCGCCTCGGGGGAAGCGATCGATCTGATCACGATCGCGACCGACTGGCTCGATACGTGGAACAACGCCCAGCGCGGCGCGTTCCTGAATATCGACGATCTGCTGCCGACGTACGCGCCCCGGACCTGGGAATCGATCCCTTCCGAGGATTGGGAGGAGAGCAAATTCAACGGCAAGATCGTGCTCATTCCCGAGAACGACTATACCCAATGGGTCAACCACGGCATCTACTACCGCGGCGATTGGGCGAAGGAGGCCGGCATCAACGAGCCGATCAAGGATTTCGAGACGCTCGGCCAGTATTTTCAATATGTGAAGGATAACAAGGAAGGCGTCGTGCCCTGGGATACGCAATCGGGCGGCATTGGCCCCTATATCGGCTTCACGCAATCGTATACGGATATGCTGGAGCTGCCGATCGGAACCGGGTATTTGCCGGTCTTCCACGCGAAGTCGTTCGACGAGAAGTACACGGCGACCAGCCCGATCTTCGACGACGTGTTTCTGAATATGGCGAAAATGATGAAGGACTGGGCGGACAAAGGCTACTGGCGCGAAGACGTTCTGAACTACAAGGGGGATACGAGGTCGCTGCTGCGAGCCGGCCTGACCGGGGCGGACCAGCACCATACGCAGACTTACGCTTCGCTGCGGGTAAACATGGACAAAGACCAGCCGGGCTCCGAGCTGCTGATGTTCCCGTTCTCTCGCACGCGCGGCAATCTTCCGGAGCTGTCCATTACGCACGGGGGCACTTCGGTAGGCGCGCACAGCAAAAATCCGGAGAGAGCGCTGATGGCGTACGACCTGATCCGCAACGACAAGGAAATCTATCAGCTGCTCAACTTCGGAATGGAAGGGGTCCAATACGAGATCAAGGACGGCAAAAGGGTGCTCCCGGCCGGCTATGACGAAGCCCGCGACGCCTTCTACTCCGACTTCTGGGGCGGACGCGTCGACCGGTTCGAGATTCCGTCGGACACGGTATGGGACGGCATCTCCACGCTTTACGACGAATACGACGGCTACAAGAAGCCTTATCCGTACGGCCGCTTCATTTTCGACAAGTCCACGATTGACGCCGAGCTGACGGCCATCTCCCAGGTGACGGGGGAGCTGGGACCGGCGATTCTCTGGGGCAAGGCCGGCGATCCGGCCAAGGCGGTCGAAGAGTTCCGCGCCAAGCTGAAGTCCGCCGGATACGACAAAGCGTTGGAGGAAATCCAGCGGCAGCTGGACGATTTCAAGAAGCAGGTCGAATAGGGAAAAGCGGGGGACGAAGCGGCCGATCCGCCTATGAATTTCTTTCCAATCCTGGTCTGGAAATGCTATGATGAACGAAAAAAGCGGTCGCGTTAAGGATGGATGGTTTTGAAGCAGGTAACGATCTACGATATCGCCCACGAAGCGAGAGTCTCGGTCGCGACGGTGTCGCGGGTGCTGAACAACACCGCGCCCGTCAAGCTCGCGACCCGGGATAAAATTATGGAGCTGATCCACAAATATCAGTTTCAGCCGAACGCGCTGGCCAGAAGCTTGTCGAAAAAAGAGACGGGAACGATCGGCGTCATCGTGCCGGACATCACGAATCCGTTCTTTCCCGAAGTGTTCTCCGGAATCGAGAAGGAAGCCAGGGACAAGGGCTACACGTTCCTGCTGTGCGACACGATCGGCAGCTACGAGCGGGAGTCCCAATACTTGAACATCCTGCGCGAGAAGCAGGTGGACGGCATTCTGTTCATGGGAGGCCGGATCAACCTGTCGCGGTGCAGCCCCGAGCTGGCCGAGGAGGTGCGGGAGGCGGCAAGCCGCACCCCGATCGTACTGATCAACGGCAATCTGCCGGGCAATTCGCTGCATCGCGTCTACATCGACGAGAC
The DNA here is from genome assembly GCF_042431195.1 of Cohnella cellulosilytica. Taxonomy (NCBI): domain Bacteria; kingdom Bacillati; phylum Bacillota; class Bacilli; order Caryophanales; family Paenibacillaceae; genus Cohnella; species Cohnella cellulosilytica. The sequence continues at coordinate 118,396 of NZ_JBHMDN010000020.1, forward strand.
GCTGGGCGCGGAGCTGGCGACTCGCCACTTGATCGGGCTCGGGCACCGGGAGATCGCGTTTATCGGCGGGCACGACAACATGTCGACGACGGCCCAGAAGGTTCGCGCGTTCAAGAAGGCGATGCGGGAGAACGGGCTGGACATTCCCCGGGAGTGGGTGCTGCACGCGGATTTCTCGATCGAATCCGGACAGCTTCTTATGAAGCGGCTGTTGGATGGGCCGCGCAGGCCGACCGCCGTGTTCTGCGTGAACGATTTTACGGCGGTCGGAGCGGTGAAGACGGCGACGCGGGCGGGCTACCGCGTCCCGGAGGACATCTCGATCATCGGCTTCGACGACATCCCGCTCGCCACCGCGATCAATCCGGAGCTGACGACGGTGAGCCAGAAGATGGAGACGCTCGGCCGAGTGTCGGTGCAGGTGCTCCACAAGCTGATCGGCAAGGAGAAAGTGAAGAAGCAGACGGTTATCGAACCCGAGCTGATCGTTCGGGAGAGCACGTCGGCACGTTGAACAAGCAGGGCGGCGGGAATGAAGGCTTCCCGCCGCCACGAATAGGAGCTGTCTCCTAGGGCGTGTATGCAAACCGCTCAGGGGCATCTATCACCGCCTTTTCGCCCCCTGCTGCGACCCTTTGACGTACCCCCGGTACGCCTTCACAAAAGTTCCTTGCATGGAACGAAAATTCGGCAATATCTGCTTTCCTCGGAGTATGCATACACGCCCTAAGCAAAGACGTACAAGATTATCGATGAAAAAAGAAGGGCATCTATCTCCTGGAGACTGCCTCATACGGTCCTGAAATGACCCTGTCACGGGTTTACCCGTTCAAAATTTCAGGATCGTATAGCAGCGGAAGGAGATAGATGCTCCTTATATGAGCCTGTCGATTAATGAGTCTCTATAAATCTCCCTTTTTTCTTGTTGAATTTCAGAAAAGCAACGGGCTGATGTACTCCAGAATCGTGTATCTCCCCACGAAATGCCTCTGTCCGAGCCCCAATGTTCTACAGAATCATGTATCTTCTCGCAATTCCGTCCCAGCGCCGCCCCAATGTTCTACAGAATTGATTATCTCCGTGCGAAAAGCTTCAATCCGCGTCCCAATGTTCTATAGAATCGTGTATCTCCTCGCAATTCCGTCCCAACGCCGTCCTAATGTTCTATAGAATCGATTATCCTGTGTTGCAGCTTCTCCATGGCTTAAAGTCGATTCTGGGCAGTTTTCGAGTACATTTGTTGGTAAAGCGCGCCCTTCTGGCAGCCGAAAATACAGGCGTATCCGCAGCATCGTCAAGCATTTTTTTCTGGCTTGGAATTAATCGACAGTCTCTATATTCATCCATCGATTATCGTTCAGTACGGCTTTGTTTGCGTAGGAGACAGCTCCTTTTTGCCATGAGGCCTGCTTTATCGCGTACGCCTGCCCGTATCCGGACGAATGTACTTGCGGATCGTATCGATCAGCTTGTCCCGTTCGGACGGCTTGGTCAGATACTCGGAAACCCCGAGCGCGTAGCCCTGCTGTCCGTCGTTGAGCATCGTCCAGACGATAACCGGAATATCGGCGGTGTCCGGATCGCTCTTCAACGCCGCGAGCACGCTCCACCCGTCGATTTCGGGCATGAGAATATCGAGGCAGATGACGTCGGGGCGCTGCGCCTTGGCCAGCCGGATTCCTTTTGCGCCGTTGCCGGCGTAGGACATGGTCCATCCGGTTTTGGCGATATACCGCTGCATCAACTCGCAGTTGGAGGTTTCGTCGTCGATCAGCAGAATGTTGACCGCGTCCTTCTCCCCAAGCGCGCTGCCGGAGCCGTCTTCTGCGGGCAGCAGAGCTTCCTTCGGTTCTTCCGTCGAGACCGGGAGCCAGCAGACGAAGCTTGTGCCTACCCCGAGCTCGCTGTCCACGCGAATGTCTCCGCCCATCATCTGGCTCAGCCGCTGGCTGATCGCCAGGCCGAGCCCGGTGCCGCCGTATTTGCGCGTCGTGGAAGCGTCGGCCTGCGTGAAGGCGTGGAACAGCTTCTCCATCTGCTCCGGCGTCATGCCGATTCCCGTGTCCCGGACGTAAAAGCTGTGTCCGCTCGCGCCATCCCGTTCTTCCCGGAAAATGCGCAGGGTGATGACGCCCGCTTCGGTAAATTTGTTCGCGTTGCTGAGCAGATTGATCAGAATTTGCCGCACCTTGAGCACGTCGGTCGTAATTTCTCCCTGTTCCGCGCACTCGTAATCCAGCCGGTTGCCCTTCTCCTCCGTCAGGGGACGAATCGTTGTGACCACGTCCTGAACCAAGCTGGGCAGGCTGCACGTTTCCAGATGCAGATCCATTTTGCCCGCCTCGATCTTGGAAATGTCGAGAATATCGTTAATCAAAGCAAGCAGATGGTTGCCCGCCTTGCTGATCTTCCCCGAATCTTCGACGAACACCGATTCCCCGAGCTCCTCGGCTTCTTCGCGCAGCATCTCGCTGTAGCCGATAATCGCGTTCAGCGGCGTGCGCAGCTCATGGCTCATATTGGCGAGAAACTGGCTTTTGATCATGCTGGCTTTGATCGCTTCGTCCCGCGTTCTGGCGAGCTGTTCGGTACGCTCGGCCAGCGCCTCCTCGGCCTTCACGCGGTCCGTAATATCGCTGCGGATGGAGATGAACTGGCGAGGCTTGCGGTCGTCGTCGAGGAAGGGCACGATCGTCGTATTCATCCAATACTCCGTGCCGTCCTTCGCGCGGTTTTTGACCTCGCCTCTCCATACCTCGCCGCGTTTGATCGTGCTCCACATTTCCTGGAAAAAGGCTTTCGGATGATAGCCGGAATTGATGACCCGGTGCGTTTTGCCGAGCAGCTCGTGCTTTTCGTATTTGGAGATTTCGCAAAATTTTTCATTCACGTAGGTGATAACTCCGGCGCGGTCGGTAATGGCGACAATCGACGATTCGTCCAGCGCCTTCTCGATGTCGCGCAGGTTTTCCATCGTCTGCACAAGCTTAAGCTTGCTCTCCTTGCGCTCCGATATGTCCGTGCCGACGGAGAGCGCTTGCTGCACGACTCCTTGCCCGTCGACCAGCGGGATGACGGTTAGCATAAGCGAAGCGTGGCCGCCGTCCTTGGCCGCGATGCCGATTTCTCCTCGCCACGTCTTCCCTTGCCCGATCGTCTGCCGCATCTCTTCCCAAGGCTGCTCGGGATTGAGGTCGGAAGCCAGCGATTCATACGTCCGTCCGATCAGCTCGTCCGGAGCGTACCTTGAGACGGAGCAAAATTGTAAATTGACATAAGAAAAAGCTCCATTGCGATCCAGGATTGCCACGATGGAAGATTCCTCTAGCACAGTTGATGGGAACATGACATCCTTGATTTTCGACAGCATGGTTATCCACTTCGCTTTCCTTCGTTATGCCAACGATAGATTCCATTCTTTGGAACAGGCTTTGACGCTCTCATTGTAGCATACGACTTATTTCTACAAAAGACAGAAAAGGGTTCGTTTCGGCAGGGGCCGCAGATCGTTCCGAGATCCGGACGTCAAAATCTTCTTGCAAAAAATCCGGCACAGTGATATAAAAAAGTTAACTTTATCTAAACGTTTAAATTCAGACGCATATACGACTCTCCAGGTTAGACCCTCTCCACATCAGGAATCTTCCTTCAAGAGGCTGTAAACGCACTGTACAAGCCTTTTTCAAAGCATCTCATCTCATGAATGCTCAAAGCAACTTTCCAATGAATCGTTCCGGTTTGCGGCTTATCGCCCCATTAAGATAAACGTTTAAATTCTAAGATTTGTTTTGTGAGGATCGATGGAGTTCCGAGGTCGGCTTCGTCAATATGAAAGCGGTTTATTTTCGAATTCGCGCGGAAGGTGCGATCCGGACTGAAAGCCGCCATTAAGGGAGGTGATGAGTATAAGCTGATCCGACAGGCAGTAGAGGGGCAAGGAATGGACGCAATTTTCAAATCAAAGGAGGCATTTATGGATGATTCCACGTCTGACGCTCGTGCAAATTCCTAAACGCGCGCTGCTGGGGTCGGTTTTGTTGGGAGCGGCGCTGCTGTGCATTGCGCTGTTCCCGCGATCGGCATCCGCCTATACGCTGTCGAACGGCACGTTCGAGGTGCAGACCGGCACGCACGGAGAAATAACATCGCTGAAAATCGTCGGAGACAACTATCCGACGAACTATGTCATGAACGCGACGAACGCGCCCCAGCAGAACACCTCCGATCATCAGTGGTTCGGAGAATTAATGTTCAAGTACCGGCTCGGCACGGGGGCCTGGCAAACCGCTCTGACGCAAAGCTCCGCAGACGGCAGAACGCAAAGCCAGAGTGGAACGACGGCGACGATTACGTATCAGAATTCCGCCAACGCGAACGGAGTCAAAAACTTCCGTCTCGTCGAGACGTATTCGCTCGTGAACGATTATCTCCTCTGGCAGATCCAACTGACGAACACGAGCGCGCAAGCGATCGAGTTCGGCGACATCGGGCTGCCGCTGCCGTTTAACGAATATTGGTCCGGGGGCGGCAACGAGCAAATCTACGAGACCCGGGTCGTAACGCACTCCTTTGTCGGGAACAACGGCTCCTACATTACGGCCGGCAGACCGAGCGGCATCGGCCCCTACTTGCTCATGGTGCCGGACGCGTCGACGGGCGCGGGCTTCGAATATCAGGACCGCTGGAGAGTCGAGGAGCATCCGGGCAGCAAGTGGGCCGGCGATCAAGGCGGCTGGTCCGAAGGTCTTAACGTGTTCTACATTCACTCCAATGTCATCAAGAGCACGAATCGCGGCTACCTGCCGAACACGAGCCTGACGCTCGCGCCGGGCGCAAGCAAGACGTATGCGTTCAAGATTATCAAAGTCGCGAACGAGAACGCGGTCAAGGACCGGCTCTATAGCGAAGGCATGGTCGACGTCACGGCGATTCCCGGCATGATCGTGCCGACGAACCAGACGGCGAAGTTCGACTTGCATACTTCGAAGACGATCACCTCGGTTACGGCGCAGTATCCGTCCGATACGACGATTGTTTCCCTCGGCACGACGGGTACGAACCATAAGCTGTATTCGCTCAAAATGAACCGTCTCGGACCCAATCTGATCACGGTTAACTATGGCAGCGGAGAAAAAACGGTGCTCCAATTTTACGCGATCGAGCCGATCGCGAACGCGCTGCAGCGGCATTCGACGTTCATGGTTAACAGCACGCAGTGGAATGTGCCGGGCGACATCCGCGACAAGGTGTTCGACGACTGGATGATGCAGAGCAATTCCAAGCGGAACGTCTTCAACGGCTATTGGGGCTGGGGAGACGACTGGGGCTATACGCACGCCCAGTTCCTCGCCGAGAAAAACGTGCAGACGCCGGTCGCTTCGGAGGTTACGGCCGTCGACCAGTATTTGCAGACGGCTATCTGGACGAACCTTATGGCGACCAACCATTCCGATTATTTAATCCACGACTTCCTGATGCCGGCGCCGAACACGACGCCGACGTATCGCGGGTACGCGTATCCGCACATTTACAATACCTATTTCAGCATGTACAAGATTGCCAAGATGTACCCCGATCTTATTACGTACACGAACACCAGGCAGACGTACCTGTCTCGCGCCTACAACATTTTCAAAGCGCTGTACGACGGACCGGTCGCGTACAATTGGAACACCGGTCTCATGGGAGAACAGACGACTCCCGAGTTGATCAAAGCGCTTCAGGAAGAAGGCATGACGGCGCAGGCGAACGACGTGATCGCGAAAATGGCGACGAAGTACAATAACTTCAAGAACACGACTTATCCGTACGGTTCGGAGTACAATTACGACAACACCGGAGAAGAAGCGGTCTACATGCTCGCCAAGATGAACAACAACACGTCAATGATGGGCAAGATCAACGCGAAAACGCGCGCGACTCGCGGCCATATGCCCGTGTGGTACTATTATGCGGACCCGGTCACGATTACGGGGGAAAACTGGTGGAACTTCCAGTATACCGTCTCGCTCGCCGGCTATGCGATGGACGATTGGGTGCGCAATTACTCGGCGAACCCGGAAGTCGACCAGCGGATGACCTACGCCGCGAAGATCGCCAACGTGAGCGCGATCAATTCCGGACAAATCAGTTCGGACCCGGCGGATATCGGAGCCGTCGCCTGGACGTATCAAGCGGAGAAGGGCAACTATCCGGCGCTCGGACTCGGCGGCGGCGCGCTGCAGAACGGCTGGCGCGGCATGTCCGGCGAAGCCGATCTCGGCTTGTTCGGCGCGATCCGAATTCTGAGCTCCGATGTCGCGATCGACCCGATCTTCGGCTTGTACTGCTACGGCTGCGACGTGACGGAGTCCGGAGGCAGCTATAGCATCGTACCGAAAGACGGTGTCAATCAGAAGCTGAATCTGATTACGCAGAAGCTGAACATGACGCTGGAGCGGGACAAATATACGTCCGCAACGGTCGCTCTCGCCAAGAACGCCGTCAACTTCACCCTGCAGAACGTAACGCCGGGCAAAGCGCACAACACGAAGGTAACCTTCACGGGACTCGTCGCGGGCAATTACCAGGTGCTCGTCAACAATGCGGTCGTCGGTTCGGTTACCGCGCAGTCTGGAGGGACGACAACGGTGAACCTCGGCATCGGTACGGCAGCCTCTTACGACATAAAGCTTCAACAAGGCGGCGGAGGCGGGCCGACGATAACCGATATCGCGCCGCAAGCGACCGCGACAACGTCGTTCGTCTCGTCCTGGGAGAGCCTCGCGGGGCTGAACGACGGCTATGCGCCGACGAGTTCCAACGATCGCGGTCATCCGGTATACGGGAACTGGGACAACCCGAACACGACGCAATGGGTGCAGTATACGTGGAGCTCGGCCCGCACGATTTCTTCGGTCGAGGTATATTGGTTCGACGACGATCAGGGCATCGATCTGCCCGCATCCTATACGATCCAATATTGGAACGGCAGCGCCTGGGTTAACGTGAGCGGCGCTTCGGGCCTCGGTCTGCTGGCCAACCAATACAACACGACGACCTTCAATCCGGTCTCAACGACGCAAATCCGGTTGAACGTTACGGCGAAGGCGACGACTTCGACCGGCATCGAGTCGTGGAGAGTAAACGGATATTAAAATAGCCGAAGAGGCGGTCCGACAAGCGAAACTGCTTGATGGGACTGCCTCTTTTCCGATATTCGGAGGCTTGCGGGACATCGAGGCGATCCGGGCCGAAAATATAAACGATTAGATTTTATGCGCTGCGGGCTGCCTAAATCAGGAGGATAGCTTGCTTTTATCGCAAACGGAATGATATAACAAGAACAATATTGTATCTATCCGTAACGATGAAGGTGGCGAGAACGGTGTCGGAGAAGGTGAGCATTAAAGAGATCGCAGCCAAAGCGAATGTGTCGATCGCTACGGTCTCCTATGTATTGAACGGCACGCGCAACGTGCGCCCGAAAACGAAGGAACGGGTACTCCGGGTGATCGAAGAGCTGAATTATCAGCCGAACGACATCGCCAAAAGCTTGAAAAGCAAAAAAACGAACACGATCGGAGTCATCGCGGAAGACGTCACGGTGTTCAACGTGCCCGAAATTATCGACGGCATCAACGATTACGCGGATGGCCATGATCTGCACATCGTGCTGACGAACCTCCGGCTGCACAAGCGGGTCGGCCATCATTACGCCGACGTCGAAGCGTACCGCAAATATGCCGCGAATGCCGTTTCCGATCTGATGTCCAAGCAGGTCGAGGGCATTATCTATGTCGGCATCCATCCGCGGGATGTGACCGGACTGATCGATACGAGGGACAAGCCGATCGTATATACGTACTGTTATACGCAGAACGATCTATCCATCCAATACAACGACGAGCAGGCCGCGTACGATTCGGTTTGTTACCTGCGAGACAAAGGCCATCGCCGAATTGCGGTCATTACCGGACTGATGGATTCCATTCCGTCGCGGCTGCGGTTCAATGGCTATTATAAAGCGGTCATGGAGCACCAACTGCCGTTCGAGCCGCAGCTGATCAAGGTCGGGGATTGGGGACTGGATTCGGGACTGCGGGCGACAAAAGAGCTGCTTGAATTGGCGGAACCGCCGACAGCGGTGCTTGTCATGAACGACGTGATGGCGGCAGGCACATTGCGGGCGGCGTGGGAAAAAGGAATCCGCGTTCCGGAGGAGCTGTCGATTATCGGATTCGACAACAGGGAATTCAGCGATTATTTGAAGCCGCGTCTGACGACGATGGATCTCCCCCTGCACGAGATGGGCTACTCGTCCATGAGATCGCTCATGCGGATGGTCAACGGGGAGCCGATCGAACCGGTACCGATGCCGGCATGCGTCATGCTGGAGAGAGAGTCGGTGGCTCCGCCCAATGGCGTCCAGACAAGTTAACCCGGCAGTCTCTGCAGGAGCTCACGCGGAGCCGCGCCGTTTACCCCGGTCCCTATCCTTGGTCAGGTCGAAGAACGACGACGGGGATGGGGATTTATTTGTGCGCGATTCAGAAAGTATAGAATTCGCTATCCTTATCTGAATCGTCTCCGACAAAATTGCCCGAAAGAAAAATAAGCGCTTGCATAAAAATTGAAACCTGTGTTATAAAGAAGTTGCAGAGTTTTTAAACGTTTAGATAACAGCCGAAAAACGAAAATCCGGCACGCTTTACAGGTGGATGTATCTGTTTTATACCGATTCTCTCGACTTATTCGAAAGTTTTGGAAATGTAATCGCTTCCCGATGGATGAGAAAACCCCGAGCCTTATGCAGACTCTGCCAAAATCTAAACTTTTTATTCAAATTAAGATAAACGTTTAGATCTTTGGTGGCCAACGCTTGGTCCTTGTTTCGCCGCAGCACTTGAGTAAAGGATCGGGCGGACGATAAGATGCTGAACGTTTAACTCGAAATCTTGGAATTTCCGAGCCGCCGGGTCAAACGGTTAGACATATAAAATTCTTTAAGCCATGAAGGGAGAGCGGGGCAATGAAAGCAAGAAAGAGACTTGGGGTAGGTCTTCTGGCCGCTATGCTGGCAATCGGCGCGACAGCTTGCGGGAGCAACGAGAAAAATACGGAGAAAAGCGCGACTCCATCGGGAGCGGGCGAGTCGAGCGCACCGGCGAGCGAGCCGTCCTCGACGAAAAAGGTCAAAATTACCTACTCCATGTGGGGAAGCGCGGAAGAAGGAAAGACCGTCCAGGAAACGGCGGACAAATTCAATGCTTCCCAAGACAGAATCGAAGTGGAAGTGGTGGCAATTCCGTGGGAGAGCTACATGACGAAGCTGAATACGCAGGCAACGGGGGGCCAATTGCCGGATACGGGGATGTTAAAGGAGGATGGCGTCATCCAGTGGTCCTCCGAAGGAATGTTGAACGACGTAAGCGCCATGTACGAAGGAAGCGACAGCAAGCCGCTGGATAGCCTGGCCTACAAGTATCAAGGCAATACCGTAGCTTACGCCGCGGCCAACGAAATCCTCCTCCTGTATTACAACAAGGACATGTTCGACAAAGCGAATGTGCCTTATCCGCCATCCGTGCTGGATCAAGCATGGACGTGGGAGGACTTCGTGGATACGGCCAAAAAGCTGACGATCGACAAGAACGGCAAGCACCCCGGCGAGGACGGCTTTGATTCCCAGAGTATCGTTCAATACGGCGCATCCGTCGAAAACCTGCCGTGGCAGCTGGAAACTTGGGCCATCAGCAATGGCGGCGCATTCTACAACGACGACGGAACGGCGGTCAGAATCGGGGAGGACGCCAGCGTCGAAGCGATTCAGAAAGTCGCGGACCTGTACTTGAAGGAGCATGTCGCTCCGCTGTCCGTCGGTCAAACCGATGACGGTATTCAACGCACCGTTATCGCGGGAACGGTGGCCATGGCTACGAACGGCCAGTGGAACGTGGGAACCAGCTTGAACACGGCCAAGGAGCAAGGCCTGAATTACGGCGTAGCCGTATTGCCGTACATGAAGGAGAAGGTCACCCTCAACACGGGCGGAGCGAACGTCGTTTTCTCCCAGACCAAGCATCCGGAAGAAGCGATGGAATGGCTGAAGTGGTACACCTCCGAAGAAAACAATTGGGGACTGATCAGTTCGGGCATCTGGATGCCGGTGCTGGAAAAATGGTATACCGACGAAACGCTCACACGCAAATGGGTCGAAAATCCGAACTTCCCTCCGTATGACGAATACAAATCCGCGGTCGTCGATTATGCGCAATCGTCCGCCGCGAGACCGGCCTCCTGGTTTTACACCAATCATACGACGGAGTTCAATACCCTGCTCGGCTCGATTCTCGGGGACGTCTGGACAGGCAAGACAACGGCCGCGGACGCGATCTCCAATAATCTCGAAGCCTTGAAAGCCGCTCATTCGGGCAACCAATAACAAGATCGGAAGGATGGCCGCCGTTAGCGAGATTCCGGCGGTCATCCTTCACGCATAGGGTGGGAGCGAGAAATGGAAACGATCGGTAAACCGCTAAAACGCCGTTCCCGAATTCATTCGAGCGAGCAACGCGTAGCTTATATCTGTTTGATTCCCGCGTTCCTCGGGCTGATCCTTCTGACGTACGCGCCCCTTCTCGGGGTGCTGGGAATCAGCTTGACGAACTGGACTGGGCTGAAGGACCCGGAATTCGTCGGCTTCGATAATTATATCAAGCTGTTCACGACCGATCCCTATATTAAGGACTCTATTATCGCGACGATTTACTTTGCCGTTTTATCCGTAGCCGGAAGCATGATCTATTCCTTATTCATTGCCATGCTGCTTAATCGTAAAATTCCGGCAAGAGGATTTTTCAGAGCCGTATTTTATGTGCCGTTTGTTTTGCCGGCCGTCGCGATCTATGTCGGATGGTCCTGGCTTTACGAGGCGAATTTCGGATTCTTCAACTATCTTCTCTCCGAAATCGGTTTGAATAAAATTCTGTTTATCGCGGATTCCCGTTACGTAGTCCCATCGCTTTCCTTGATTGCGGTCTGGCTGGCGGGCAACTTGATTGTCATTTTCCTGGCCGGGCTCCAGAACGTTCCTAGCGTCTATCACGAAGCGGCGGAGATGGACGGCGCGAACGGCTGGAAACGCTTCAGGCACATCACCCTGCCCTGTATGACGCCGATCATCTTCTACAACCTGCTGATGAGCCTGATTGCCAACCTCCAGGTTGTTACGCCCGCTCTTGCGCTGACCAACGGCGGTCCCGGCAATTCTTCCCGATTCATGACCTATCTGATGTACGATCAGGCTTTCGTCAATTACAAGCTGGGCTATGCCTGCGCGACGACTTTTATTATTTTCGCCATTCTTGCCGTCTTTACCGCGGTTTTGTTCAAGACGTCGAATCGGTGGATCTTCTCTGAGGGGGGCGACGACAAATGAGCGAATTGGTATACGGCAGACTTAAAAGCAAGAAACGCAGCGAACGAATGGCGAACGTTCTCACGTTGGTCCTTGTCTTGTTCTTTGCCATTCTCGTGCTCTTCCCGATCTGGTGGATTTTTCGTACGTCTCTGATGACGAGCGCCGAGATTTACAGATTTCCGCCGTCTCTCCTCCCGGCAGACTGGCTGTTCTCCAATTATGAGAAAACGCTGGAGATATTCAAGTTCTGGAAATACCTATGGAACACGATGGTCATCATCGTTCCCTCATGTTTGGCAGGAACGTTTACGGCGACCCTGTGCGGGTATGCCTTTGCAAGGCTGAGGTTTCGGGGCAAACGGTTGATCTGGGCCCTGTGCATCGGCTCCATGCTGCTGCCTGCCATGGTTACGCTCATTCCGCTGTACATCGGATGGACGCGGGGGCTGGGGCTTCAGGACAGCTACCTGCCGTTGATTTTGCCCTATTTCTGCGGTGGCGGCGCTTTTAATATCTTCCTGGTCCGTCAGTTTATCCTTTCGATTCCGAGAGAGCTCGATCAAGCGGCCACGATCGACGGAGCCGGATATTTCCGAATTCTGTTCAGCATTATTATGCCGGCCATTCGGCCCGCGATGATCGTCGTCGCGCTGTTTATCTTCATCGGTCTGTGGAACGATTTGCTTCAACAGATGATTTACATCAATTCCAGCGACAAATACACGATAGCGTTGGGACTTACCAATTTCAGAGGCCAATTAAAGCAGGAATGGTCGCTGACGATGGCAGCCACGTGCCTGTCCTTTGCTCCCGGCGTTCTTTTCTACCTGATCGGCCAAAAGTACTTTGTCGAGGGCATCACGATGACCGGGATGAAAAATTAGTCCGGACGAGCGGGCTGGCGGCTTGAGCGATCCGGGGCGCTGAGCAGACAGATAGAACAACTTCAATTTGTGCAACAAAGCGGGGAGGAACCGACTGTGACGATTCAATCTACGAACATAACGCCCCTAAGTCGGGTGTCCATACAAGACGACTTTTGGATGGAATACGTGAACCTGGTGCGGGACGTCGTCGTTCCGTATCAGTGGGAAGCGTTGAACGACAGAATTCCGGATGCGGAACCGAGCAGCGCCGTTCGCAACTTCAAGATCGCGGCCGGGGAGGAGCAGGGCGAATTTTACGGGATGGTGTTCCAGGACAGCGATGTCGGCAAGTGGCTGGAAGCGGTCGGGTATTTGCTAAGCTCGCGTCCCGATCCGGCGCTTGAGCGGATTGCCGACGAACTGATCGATACCCTCGCGAAGGCCCAGCGTTCCGACGGCTATCTGAATACGTACTTCACCTTGAAGGAACCGGAGGGCCGCTGGACGAATTTGGCGGAATGCCATGAGCTGTACTGCGCGGGCCATCTGATGGAAGCGGCGGTGGCCTATTATGAAGGAACGGGCAAGCGCAAGCTGCTCGACGTCATGTGCAAGTACGCGGATTACATCGATACCGTATTCGGGCCGGAACCGGGCAAGCTGAAGGGCTACGACGGCCATCAGGAAGTCGAGCTGGCGCTGGTGAAGCTGTACAGGGCGACGGGCAACGAGAAATATTTGAACTTGAGCCGGTTTTTCCTGGATCAGCGCGGGGCGAAGCCGAACTTCTACGAAATCCAGCTGGCGCAGCGCGGCGGCAAAGTTCATTATCCGAATCTCGATATCGCCCGCCGCTTGTCCTACAGCCAGTCCCATCTGCCCGTTCGCGAACAGCAGACGGCGGAAGGGCACGCCGTCAGAGTCGTCTACATGTGCGCGGGAATGGCGGATATCGCGAAGGAAACCGGGGACCGCGGCATGCTCGAAGCCAGCCGCAGGCTGTGGCGCAATATCGTGGACAAGCGGATGTATATTACCGGCGGCATCGGTTCGATGGAGCACGGGGAAGCGTTCACCTTCGATTACGACCTGCCGAACGATACCGCCTACGCGGAGACTTGCGCCTCGATCGGCCTCATTTTTTTCGCGCACAGAATGCTGCAGCTCGAGCCGAAGAGCGAGTATGCCGACGTCATGGAGCGGGCGCTGTACAACACGGTGCTGAGCGGCATGTCCAAGGACGGTCGGCACTTCTTCTACGTGAATCCGCTTGAGGTGTATCCGGAAGCTCACGGCAAAAACGCGATTTACAATCACGTCAAGCCGGAGAGGCAAGGCTGGTTCGGCTGCGCCTGCTGTCCTCCGAACGTCGCGAGATTGCTCGGCTCGTTGGGGAAATACATCTATTCCGCGCACGGGAACACTCTGTATACCCATCTCTATATCGGAAGCCGGATCGAATGGGGGACGGCAGAGGGCCCGGTTGCGGTCGAACAGGAAACCCGGCATCCGTGGTCGGGAGATGTCCGTCTTCGAATATCGGCGGATAAGCCGTCCGTTTTCGAACTGGCGCTTCGCGTCCCGGATTGGTGCGACGGATACGTCGTACGGATTAACGGAGAAGCGTGGACGAAGACCGAGAGCCTGGACGGCGACGGATACGTCAAAATCGCGAGGAGTTGGACCGAAGGCGACACGGTTGACCTTGATCTTCATATGTCGGCGAGGCGGATGTCCGGTCACCCGATGATTCGCCAGGTCGCGGGCAAGACGGCCATCCAGCGAGGGCCGTTCGTCTACTGTCTGGAGGAAGCCGACAACGGCCCGCATTTGCACGAGGTCGCGCTGCTCAAAGACGGGAAGCTGCAGACCGACTTCGAGCCGGACTTGCTGGGCGGACTCGAGGTCGTGACGGCGGAAGGCGTTCGGATGAAGAGAGAGTCGGGAGACGATCGGTTGTACGAGCCTGATGTCTCGTACCGGGTCGAACCCGCGGCCCTTCGCTTCATCCCCTATTACGCCTGGGCGAACCGCGGCCGGGGAGAGATGACCGTGTGGGTGCGCAGTTTGTAAGGGAGGTGCATAAACTGAACGAATCCGAGTCCATGGGACGATAGCCGTCCTGCGGGCTCGTTTTTATTTTCCGAGTTCGGCCTCAACTTCCTTGCGTCCCGCCCGAGATGCCCGACAACGTCATACGGCGCTCTCGATGGATAGCAAAAAAAAGTCCACCCTATTCCATAAAACCGTTACCTGTTCACGAAGCCATGCAGGCTTTAAGCTTAGATCAACTTATTAAAATCGCTTTCATAAAGCGGATGGGGAGGAAGCATGAACCATTCGAAGGCGGCCGTTAACTGGCGGGCGCGAGTGAGGAAGGACCGTTATATTTACGCTTTCGCGATTCCGGGATTGCTCTTCTATTTGGTATTCAGTTATTTGCCCTTGTACGGCGTCACTATCGCTTTCAAGAATTTTCAGATCACCCGCGGAATCTTGGGCAGTTCATGGGTCGGCCTGAAGCATTTCGAGCAGCTGTTCACGACCCCGGGCTTTACCGACGCGCTCGTGAATACGATTACGATCAGCTTTCTGAAAATCGCGATCTCGTTTCCTTGTCCGATTATTCTCGCCATTTTGCTGAACGAGCTGAGAAGCAGGCGGTTTCGCTCGCTGACCCAAAGCCTGATGTATTTGCCGTATCTCATTTCCTGGATCATCATCGGGGGGATCGTCTACAATTTCCTCTCCATGGACGGGATCGTGAACGAAATCCGCTCCATGTTCGGCTACGAGCCGATGCTTTATTTGGGCGAAAAACAATACTTCAGGGCAATTCTCGTCGTCAGCGACATTTGGAAAAACTCCGGCTGGTACGCGATCATTTATTTGGCGGCATTAACGAGAATCAATTCCGAGATTTACGAATCCGCTACCGTCGACGGGGCAAGCTGGCTGAGGAAGACGTGGCATATTACGCTCCCCGGCATCAAGGACGTGATGATTGTGCTTCTGATTATCAGCATGGGCCACTTAATGTCGGCCGGATTCGAACAGGTTCTCGTCCTGTACAATCAACGGGTCTACGAAACGGGAGATATTCTGGACACGTTCATCTACCGCAACGGCATCCTGCAAAGCCGGTTCAGCTTTGCCGCGGCGGCCGGACTCGTGACCTCGGTCGTCTCCGCGATTCTTCTCCTCGCGACGGACCGGATCGCCAAGAGAAGCGGAGAACGCGGATTAATCTAGATCGGAGGCGCCAGCTTGAACAACAAGAAGTCTTTTTTTCGAACCCTGAACCTGGTATTCTTCGCGCTGCTCAATATCGCGATGATCTACCCTTTTTGGCATACGCTTGTCGGCTCCATGATCTCGTTCGAAGAGTACTCCAACTATAAGCTGCTGCTGTTCCCTCGGGAACCCAACTTCGACGCTTACCGGGAAATCATCGAGCGGGGAGATATTTTCCGACCGCTGCAGAACACCGTAGTCATTACCGTCCTCGGCACGTTTCTCAGCTTGTTCGCGACGGCGTGGACGGCTTACGGCCTGTCCAAGGATTTTCTGGGCTCGAGGGCGATCATGACGATCATCGCGTTGACGATGTTTTTCAACGGCGGGTTGATCCCCCAGTACCTGCTATACAAGCATTTGGGCCTGCTCAACAGCATGTGGGTGTATATCGTGCCCGCCTTGATCAACACGTTTTTCCTGATCATCATGAGGACGAATTTTTCCGGCTTTCCGAAGGAGATCGAGGAGTCGGCCAAGGTGGACGGCTGCAACGAATTCGGCATTTTCTTCCGGATCATTCTGCCGCTCTCCAAGCCGGTAATGGCCACGATCGGATTGTTTTACGCCGTCGGATTCTGGAATACGTTCTATGCTTCCCTTATGTTCGTTACGGAGGCCGGGAAGAAAACGCTCTACGAGTATATTTACAAAATCGTGTCGAACCAAGAGGGCTCCCAGTTCGCGACGTCGGTCGCTTTCGGGGAAGCGACGAAGTTCGCCAACATCGTCATTGCCGTCGTTCCGATTATGCTCGTCTACCCGTTCCTGCAGAAATATTTCGTGAACGGAACGATGGTCGGAGCGGTAAAAGGGTAAAGCCAACGCGGCCTGGAAAGGAGTTGATGCATGAACGGGGATACTTCAGTCAATCGCAATGGGCATCGACGCGAGGAACTTTTTCGTACATTATTTAATCTATGGGGGTTGCCAATTTGAAAACACGGGGCTTTATTCTTGCATTGATCGTCGTGCTTCTGGCGGGCGCGCTCGGCGCTTGCGCCAAAGACGCCGAACCGTCCGGCAGCGCCGGCCCGGCCGCTTCGGGAAGTCCGACCGCCGCCTCCGGATCGGAATTCGAGGAGAAGAAGGACATCGAAGTGATGGCCTGGTGGCCGATCGTCGTCAAGCCCGAGGACGAGGTCATTAAATTCATTAACGAAAAATTCAACGTCAATCTGAAAATCACGGTCGCCGATTGGCAGCCGAACATCGACAATCTGGCCATGCGCGTAGCTTCCGGAGATTATCCGACTTACGCTTTGATGCCGTGGTACTGGGTCGGAGACCTGGGCGTCCAGTACAAAGCGCTGGTGGAAGACAAGGTCGCCCTTAACGTGACGGAGCTGGCCGAGAAGCACGGCTTCACCCGTATTCTGGACCAGCTCAAGCAGGCGGATGAGCTCGGCGTCAATCCGATCTACGCCGACGCGAGCGGCGACTATTATTCGATCCCCCGCAACGACGGATATCCGAATCCGGGACTGTTCATCCGCCAGGATTGGCTGGATCAGCTGAATCTCGCGATTCCGACATCCTGGGACGAAGTCGAAACGGTGCTGAAGGCGTTCGTGGCCAACGATCCCGATGGCAAGAAGAACGTAGGGCTGACCCTGAACGGAGCCGACGGTCTCGGAACGTTCGATCAGATTCTGACCGCGTTCACGGGCGTGCATCCGGTCGGCTGGACGAAGCAGAACGGCCAATGGACGCACAGAGCGCTGCTGCCCGAGTTCAAGGACGGGGTGAAATACTTGCATCGTCTGTACGAGGAAGGCTTGGTCGACAAGGAGTTCGGCTTCCTGAAAGCGTCCAACGCGCGGGAGAAGTTTACGACCGGCCGCGCGGGAATGATCATTCACAATGCGAACGGAGTCGATTACCGCGACTTTATTCAAGTTCCGTTGACGCAGTACAATTCGTCGGCCGAGGTGACGCTGGCCGTGCCGTTCCCTTCCGGGCCTAAAGGCCAGATTCGCGCTTCGGGCAATCCGTACGGCTCCACGGGCATCCTGTTCGCCAATAAAGACGAAGAAGCGAGCGTGCGCATGCTGGCGATTCTGGATTGGCTGCTCTCCGACGAAGGAACGAACCTGAGCTTAAACGGCGTGGAAGGCATTCATTACGACCTGCAGGACGGCAAAGTCGTATACCGCGAAGACAAGTGGCAGGCCGACTTCGGCGGCATCGAGCACCACTTTATCCGCCATCTGATATTCCCGGGCATCGCGAAGGAACAATCGCCCAGGGTGCTGCCGATTTTGCAGGATAACTACAACGACGTCATCGAGCACGGCGTCCGCGAGGAGATCGTCGGCGTGAATACGGAAAACACCGCGAAATTCGGCCCCAAGATGTCCGAGGTCTATACGAAGTGGATCACGAATTTCGTCATCGGGGACGCGGATATCGATTCCGAATGGGAGAAGTTCATCGCGGAATGGACGTCGTACGGCTACGAGGATATCATTAAAGATATCGAGAATTTCGAGGCATCCAGCTCCAATTAATCTCCTTGCCGTTATAGCCTTGGGATTTGATCGCTGCGAGGAACGCGTCTATGACATTGAAACGAAAAGTATTTTTGCAGGCGCTCATGCTCTTGCTCCTATGCGACGTTCTATCGTCGGGGATCAGCTTTGTCGTATCCAAACAGTTGGTCTCCGACCAGATCATCGCCTCGAAGAGGAACGAGCTGACGGCGATCGACGATCGAATCCGGGATACGTATATCGTCGTCCGCGAGAAGCAGGACTTGCTCGCGGACGATTACGATCTGCAAGCCAGAACGGCGGCCGTGGAGCAGCAGTCTTCCTCCTACGAGAAAACCGCGCAGATCGAGAGGGTTCTCAACCAGTTAAGCGTAGAGCTGTACAACCTGAAAGAGCTGGAAAGCTTAAACGTCATTTCCGGCCGCTGGGTGATGAGCGTGGGCATGACGGACTCGGTCGGCTTCACGGCCGAGGGCACGGAGCTGAAGCCGAATCTGGACACCGCCGCCCTGAAGCGCGAAGCGCTGCCGATGCTGTCCCGCATTCATTTCGAGAAAGCGCTTTCCGCCGAGCATGCCGTCGTGTCGCGCATTACGGATAACAGTTACCTGGTCGGCATTATCGATTTCGGGGAGCTCATCACGGATAAGCGGATGAACCTGCAAATCCGCAATAAGGAAGGGCGCTCCTTATACGAGCAGAACGCTCCGGACTCCGCCCGGGAGGGGCAAGCCCGGCGATCTTCTTACCTGGAGATTCGGTATTCCTCGCCGCAGAGCGATATGGAATACTCCTTGTTTCTTAACGAGAAGGATATCGAGGAGAAGTTCCGCAAGCCGTTGTTGATTATTATCCTTCTAAGCTTGTGCATCTTCGTGGCGTTCGGCGCGCTTCTCTATATGAATACCGACAGGCTGCTGAAGCCGATCAGTTCGTTCAGTACCTTGTTGACGCATATCGAGCATGCGTCCCAGACGGACGAAATCGACCGGTTCATCGAGGAGTACAGGCGTAAAGGCCGAATGAGGAAACGGCTGTACGTCTACTTCTCCTTGGGCATCGTGCCGCTGTTTATCGTCATCGTCGCCAACTTCGTTTTTTTCAGGGATGTCGTGATTCTGGAAGCCCGAACGAAGGACGACGGAACGATCCGCGAAATTCGCAGCAATATCGAGTACAAGATGGAAAGCTACGGCATTCTGATGAAAAGGCTGTCTCTGGATTCCTCCATTCAGAACGAGCTGCTGCGGTTGGCGAAGAGCGAGGCCGCGCACGAAGACAGCATAGGGATGTCCGATTTGGTGCTGAACAAAGGCATACTGGCGCAGAACATCCGGTACATCCGGTTTTACGACGAGCGGCACCGTCTTCTCTATACGAGCGACAATGCGGCGAGCTCCGGCGAGAACGAAGCGCAGTGGCAGCGGGCGTTGGCGGATCGGTTAACGCCTTATTATTGGACCGTCGAGAACGAGGAGGATGCCGAGCTTCGTCATCTCGTTCTCTACGGCAAAATTAAATACTTGCCGAGATCAGGCCGCGAGATTCGCGCCTTCAGGCAGATCGGGTACGTGGAAATGGCGATGATGCCGTTCTTCGACGAGAAGATCGGCTTCTCTACCGAGCAGTCGAATCGCGCCATGTACGTCTTCGACGGCGACGGAAACATGCTGTACACCTCCAAGCCTCACGATCACGACTCCGAGCGCAAGGTGCGGCAGTGGCTTGAAGGCGGGAGCCTGCGCCAGAACGAAGCCGAATTCTTCGAAGAGCAAGCCGTCGACGGCATGACGATCGCCAGCGGCAAGATCCAGGGGGCGGACTGGCATATCATATACGCGATGCCTTCGAATGACGGCCTCGCGGGGAACGACCGCATTCTCGTCAACAACCTGATCGTCGTCGCCGTCATGCTGCTGCTAGCCATCGCGCTGTCCGAATGGCTGGCCAAGCAAATTTTAAGGCCGATAGAGAAGCTGATCCGGCTTATGGAGGGCATGGACAGACAGCGGTTGAACCATCGGGCGCTCTACCTGGGCAACAACGAATTCGCCCATATGGCGCTAAGCTTCAAGAATATGCTGGCGCGGCTTCATTCGATGAGCGAGGACATCAAGGCCAAGGAGCTGGAACGCTTCGAGCTGGAGAAGCGCAAGAAGGAAGCGCAGCTTACGGCGCTTCAATCCCAGATGAATCCGCATTTCCTATACAACATTTTCACGTCCATCCATCTGCTCGTCAAAACGAACCAGAACGCCAAAGCGTCGGAAATGATTATGGCGACCGGCAGGCTGCTCCGCTTCGGCCTGTATCGCGGCAACCAGATCATCAGCGTCGCCGAGGAGCTCGAGCATGTCGGCGCCTACGTGCGGATTCAGGAAATTCGCTATCACGCGAGAGTTCGAGTGGACCTGGAATGCGAGGAGGGAATCGGGAGCTATCGCATGCCGAAGTTTCTGCTGCAGCCCGTCGTCGAGAATGCGTTCGAACACGCCTCCAGCCAAGACAAACCGCTGTCGCTTGCCGTGCGTCTTGCCCGGGACGGAGACTCCCGGCTCCTCATTCGCGTGGAAGACGACGGAGTCGGCATTCCAGAGGACCGATTGGCCTCGATCCGGGAGCGCCTAGATCATCATACGCCGTCCGATCATATCGGCTTATTGAACGTTCACGAGCGAATTCGGCTATTTTACGGCTCCGACTACGGGCTCGACATTCGCAGCGTCGGGGGCGAAGGCACCGTCGTCACGCTCACGCTTCCATTGATAAAGGAGGATTCTTAAACCGTGTTCTCTCTGATCATCGTAGACGACGAGGAAATTTTGCGAGAAGGGTTGAAGGAGGCCGTTCCTTGGGAGAGTTGGGGGTTTCGGGTGGCGGCGCTGGCCGCCAGCGGGGAAGAAGGCTTGGAATTGTTCGAATCGATTCGGCCGGACGTTCTGCTGACGGATATCAAGATGTACGCGTTCAGCGGTCTCGACCTGCTGAAGGCGGCGAAGGAAATCCGGCCCCAGTGCGAGGTCGTGCTGCTGAGCGGCTACGAGGAGTTCAGCTTCGCCAAGCAGGGGCTTGAGCTTGGAGCTTCGGCGTACGTCCTGAAGCTCAACCTGTTCGACGAATTGGAGGAGACGTTCGCCAAGCTTCGGTGCCAACTGGACGCGAGACAAGAGGAGGAGCGGAGGAGGAAGGAAGCGGAGCGGGAAAATGCTGCGGCCGAGTTGGTCAAACGGCTGAGAGGGGAGACTTCGCCTGGCGAAGGGCTGTCGGGCTTCTACAGCGTCGCGACGATAGGCGCGGCTTCCGAAGAACGCAATCGGCTGCTGCCGGAGGCCGAGAAGATCGCGGCCGGCTGCGGCTGGAGGGTCGTTCCGATCGGGACGAAGTACGTCGCCGTCTGTATCCCGCACGTCCGGGCGGCGGAGAGCCCGGAAGCCTTGCGGACGGAAATCCATAGCCGGCTTCGCCGTTTAACGGAACCGTATCCGGATGCGATTGCGGGAATCGGCTCCATCGTTCGCGGGGCGGAAATCGAAGTCTCCTATCGTCAAGCGATGAAGATGGTCGATTACGGCCGTCTCCATGGAGGAGGATGGGGGTTCGTTTACGACGAGATCGCCTCCTCGCTGGCCGGGGAGCCGCTGGAAGCGCCGAAGTACGAGGATATTCGGCTGTGGATAGACTTGAACCGCGCCGATGAGCTTCTTCAGGCGTTGGAGCGGTACTTGACGGCGGTCGTGAACCATCTTAAATTCGCGATCCCCGACGTGAGGCTCGTGGCGATGAACGTGCTGATGGGCTTGAACAACCGGATGAAAGAAAGCGGCGTCGAGACGGACCCCGATTCGGAGATCGACGTTCTGGTGGCGGCGCTGAACCGCATGGACAGCATCGCGGATATTCGCGATTGGCTCTTCGAGGTCGTCCGCCGATTGACCGGATCGTCCGTGCATGCGGAACGGGATAACGGCGACTTGTTCGAGCAAGCGATCCGTCTCATCGACCGAAACTACCAGAACGACATCTCCCTGCAAGGCATTGCGCAGTCCATGTACGTGAGCCCCTCCTATTTTTCGGCCAAATTCAAGGAGGCGGCCGGCGTGAACTTCGTCGACTATGTCAAAAGGAAGAGGGTGGATCAGGCCGCCGCCCTGCTCGTCGGAACGAACAAGAAAATCGCGGACATCGCCAAGGAAGTCGGATATGCGGACGAGAAATACTTCTCGCGCGTCTTTAAGCGGGTGAAGCAGCTTTCTCCCCAGCAATTCCGGGAAGAAAATATAAGGAGCGATCAATATGGATCGATATAGACCGATATTCCACTTTACGCCTCGGCGCAACTGGATGAACGACCCGAACGGCCCGTTCCATCTGAACGGCGAGTACCATCTGTTTTATCAGCATAATCCGTTCCTTCCGGAATGGGGGGATATCCACTGGGGGCATGCGACAAGTCCGGATCTGGTCAACTGGACCCGCAAGCCGATCGCGTTGACGCCTTCGCGGGAGCTGGGGGAATGGCACTGTTACTCGGGGTGCGCCGTTATCGACGGCGACGAGGTGAAGCTGTTCTATTCGAGCATCGGGCGCGACGAACGGAACGCGACGACGGGAGCGCAGCAATGGATGGCGAAAAGCAAGGACCTGCAGGCGTGGCAGAAGCCGGTCTCCAACCCCTTGTTGACTTCGGAGCTGCATGGAGACGTCCAAATTACGGAGTGGAGAGACCCGTTTGTCTGGAAGGACGTAGACGGATGGAAAATGATCGTCGGCGGAATACACGAGGGCAAGGGCTGCGCGTTCCTGTATCATTCCGACGATTTGGAGAGCTGGAGCTACCAGGGGATTTTCCATCGGGGCGAGGAATGGATCTGGGAATGCCTGCATCTGTTCCGGTTCGGAGAGAAAACGGTGCTGTTCTATTCTCCGAGCGCGCAGGTGCGTTACATCACTGGGACGATCAATGCCGACGGAGCGCTGGAAGCGGACTACCGCGGAACCGCCGATTACGCGGGCTTCGAAGGCTACTACGCGTCGTCGGGCTTCGTAGACGAGCAAGGACGGTGCGTGCTGCTCGGCTGGATGCCGGAGGGAAGGGGAGAGGATTTTCCGGAGCCCGCGGAATGGGCGGGGGCGTTGGCTTTGCCGCGCCTCGTGTCCTTGAATGCGGACGGCTCGATTCGGATGTCGCCGCTTCCCGAGCTCTCGCAGCTGAGGGGCGAGCGTCAGGCATGGGATAACGTTCGCTTAGGGGCGGCTCCTGTCGATGCGGGGATGCGTTCGAATACGTTCGAATGCGCGCTGGAGCTCGAGGGCGCAGGCGGCGCGAGCGGCGCGGTAACGCTATCCGTGCTTCAATCCCCGTGCGGCCGGGAACGGACGGATATTGTCGTGGACTTCTCCGGCGATCGAATCGTTATCGACCGCTCGCAATCGAGCCTGTTCCTCAATACGCACAAAACTCCGGTCGAAGGCAAGCTGCCCTCCGGCGCCCGCGACTCCCTCGAGCTGCGGATCTTCGTCGACCGGTCGACCGTCGAAGTGTTCGCCAACGAAGAAACATGCCTGTCCGCTCGGGTGTACCCGTCTTTGGCCGACAGCGACGGCATCCAGATTCGTTCGGACGGAGAGGTTCTCTTGAAAAATTGGCAGGTATGGGCGATGAACTCGGCGGCTATTGGGTAGGGGATCGTTCGAAGGGGAATGGGAAGCGGCTCCGGCTTGGGAAATGACAACTTGTTGGAAAAGTATGACGTTTCTGAGTAGGCTATGCTATAATATACTCAGAATGAGATTCATGTTAAAGGAGCCGTGCGGCTAACACGACTCCCCACAACAGCCGCTATTAAGGGCGGTAGGCTTCAGAAAAGGTTGGAAATAGACCGATTCCTTTGGCTAGGGCGGTCTATTTTCGTTTAAAGGACAGTATCGCAACGATCAGCGAACCGAACGTTAGCATAAGTATAAGTCCTTCGAATACGGTCATGGGCATCACCTCCCTTCCGGGAGATTAGCCGACCGCCCTTGCAAGCCTATACTGTTGTATGTCCAATTATACTATATTTTGTCAATCGAGCGACGAAAATTGTCGTTCTTTTTTTTTGGCCAAATCCGGTCATCGGATAAAAAAACAAGGCGATCGGGCATGTTGCCGGCGGACGAAAAGAGGTAGGTTGGAGGAAACGTTACGATGGAGGTCGAGGATCATGTCGAATCAAGCCGAATTTCAAGCGGTTCGGACGACGATTGTGCGCAACGAACGGTTCATTTGGATTGCAGATGAGCTTAAACCCGGATTATTTAGCGAGGAGGTCGAACCGGCTCAGCTTGCGAGAGTCGAAGCCGACGATACGGCGATGCACGGATGGCGTGCGGTGCGCGATGCGGAGATCGGCTCGCTTGAGAGCCGGGAGCTCGGGAAGGGGCAGTCGGTGATCGCCGATTTCGGCGATCACCGCGTCGGATACTTGTCGTTCGAGGTTAGGCCGGTCGGCAGTCCTCCGGATGCGCCGCTGAAGCTGAGAATGACGTTCGGAGAGATGCCGGTCGAGATGGCGGTGCCGTTCGCAAGCTACGACGGTTCACTCAGCAGCTCGTGGCTGCAGGAGGAGACGCTATACGTAGACGTACTCCCCGGGAAGGTGAGTTTGCCGCGGCGCTACAGCTTCCGATATGTGAAGCTAGAAGTGCTGGACACTTCCCCCAAGTATCGCGTAAGCTTTTTTAATTTGAAATGTATGACCGTTACTTCGGCGGACAGAGCGAACGTTATCCCGTTCGATCATGTCGATCCGCTGCTGCGGGATATCGACCGGATCAGCGTGAGAACGTTGGAGGATTGCATGCAGGACGTATTCGAGGACGGACCGAAGCGGGACCGCCGATTGTGGCTGGGCGACTTGCGCTTGCAAGCGCTGGCGAATTACGCGACATTCCGCAACGAAGCGCTCGTTAAGCGCTGCCTGTATCTGTTCGCCGGGGTTTCCGACGAACGCGGGCGGGTATCCGCCAATCTGTTCATTGCGCCGGAGCTGATCGCGGACGATACGTATCTGTTCGATTATTCGTTGTTTTTCACTGTAACCCTGTACGATTATTATGAAGCGACCGGGGACAGGGATACGTTGCAAGAGCTATGGCCGACTGCGCGCCGTCAAGTGGAGCTGGCGTTGGAGAGGCTGGACGACAGCGGTATCGTGCGGGACGAGGAAACGTGGTGGTCGTTCATCGATTGGCATGAATCGCTAAATAAGCAAGCCCCGTCGCATGCCGTTCTGATTTACGCGTTGCGTCGGGCCATTCGTTTGGCCGAGGCGGTCGATTGCGGTAGCGTCGGCGAATTCGGACGCCGGCTCGCAGATGCCGAGAGGGCGGCAGTGGAATCCCTCTGGGATTCGGAGCAAGGCCTTTTCGTCAGTGGGGAAGGACGTCAGGTATCCTGGGCCGCGCAAATCTGGATGGCACTTGCCGAAGTTCTGCCGTCGGAAGAGAACAGAACGCTGATGCGGCGCTTGCTGAGCACGAAGCCGGACATCGCGCCGACGACGCCGTACATGTACCATCATCTCGCGGAGGCGCTTCTTGTTGTCGGCTTGAAGGACGAGGCGGTGGACCTCGTCAAGCAATATTGGGGAGGCATGCTGAAGAACGGGGCCGATACATTCTGGGAGCTGTACGATCCGGGCAATCCGGATTTCTCCCCGTACGGTAGCCCCCTGATCAACAGCTACTGCCATGCCTGGAGCTGTACGCCGGCTTACCTGATCCGCCGTTACGGATTATAAGACCCCGAGCGCGGAGCGTTTCGGAAATCATGGGGCGTCCGGCCGAAGCGGGCTTTGAACTTCCGGTAGAAAAATCCAAGGCTTTCGTACCCGCACTGCCTGGCGACCTCATCGACGCTTGCGTCGGTTTCCATGAGCAGCCGAGCTGCCCGGTTCAGCCGCTGTCGCTGCACCCAATCCGTGTAGGTGAGGCCCGTTCGGCTTTTCAACAGGCTGCCCAAGTATTTGGGACTGAAGTGGAAGCGTTCGGCCAGCTCGGCCAGCGTGCAGCTTCCCGGATTTTCTTCCATATAGAGTAGCACATCGCGGATCACCCCTTGAGGAAGCGACGGCTCCGGCTCATAGTTGAGATCAAGGTCGTAGATACGCATCAGCTCGATGAGCAAAATAGGCACGCAGTGACGCAGCAGATCGGCGGAATGTCCGTCCGGGTCGAAAAATTCGCACATCATATCGCGCATCAGACCGTGCAGCTTCGCATATGGTCCGGGACGAAATACGATGTATCTTCCGTGCCGCTGCCGCTCGGACAGGGTATGGGCGATAAAGCTTGCGACCGCTCCTCCTTCGGGCATGCGGTCCGGGTAAGCGGATGCGAGCGCCTCCTTGCGCAGCAGCAGGTTCACAAGGATATCGTTTTCTTCCAACGGCGCGATGCCATGCGGCACATTGCGATCCATTAAGCAGGCGTCGCCCTGGCGCAGCGTCAACTGCCGGCCGTCGATCCGCTGCTCGCACGAACCGGAGTACATATAGTTCAACTCGATAAAATCGTGCTTATGGACGGGCATGACGGCGAATCGGTGATGCTTGTGTACGGACACCGAATCGTTTCCGAAAAAATACTTGCCCTGCATGCGGGGAATTCCGTCGGGCTCGTCCGCAAGCTCTCCGCCGTCGAAGTCGTTGACATTCTCGCGCGTACGGAGCTGAATGCGTTCGACCGCATCCAGACCCCGAAGCAGCTCGTCCAATTGAAGATGGTTCATGCGCAACCCTACTTTTTTGAATATTGATCAAAATATAACATATGCGGGGCGGGATTGCTTCAATTCGTCCCCCCGGGGATCGGTATCCATTCAGTGTGACGGCAACGTTGCAAAAATGCGGCTGGTGATTTACACTTAAATCATAAAAAAGAACGGTGCGCCAACACCGTTCTCCCGCACAACGCTTGAGTGGGAAGCCTCCGAGCAAAGAAAAGAAATTTGAGTATGACAGAAAATAACCTGCCCCCTTGGCGCTAACCTTAGGGCAGGTTATTTTCGTTTTAGGTAAGTTAGTAGGGCTAAGAGGAACATTCCTAGTCCGATAACTTCTAAAAGCGAAAACGACATATACATCACCTCCTGCTGGAGGTATGTATTTCCTACCCAAGGCGGTTGTACATGGAAAATTATATCATAAAAACATCCTCGTAAAAAATGTCGAACTGCATTTATCCGTGCTCCTCCTGTTTTTGTATTAATCCTCCATGAATCTTAAGTCCTATGAATATTTTCATGCGAAATAAAGGAATTTTAGGGATTTTTGTTGAATATAGGGATATACGTCTCAACAAAAGTGAGAAGGTGATCCCTTGGTCGCAGAATATGTCGCACATGTACGAGCCGGCGATGGGGCAAGTCAAAGTGTGAAGGGGCACTTGCTGGAGGTCCGGCAATTGGCGGAAGGTTCCGGGGAGAAGATTGGTGTTAGGCATATTGCCGGTCTTGCAGGAGTGCTCCATGATCTGGGCAAATACACGCGGGAATTCCAGCAGTACCTGGAGGAGGCAGTGAAAAATCCGGATGCTCCTCCGAAGCGAGGAAGCGTTGACCATGCCACAGCAGGAGGGAGGCTGCTTTACGAAAGGTTGCATTCGGGTCAGCCGGATCGCTATCCGTGGATTTTAGCAGAGGTGGTCGGAAATGCTATCATTTCTCACCATGCTTATCTTCATGATTATTTAAATGAGAGTCTGGAATCGGATTACTTGCGTCGTGTTCGGGACAAGGAGCTGCGCGAGTTTGCGGAAGCCAAGGGGCGGTTTTTCGAGGAAGTAATGAGCGAGGCGGAGTTTAGTCTGTACGTCTCCAAGGCTGTTGAAGAATTGGAGGCTTATCTGACCCGGCCTTCCCCGGAAAGTCAGGAAAGCAAGCTCATGTTCCTAACCAAATATGTGTTTAGTGCATTAATTGACGCCGATCGTTCCAATACGAGAGCCTTTGAGGAAAACCAGCCGCTTGAACCGGAAGAGGACCGCAAGGCTCTATTTGACATGTATTACGATAAATTAATGAGGAGAATCGAGAGTTACGAGCAGAATGCCGATGCGGGATCGCCGATCAACCGCTTGCGCAGAGAGATGTCGCAGCAATGCGAGCGGTTTGCGGAAAGACCGCCAGGCATTTATACCTTGTCGATTCCGACGGGCGGCGGCAAAACGTTAGCCAGCCTGCGCTACGCTCTTCGGCATGCGATCGACTATGGAATGAAGCGGATTATCTACATTGTACCGTATACGACGATCATTGAGCAGAATGCCGCGGATGTGCGCAGTATTTTGGGGGATGACGGGAACCTGCTGGAGCATCACTCCAATGTCGCCCAGGATGGAGACGACGAAGACGAGGATGAAGATGGAAGGATCACGGTGCGGCAGAAGCTCAAGCTGGCAAAGGACAACTGGGATTCGCCGATTATTTTCTCGACGCTGGTGCAGTTTCTGGATATTTTCTATGCGAAAGGGAGCAGGAACATACGCAGGCTGCACAATTTGAGTGAAGCGGTCATTATTTTCGACGAGGTACAGAAGGTCCCGACGAAATGCATTTCCTTGTTCAATCACGCGCTTAACTTCCTGAAAACATACGGGAAATCCAGTCTGATTCTGTGTACAGCGACGCAACCCGAGCTTGGTTTCGTTGAGCGCAGGTTGGAGATGAGTGCGGATGGAGAAATGATTGGGCATCTGGGTCAGGTCGTCAAATCCTTCAAACGTGTGGACATTATTGACGAAGCAACGGAGGAAGCGTACAACAGCGAGAAGCTGGCGGTTTTCGTTGCGGAGAAAATCGGTGAGGTTCAGAGCGTGCTGGTCATTCTGAACACGAAAACCGTAGTCAAAAGACTGTTTGGGTTGCTGGAGAGTAGCAACGTTCCAGTATTCCATTTAAGCACCTCGATGTGCGCCGCACACCGAAAACAGATTCTCGATCAAGTGAAAGAACATCTGTCCAACGAAGAAAAAGTCATTTGCATTAGCACACAGTTGATTGAAGCCGGTGTAGATGTCAGCTTCGACTGTGTTATTCGCTCGCTTGCCGGGCTGGATTCCATCGCTCAAGCGGCAGGAAGGTGTAACCGCCATGGGAAGCGGGACATACAGAATGTGTACGTGATTGATCATGCCGAAGAGAATTTGAACCGACTGCCGGAAATCGAAGCGGGGAAGAGGATCACGCGGAAAATTTTGACGGACCTCAAGCTCGACCCCGGCAAATATGGCGGGCAGATTTTGTCGGTTGAGGCGATGGAACGGTATTTTAAGGAGTTTTATAAGGGGTTCGAATCCAGCTTGAACTATTCAGTTCGCCAGCTTCAGAAGGATATGGTCGAGTTGTTGATGGCGGATAGAAAGAGCAACTCCTATAACCTTGCGTATACGGGAAGCAAAGGCCAGTCCCTGCCGTTGTTTATCGTCAACAGCTACCGAACTGCAGCCGAGCATTTTGAAGTGATCGAGAGCATGTCGACATCGGTTCTTGTTCCCTATGGGGATGAGGGCAAAGACCTGATTGCCGAGCTGAACGGAGCGGGGACGATCGAGAACCTGTCGCAGCTGCTGCGCAAAGCGCAGCAATACTCGGTCAACGTGTTCAAATACGAATTGGACAAGCTGGCGCAAAACGACGGCTTGGTCAGTCTGTTGGACGGGAAGGTGTGGGCGCTGCGGGAGGGGGCGTATCATCGGGAGTATGGTTTGGATGTGGAAGGAGATAGTGGATTCGATCTGAGTATGTTTTGAAGGAGCGGGAAACCTGTTTCAAATTGTAAAAGATAATAGGGAAAGGAGGTGTTTCCTATCAGAAACTCAATAGAGTTCACCTTGTTCGGCAAATACGCCCTATTCACCGACCCGCTAACAAAGCTTGGGGGAGAGAAACTCTCTTATCAAGTCCCGACCTATCAGGCGATTAAAGGCGTGCTCGAATCAATTTATTGGAAGCCTACCTTAATCATGATTGTGGATGAAATCCGGGTGATGAAGGCGATTCGCATGGAGTCGAAGGGCATCCGCCCGATGGAGTACGGCGGAGGCAACACGTTGGCTAACTATACGTATCTGAAGGATGTCGAATATCAGGTGCGGGCACACTTCGAGTTCAACCTGAACCGTCCGGATATGGCTTACGACCGGAACGAGCATAAGCACCACAATATCCTTAAAAGAGCTTTGAATGTGGGAGGACGCCGGGATATTTTCCTGGGCTCCAGGGAGTGTCAGGGTTATGTGGAGCCTTGCACATTCGGAGAGGGAGAGAGCTTCTATGACGGCTACGGCGACATCCACCTCGGCACGATGGTTCACG
The DNA here is from genome assembly GCF_042431195.1 of Cohnella cellulosilytica. Lineage (NCBI taxonomy): Bacteria > Bacillati > Bacillota > Bacilli > Caryophanales > Paenibacillaceae > Cohnella > Cohnella cellulosilytica. The sequence goes on from NZ_JBHMDN010000020.1 coordinate 148,804, forward strand.
GCCTTAACTATCCCGACGAGACAGGCAGAGATCAAATGGAAGTTCGTTTGTGGAGCCCGGTCATGAGGAACGGCATCATCGAATTTATCCGACCTGAGCAATGTACCCAAGTGCGAGCGATTGCGAATATGCTGCCCAAGCGCTTCGATCCAGCCCAAGTTGAATCGGCGGACGAGTTGCTTGCACAATTGGAAGTGGGGGGGAATCCATGAGTTGGCTGTTAAACCTGTATCAAACCTATGAGTCCAATCTGGACCTCGTCGGCGAAATCGAGAAAAAATCATACAACAATCAGGAATTTACGCTGCTGCCGATCTCCCACACGACGCAAAATGCCCACATTGAGGTGCAAATTACTCCGGACGGAGAATTCCATTCCGCAGAAGCGATTGATAAAAACGATGCCAGCACGTTGATTCCCTGCACCGAAGATTCCGCCAGCCGCGCCGGAGCGAAGGTTGCTCCTTATCCGCTACATGACAAGCTGAGCTATGTTGCGGGTGATTTTGTCACCTACGGTGGGGAAGCCAAGAAGGAAGATCCCTTCGCGGCTTATATCAAGCAGTTGGGAGAATGGGCCGAATCGCCGTATGCTGTACCTAAAGTCATCAGTATCTATCGCTACTTGCGTAAAGGCAGGCTAATCGAGGATTTAGTGAAGGAACGGATTTTATACACAGATGCGAATAAACGGCTGCTCGACAAGTGGGAGCAGGAGGGTGTGAAGCCTCCTATTTTCTCCGTAATGGTTGGCGGCCCGGAGGGCTTGTTCGTTCGATTTAATGTCCGTTCGGACGATGATTTTAATGTCGTGTGGAAAGACCCGGAAATGTACGATTCTTTCGTTCAATACTACGGCAGTCGGTTGAGCGACGAGGACTTGTGTTATGTGACGGGGCGGCGGCAGCCGGGTACGGACAAGCATGCGAATAAAATCCGCAACGCAGGCGATAAAGCGAAGCTGATCTCGGCCAACGATACGAGCGGGTTTACGTTCCGGGGGCGGTTCGCTCTGAGCCGGGAAGCGGCGAGTATCAGCTACGAGGTATCTCAGAAAGCGCATAATGCGCTGAAATGGCTGATTAATCGCCAGGGCAAAATCATTGACGGACGTGTATTTTTGGTCTGGGGCAATGATGAACTTGATCAGCCTGGACTAACCGAGGATTTGTTCTCTCTTGCACCGGAAACCGCACAGGTTAAGGAGAGAATATCGTATACCTATCCCGAGTACGCGAGAGAAGTCGCCAAGGCGCTCGACGGGTATCGAAGCCGAATTGCGAAGGAATCCAGAGAGAACGTCAACATTCTAATTCTGGATTCCGCGACAACAGGACGTATGGCCGTACTCTATTACCGGAATATGGACAAGCAGTTATACATCGATCGGCTGGTCAAGTGGCATTCCATGCACGTCTGGCTGCATCGTTACCGTAAAAATGAAGCCGGAGAGTTCATCCAATTTTACGGGGCGCCTGCGCCGAGGGATATTGCTTTTGCGGCTTATGGACCACGAGCGGACGAGAAGATTGTCAAAGGGCTGGTAGAGCGTATTTTCCCATGCATTGCAGATGAGCGGAAGGTTCCCGAAGATATTGTTAGAAGCGCGTTTTATCGCGCTTCTAATCCGGTCGCGATGGACAACTGGGAATGGGAGAAAACGTTAAGTATCGCTTGTGCTCTGATTAATGGAGAGGAGGAATTAAACGTGGCAATAGACGAGGGCAATAATCAACGGGATTATTTGTTCGGTCGCTTGCTGGCCGTTGCTGACGTACTTGAACGAAGAGCGTTGGGTTCGGAGGAAACACGCGCGACTAATGCTATTCGTTATATGAACGCTTTTGCCAGGCATCCGGAGAGAACCTGGAGCACGATTCAGTCCTGCTTGCAGCCTTATCAGGCACGACTGGGTACGAAGGGAACCTATTTGTCGAAAATTATAGATGAAGTGGCTTCAAAGATTCAGATCGCAGACTTTAACAACAAGCCGCTGTCCGGGCTTTACTTGCTGGGCTTCTACAGCCAGCGCCACGAACTGTATCAGAAGAAGGACAACCATGAAGACGCAGCGGAAGCATCCAAATAAGAGGGAGAGATCGAGATGACGATTTTGGATCATAAAATCGATTTTGCAGTTGTTCTGTCCGTAACGAAAGCAAATCCCAACGGCGATCCGTTAAACGGCAACCGTCCTCGGCAAAATTATGACGGCTACGGAGAGATTTCGGACGTTGCAATCAAGCGTAAAATCCGCAACCGGCTTCAGGATATGGGGGAAGCGATTTTCGTGCAGTCCAACGATCGGAAGTCAGATGCCTATGGCAGCTTGAGAGAGCGTGCCGATGCTAACGCCGAACTGGAGAAGATTTTGAAATCGAAGTCGGCGTCCAATGATGAGTTTGCCAGAATCGCTTGTTTGGAATGGCTGGACGTTCGCAGCTTCGGGCAAGTATTTGCCTTTAAGGCGGACAAGGGCGGTTCCAGCGTATCTGTCGGCGTCAGGGGACCGGTGTCGATCCATACGGCGACAAGTCTCGACCCCATCGACATTACCAGCACGCAGATTACGAAGAGCGTTAATTCCGAGCCAGGTAAGGAGAGAGGCTCCGATACGATGGGGATGAAGCATCGGGTCGATTCCGGGGTTTACGTTTTCTACGGGAGCATCAACACGCAGTTAGCCGAGAAAACCGGTTTTACGAATGAAGATGCCGCGAAAATCAAGCAAGCGCTGATCACCTTGTTCGAGAATGACGCTTCCTCGGCCAGACCGGAAGGGAGCATGGAAGTTCACAAAGTATACTGGTGGGAGCATCGCTCCAAAATGGGCCAATTTTCATCCGCGAAGGTTCATCGTTCCCTGTCTTGGGAGAAACTGTCCGAGGAGCCGAAAGGATTCACCGACTACGAGTTCAAGGTGCAAAGGCTGGAAGGGCTGACTATCGAGATGATCGATGGACAATAAAGAAGACGAATATTTGATGCTGTCGGGCATACAGCATTTTCAGTTTTGCAAGCGGCAGTGGGCCTTCATTCATATCGAGCAGCAATGGGAGGAAAACGTTCGGACGATTGAAGGCCAGCATCTGCATCGGAAAGCGGATCAGCCGTTTACGCGGGAAAAGCGGGGAGATCGACTAATCGTTCGCGCAATGCCGGTGAAGTCGAATCAGTTGAAAATTACGGGGATTTGCGACGTGGTCGAGTTTATCCGCGATGATCGGGGCGTGGAGATTGCCGGCGCCGAAGGGAAGTTTCTCGCGTATCCGGTGGAGTACAAGCGGGGCCGACCGAAGTTGAAGGACGAGGATGTTCTGCAACTGGCTGCGCAAGCGATCTGTCTGGAGGAAATGCTGCTCAGTCCCGTCGATATCGGCTACTTGTTTTACAACGAAATCAAGCAAAGGGTCGAAGTTCCGCTAACGATCGAAGTCAAAGAGAAAGTGAAATCGGTCTTTGCGGAGATGCAGGATTATTACCAACGCCGACATACGCCGAAGGTGACAACCGGTTCTTTCTGCCGCAGCTGCTCTCTTGAATCGGTTTGTCTGCCGGAATTAATGAACAAACGAACGGTGAAAAGCTATGTCGAAGGGAAAATCAGAGAATGAAGAAGCTGCTTAACTCTTTGTTTGTGACTCAGCCGGACGTTTATTTATCGCTCGACGGCGACAATATCGTGCTGCAGAAAGAGCAGGAGAAGCTGGGGCGGGTACCACTGCACAATCTGGAATCTGTCGTTTCGTTTGGATATACCGGCGCTAGCCCTGCTCTGATGGGATACTGTGCGGAGCGCAACATATCCATGGTTTTTCTCACCATGAATGGTCGATTCCTCGCTCGCGTCATTGGAGAAAGCCGAGGGAACGTAGTTCTACGGAAGAGGCAGTATCGAGTTTCGGAGGATGAGACGCAGTCCGCGCATATCGCACGTAATTTTATTGTTGGCAAAATCTATAATCAGAAGTGGATGATCGAGAGAGCAACCCGGGATTATCCGATGCGCGTCGATGTGGAGAAGTTCAAGGAGGTTTCCCAACAACTCTCCGCGATTATTCTGGAGGTTCGAGCCTGCGAGGATTTGGAAAGATTACGAGGTTTGGAAGGGCAGGCCGCTATAAGCTACAACAAACTGTTGGACCAGATGATCCTTCAGCAGAAGGAAGACTTTTATTTCCACATACGCTCCCGACGGCCTCCGCTCGACAATGTCAATGCGATGCTGTCCTTCGCGTACACGCTCTTGGCTAACGACGTTGCATCGGCGCTGGAAGGCGTCGGTCTGGATGCTTATGTCGGGTTCCTGCACCGCGATCGTCCGGGGCGTGCCTCCTTGGCTCTGGATGTTATGGAAGAACTGAGAGGCGTCTATGCGGACAAATTCGTTCTTACTCTCATTAATAAGCGTATGGTGAGCAAGGACGACTTCCTGAAGAAAGAAAACGGCGCCGTTATCATGAAGGATGAAGTTCGGAGAAGCTTCCTCAGTGAATGGCAGAGCAAGAAGCAAGAAAAAATCACGCACCCGTATTTGGGAGAGAAAATTTCCTGGGGACTGCTGCCCCATGTGCAGTCATTGCTGCTGGCCAGATATTTGCGCGGGGACTTGGACGAATATCCGCCTTTTTTATGGAAGTAGGTGAGCGGGAGTGCTCGTACTTATAACTTACGATGTCAGTACCGTCAGCAGCGCTGGACAGCGCAGGCTGCGGCAGGTTTCGAAAGCCTGTCTTGCTTATGGGCAACGTGTTCAAAACTCTGTCTTCGAGTGTATCGTTGATGCCGCACAGTTCACGTCATTAAAGCTTAGGCTCATTGAACTTATTGATGAAGAGACGGACAGCCTCAGATTCTATCAGTTGGGCAACAATTACAAGAGTAAAGTGGAGCATGTAGGGGCCAAGCAGTCTCTCGACTTGGAAGGGCCTTTGATTTTCTGACTGGCGGGTAATAAATGCCTCTTGGATATAGTGAATCAAGGGTGTATAATCGGTGCGAACCTCTGGTGCGAATGTGAGGCTCACATGATTTTCCCGGGGGATTCGCACCAAAAATAAGTGAGTTTTTGGTTATTATTTACATTTTGTGGATAATCGGTTGTGGGTCTGAGTTGATTAATGCGATTTGAAGCCTGAAAAGGGATTGTATTTCCCTTTTTGTTCCAAAAATCGCTGTCGCATCCTACGCGGATGCGTGGATTGAAATAAGCCCGTTGTGATGGACAAGCGATCGTCTGGCGTCGCATCCTACGCGGATGCGTGGATTGAAATCCGATGGTCCTAGACCGTCTGGACCGATAATCAGTCGCATCCTACGCGGATGCGTGGATTGAAATCTCCTCTTTAGGTTATACCTAATTATAACATGTAAGTCGCATCCTACGCGGATGCGTGGATTGAAATCCATTTTTACGGGGAATGATGTGGAGGAATACAGGTCGCATCCTACGCGGATGCGTGGATTGAAATGGAAATCATCAGCAGGGCGCGAGCGGCTTTCGATGTCGCATCCTACGCGGATGCGTGGATTGAAATAAAAATGGGGTTAGCTGGAATCGTCAATTGTATCGTCGCATCCTACGCGGATGCGTGGATTGAAATTTGTATTGCCCAATCGTTACTATTCCATAACTTTGTCGCATCCTACGCGGATGCGTGGATTGAAATAATCACCGCATCGCGGGGCCATTCCTCCGGTCCGTCGCATCCTACGCGGATGCGTGGATTGAAATACGGAACATGGTATTCCGATGGTGCGCGTCTCTAGTCGCATCCTACGCGGATGCGTGGATTGAAATGTTAGAATAAGCAAAGAAGTCTCTAAGGGTAAAGTCGCATCCTACGCGGATGCGTGGATTGAAATAACATTCCGCGACCGCCTAAACCGCCCGAGTAGAGTCGCATCCTACGCGGATGCGTGGATTGAAATTCGTCGAACGTGTCGTTCATATCGGGTTTAGCCAGTCGCATCCTACGCGGATGCGTGGATTGAAATGCTCTACGGTAAATTCGGCCAGCGCGGCGAACATGTCGCATCCTACGCGGATGCGTGGATTGAAATTCGCGGCTCGTCCGCTTGCTGTCCCGGCTGTCGTCGCATCCTACGCGGATGCGTGGATTGAAATATAGAGCGGGTCAGTCAGATCATGACCTTGATTGTCGTAACCCACGCGGATGTGAAATTGAAATGAAGGTCCCGAGACGGGGAGCCGCGATAAGGAATGTCGCATTCCACGTGAATGAGATTCTTGAGAAGATTGATATAAAGAAGAACCATGCAGAATGGAAACAAAGAGACACCCCGGAAAACCGCTCCCGGGGCGTCTTTGTCTGCCTATTAGAACAATTTTTTAATGGAGCCGAGCATGTCGCCGGCTTTGTCGGCGGTCAGCTTCGCTTTAACGCCTTCGATCAGCGCGTTGATCTGGTCGTTCGGAAGGTCGATTCCGATGACGGATTCAACGGCTTTTACAGGGTCGCTCATAAACTTGGAAGAGAACTCTTTGTCCTCTTTAACGCGGGCTACGATCTCTTCGATCTTTCCTTTAATATCCATCCGGTTTCCTCCTTGTGTTCATGTTGCCTGGCAATCCCATTATAAGCGTATGGGACGCAGATCGAAATGGAGGGGAATTCCAGACGAAAGTTCTGACAAATCGTAATCCGTCTTTCGGGCCGGCGGATACGGAACGATTCGCCGCGACGTTATCCTTTCAGAGCGCCGATCATGACGCCTTTCACGAAGAAGCGCTGAATGAAAGGGTAGACGCACAGAATCGGTACCGTGGCGACCATGATGGTCGCGTACTTGATCGTGGCCCCGATCTGGAACTGCTCGCCGACCGCTGCTCCCGAGGAGAGCGTGTCCGTCGAGCTCAGAATGAGAATTTCCCGCAGGTAAATCTGCAGCGGGAACAGCTCCTGCTGCTGAATGAAGATGGAGGCGTAAAACCAGCCGTTCCACTTCTCGACCGCATAGTACAGCCCCATGACGGCCAGCACAGGCAGCGACAGCGGGATAACGATGCGAAACAGAATGACGAGGTGGTTCGCCCCGTCGATCTTGGCCGACTCCTCCAGGCTGTCCGGGATGCTTTGGAAGGAGGTTCTCATTACGATCAGATTAAAGGTCGAGATGGCAAAAGGCAAAATCGTCGACCACAGCGTGTTCGTCAGACCGACGCCTTTGACGACCAAGTACAGCGGAACGAGACCGCCGCTGAAAAACATCGTGAACGTCGCCATAATCATGAAGAACTTGTTCCACATGACGTTCTTGCGCGAGAGCACATATGCGCCGATCGCCGTCATCAGCAGATTAAGCGCCACGCCGACGATAACGATAAACAGCGTATTCCGGTAGCCGATATAGACACGCGGATCGGCAAAGACGAGCTTGTAGGCTTCAAGGCTGAAGCCGAGCGGCTTCCAGAGCAGGCCCCGGTGCGAGACGATCTCGGCCGGGCTGCTGAACGAAGCGAATATGACGTGCAGAAGCGGATACAGGGTCACGACGACCAGCGCGAGCAGCATCAGATTGATGGCAAGCAGCGTGATCCGATCCGCCGGGCCGTTCTTCAAGGCCGACACCTCCTGGTGAACATGAAGCATGCTGCTTGCTTACCACAAGCTGTTTTTCGTAATTTTGCGGCTGAGCCAGTTGGCCAGCACGAGCAGCGTCAGATTGATGACAGAGTTGAACACGCCGACCGCGGTGCTGTAGCTCCAGTTGAACTCCAACAAGCCTTTGCGGTAGACGAACGAAGAGATGACGTCGGCCGTCTCGTAAGTGATCGGATTGTACAGCAAAATAATTTTCTCGAAGCCGACGTTCAGCAGGTTGCCGACGCGCAGAATGAACAGAATGACGATTGTCGGCAGGATACCGGGAAGGGTGACGTACCAGATCTGCTTCAGCCTGCCGGCTCCGTCGATGCGCGCCGCTTCGTACTGATCCTGATCGATGCCCATCAGTGCCGCCAGGTAAATGATCGATTCCCAACCGATCTTCTGCCAGATCTCGGACAGAATGTAGATGGGACGGAACAGGCCGGCGTGCTGCAGCATGGAAGTGCCGTCTCCGCCGAAATACGAATAGAGCGTATTGATGACGCCTCCGCTGTCCGTAAAATCGCGGATCAGGCCGGCGATGACGATCATGGAAATAAAATACGGCATATAGGTAACGGTCTGGACGAACTTTTTGTAGCGCTGGCTGCGCACTTCGTTGATCAGGAGCGCAAGCAGGATCGGCGCAGGAAACTCGAAGAGCAGGGAATAGACGCTGATAATGATCGTATTGCTTAACACTCTCAGAAAATAGTAACTGTCGAAGAACGCCTGAAAATGGTCGAATCCGACCCACGGACTGCCCAGAATGCCTTTGGCCGGCACGTAATTTTTGAAGGCGATCAGCACGCCGTACATCGGCGTATATTGGAAGACGAGATAGTACGCGACAACGGGGATCATCATCGCGTACAAATATTTGTTCGTCAGGAAATCCCGGACGAATCTTCTGCCGAAAGCCGTTTTGTTCATGCTTCACCTTCCTGACCGAAGCGTCTGTCCCATAAGTATTAGAGAGCCCACCTTAATGGATCATTTTGGTCGCTCCGACTTACGGGACAGGCCGCTTTCGCGAACACGTTTTTTAGCGTTGGGAATACCGGTCCAGCGCCGTTTGCTGAATTTCGACGGCCCGGTCGATCTTGAGCGACTTCAGCTTGTCCATGTAGCCGTCATAAGCGTCGATCGGCTCGTTGCCCAAAATGATCTTGAGCGTCATCTCGTCGACCAGCGTGTTCACGTCGTTCATGATTTGCGCCAGCTCGGAGGCTTCCTCCGGGGTCGGCGTGACCGGCGGCACCTTGTACTTGTCGATGTCGGTTTTGGACCATACCTCAAGCGCCTGCTTCTGCTGCGACAGCGCCAAATATTGCGTAATGTACCGTTTGTCCTGAACGAACGGTCCGGCGAAGTTCGCACGAATATACAGGGACATCGCCTGGGACGGAGACAGCTTCTCGGGGTTGTTCATCAACAGATCCGTATAGACGGGAGCGCCGTCCTTCATCTCGTAGCTGACGCCTTCCTGTCCGAAGTTGAAATACATATGTCCTTCCTCGCTGTAGCCCCAATCCAGCAGACGGGCCGCCAGTTCGACGTTCTGGGAGCTCGACGTGATGGCGACGTTGCCGTTGTTCGAGAACTGCGGATCCTTCTGGCCGAATTTAGGCATATCTCCTTTGCGGAGCACGGGATACGGCGCGGCGACGAGCTCGGCGTCCGAGTCCTTCTCCTGCAGCAGCGGCATCCATTTGCCGATGCCTCCGCCCGAGTTTTGCACGGTTGCCCCGGTCTCTCCGGTCGTGATGTTGGCGTCCAGCGCCTTGCCGTCCACGTTGGCGATGTTCTTGTCGAGCAGGCCTTCCGTGTACCACTGGCGGAACGTGCTCAGAAACTCCTTGTAGCCGGGCTGCATCGGGCCGAAGCGAACCTGGCCGTCCTCCTGGAACCAGCCGCGGGTCGTATCGAACGCGCCGACGAACGCTCCGTTATTGAGAAACTCTCCCGAGAAAATGTAGGACAGCGGGCTGACCGCGCCTTTCTGTTCCTTGAAAGCCTGCAGCGTCGTATGCCACTCTTCGATCGTTTCGGGCACCGGAAGGTTCAGTTCCTTCAGCCAGTCGCCGCGAATGATCGGCCCCTGGTACACCTGCAGCATCGGATCTCCGCGCAGGAACGGGAACGTGTAATAGCTGCCGCTGTCCGTTTTCAGCATTTTGTCGATATCGGGATGCTCCTGCAAAAACTTTTTGAGATTCGGAGCATACTGGTCGATGACGTCGTTCAAGCGCAGGATGTATCCGTCGGCGATCGCTTTCTCGGGACCGCCCGGGAAGTTGAACCAGTCGAACTCGATCATGTCCGGCAAATCCCCGGAAGCCAGCAAAATATTGAGCGCATCCTTGGATTGTCCCGTCGGCGGGCTGATAAACTTCAGCGGCACGCCTGTGCGCTGCTGCCACTCCTGGAAGAAAGGAACCTCGTCGATAGTCGACTTGGTCGTGTTGTATTCGGCCCAGTAGGTCAGCGTCTTGTCTGTCTTTAATGGATAGGATACCTCCGCGCCTTCCTGCGAAGGAGCGTCGGAGCTTGCGGCGGGGGCGGAGGCGGACGGAGATGCCGCTTCCTTGTCGTTGCCGCCGCCCGAGCAGCCGGCCGCGACGAAGGTCATCATGGCCGCGGTCAGCGCGAGCGCCGCGGCTTTGGACGTTCTCGAAGCTTGGAACTTCATACTTGGTATACCCTCCCGTATAGTCGTCTTGATTTTCTTTGAAATGCAATATGCGGTATGTTCGGTAAGCTTGCGCAAGGTAACCGCCCGGGGCGGATGCTTCGCGATATTCGTAAGCGGTGAGGCGCCTCGTTATCGATTATGCGCCGAAGCCGCTCTGGAAGGGAATCGTCAACATGCCAAGCGGCATCGTCCAAATCTCGTCTGGCATCGACGAAATCGCAATCGGCATCGGCAATTTCCCGAAAATCGCCCTTTTGGCCCATGAAAGATCCCATAAAGAATAGGCACAAGAATATCCTTCCACTCCTATACGATCGTAAAACGCGGAACGGAAAACCCGCTGCAAGACGATTTCACGATCGTATGAGGCAGTCTCCAGGACATACCTGCGCCTGTATCGGCAACTGTTCGGAACTTTTCAGCTCAGCTTCTGAAATTGTCCCGGGGTAATTCCTTCATATTTCTTGAACGTGCGGATAAACGTATTGATGTCGTGGAAGCCGACCTGGGACGCGACCGACTTGATGCTCTCCTTGCTGCCCTGCAGCAGCGTCTTGGCTTCCTCGATGCGAAGGCGGTTGATCGTATCCAGCAGGCCTTGTCCGGTTTGATCTTTGAACAGCTTCGACAGGTAGGTCGGAGTCATTCCGAAGCGCTCCCCGATCATCGAGATGTTCAGGTTCGCTTCCCGATAGTTGGCCGAGATGAAGGCGAGAATTTCCTGGCTGCGCTCCAATAGCGCCAGATTGCGGGAGGAGCTGCTGCTCTCCTTCTGCCTGCTCCGCGCGAAGTCGCACGTCTCCCGGACGGCTCTGGCGAGCTGGATCTCCATCTCTTGACTCGACTCGCAGTTGACCAACTGGGCGATGCGGGCGGCCAATCCGTCCGCGGGGCCCCCGATCTCTCCGACGGCTTTGAGCAGAGTGCCGACCAGATCGTGCATCAGACAGGTGACCCATTCCACGGACAGGGAGGCGCGCTCCCGGCTCCGGGCCAGCAGCCCTCGCACGATTTCCTCGGCTCCGTCGGCTTCCCCGGCTTTGATCAAATTGATCAGCTGCTGTTCGACCTGGATCGGGTAGTAGTAATCGGACGGGGGAGCGAGCGCTTCTTCCCGCCGCAGCTCGTCGTAATCGGACACGTCCTGGTCTCCGACGACGATCCGGTATTCCATGGCGTCGACCGCTTCCCGGTAAGCCTCGGCGATCTCCTGACGGGACGACTTGATGCCGCTCAGAGAGACGAGGGTGTCGATGCGGAATTTCTCCTCCAGAAAACGGGACGCCCGAAGGGCGATCTCCCGCAGATCCTCGCGCAGCCCTTCGTGCGGACCGTCGGTCAGATTGATCAGGCACGCGATGTTGTCGTCGATCTCGCAGGCGAAGCCCTGATGCTTCTCGCCGGCCAAATCCTCAACGACGTTGGCGACGATGAATTCGAGCAGGCGCGACTTGTCCCGGACCGATACGGCGTCGATATGCTCGAAGAAGCGTTCGTCGTCGACGTAAAACAGAATAACGGCGAACCTCTCCGAGCGAAAATGGACGTCGAAGGCGGTCAGCGATTCGTCGAGCGCGAGCCGGTTGTCCATTCGTCCTTTCAGCATGCGGGTCAGCATATTCGAACGAAGCATGGTGGACTGCTGCTTCATTCGCGAATAAATCCGGCCTTTCTCGTCCAGCGTATCCGAGATCGCTTGCTGAATCCGGTGGAACTCGTCCCCGACGGGAGCCGCTTCCCTTTTCTCGACCGTCTGGAGCAGACGGAGCAGCCGCTGAATCGGGCTGTAGTTCCGCAGCAAGAACAAGGCCGACAAAATAAGGCCTCCGACGATGCTGATCAGCATGCCGATATACATGATGCTGCGCAGCGAGTCGGTTTTCTGCCAGACCAGGGTGCTCGGGACGACGGTGGCGTAGATCAGCTCCGAATTGCTCGACTTGATGTACATGAACTCCGACGGCTCGCCCTTGTATTCCTCGAACGCGGAGCCGCTCTGTCCTTCGAAGGCGATGTTGGACAGATAAAGCGGCTGCTGGGTGCTGTCCGTCGAGACCAGCACTTGCTTTTCCGGATTCAGGACGAGCACCTGGCCTTCGCTGAAGGCTTGAACGTTGCGAATCGTCTCCATTAATTTCGTCGTATCGAGGAGGACGACCGACGTGCCGGGAGAGCTCTCCAGCCGTTCGCCGGGAAAGGATTGAATGTAAGCCAGCGTGCTGGGCTTGGCGTCCTTGCTGGCCAGCTTGATGAAGCCTCCCGCGTTTTTGCGCTGCAGCAGGTTCAGCCAGATCTCGTAGGAGATGGCGTCGTTCTCGTGGATCGTCTCGTAAGCAAGCTTATGGTCGCGGTAGATGCCCGGTTCGAAAATGAGGTCCATGTTTTTCCAATAGACGTAATACGTTCGAATGGAGGGGTACAAGGTCCGATAGATGGCCAAGTCCTTCGCCGCGACGTGCAGATTGTACAGCTCTCCGTCCAAGCTTTCCGGGCCGGAATAGAGGCTGGAGTACATGAAGGCCCGGAGCCGCACGTTCCAGATCAGCTCCGTCGTCAGCCGTTTTACGCTGTCGACCTGGTTGTCGATGACTTCGCGAACCTCCTGCAGCAGGACGTTGTTCGCATGGTGGATCTCGCTCTTGAGCAGCTCTTGGGAGCGGGAATAGACGAAGCCGCTGATAAGAAGAGGGACGAACAGGACGGCCATATAGGATAACAGCCAGGTCAGGATAACGCTCCTTCTCCGGAGCAGGAACCTCTTCCACATGTAAAAATAGATCCTCCTTCAGGGGCATGCCGAACGAATCGTTTTCTACAATGTTCGACAAGCCCTCCCGGAACTCCTTTCGGTTCGGGCGCTTTGCGTCCCGGCCCAGGCTGCCGGCTTTGCTAGGAAAACCGGCGCCTGTCGTCGACTGGGGGCTGCCGTTCCGTCGACTGACCCAGTCAGGGATGAAGCGGAGGCAGCTTCGCCTCGATTTTATCTGCGACCAGGGTGTAAAACTCCGGAAGGCCGGGAGCGGAGGAGGCGGGAAACTCCTCGAAGGCTCGGACGAGCAAGCCTGTCTTCGAGATCGCCGCTATGATGTCTCCGACCGTCCACCCGCGGGTCATCACCTTGTTTAAGCCGCCGCGATCTTCTTCGGGCAGCAGTTGGGCGAACGCTACGTCTCCTTCCCGAAACGTGCGATCGAAGTAGTCGCCGGGCGTCCGACGCTCCTCGAAGCTTTTCCATATGCGGGCAAATGGGTGGAAATCGGTCAGGAGCAGCCGTCCGCCGGGCTTCAGCCTTTCGCAAACCGTCGAGAAAATCGGATCGAGCTCCGCGAAATAATGCAGAATGCCGAACTCCATAAGCACGATGTCGAATTGTCCCAACTTTTCTTCATCCGGGATATCCGTTGCGTCGGCGCACAGGTAGTCGATTCGAACTCCTGCGGCTTCGGCTGTCCGCATGGCGTACAGGTGGTTTTCCTCCGAAATATCCACGACGGTTACGGCGGCCCCCATGAGCGCAAGTGAGACGGCTTTGCGGCCATTCGAGCCAAGAAGGTTGAGCACGCGCCGACCCGCAGGGTCTCCGATGTATTTCAGCCAGTAACGCAGAAGATGTTTGTGTGTCCGTTTCAATTCCTTCGCGAGAGCCTCCGGCGTCCCGTACGTCCTTTCCCAGGCCTGATATGCTTTCGTTTCCCATGCCGTCTTGTTGGCCGCGGACAGTTTCTTTTGCATGAACGTCCTCCTTTTTGGCCACTTGGCGCATTTTTCCGTTTTTGTCCCGGGGTTACATTGTAGCAGCCGAAAGCGGGCTGTCAACTTTCTTCCTAGTTTTTCCCCGAGTGCTCCGCCAAATCCTCTTGTGAAACGCAGGAAGGCCGCTCGTTTGCTCGTGGACGGCCGGGACGGAGATTTGATATCGTTAAAGCATTCGGAAAAAGTAACCGGCTTGGACTGCAGGGGGGATAAATGTGAAAATCAAACTGGACAATTTGACGGGTGAAGAGGTGAGGGAGCTGATTCGGCAGCATCTGGCATCGATGATGGAGACGTCGCCTCCCGAAAGCGTTCATGCCTTGGATCTGAGCGGGCTGCAGCGGTCGGACGTCACCTTCTGGAGCGTATGGGAACAAGGCGAGCTGATGGGCTGCGGCGCGCTGAAAGAGCTGGATGGGCGGCACGGGGAGGTCAAATCGATGCGAACGGCGTCGGCCCACTTGAGAAAAGGCGTCGCCAGGCGGATGCTGCAGCACATCGTGGACGAAGCCGGAAGGCGCGGCTATCACCGGCTCAGCCTGGAGACGGGAGCGACAGAGTCGTTCGTCCCGGCCAGAACGTTGTACGAAAGCTTCGGTTTTCGCTACTGCGAGCCGTTCTCCGACTACGCGGAGGATCCTTACAGCGCCTTTATGACTCTTGAATTGCAATAGAGGAGGAGCGGGAGCCGATGGGCGTCGGCTCCGGCGAATCGAATAAGCCTGCCACACGTGCGTATTCGCCTATCAGCGGCCCCGACGCATCGAATAAGCCCGCCACAGGAGCTTGTTCGCCCATCCTCGGCTCCGGCGCACCGTATAAGCCCGTCACAGGAGCTTGTTCGTCCATCCTCGGCTCCGGCGAATCGAATAAGCCCGCCACGCGTGCGTATTCGCCTATCAGCGGCCCCGACGGATCGAATAAGCCCGCCACAGGAGCTTGTTCGTCCATCATTGGCTCCGGCGAATCGAATAAGCCTGCCACGCGTGCGTATTCGCCTATCAGCGACCCCGACGGATCGAATAAGCCCGCCACGCGTGCGTATTCGCCTATCAGCGACCCCGGCGAATCGAATAAGCCCGCCATGCGTGCGTATTCGCCTATCAGCGGCCCCGACGGATCGAATAAGCCTGCCACAGGAGCTTGTTCGTCCATCCTCGGCTCCGGCGAATCGGAAGGAGATAGATACATCTGATATCCAGCTGTCGATAAGCGTTCAGTACAGCGCTGTCTATTTATAAGAGAGCTCCGTTTTATGGCTTTCCGAGCGGCCCGGATTCTACCGGTTGGGGTTAATCAACTTTGCAGCGATGAGCAGGTTGCGGATAAGGGCCGCGGTTTCCGCTCTGGCGATCTTCTCATTCGGCTTAAGCTCCGCGTTCGAGCTCTCGACGATGCCGAGACGAAGAGCGGAAGCGACGGCCTGCCGGGCCCAGGCGCTCACCTGGCCGCCGCCCTGGACGGAGGCCAACGTGGCAGCCGTCTCGGCTTCGCCGACCGCCGGCTCCGATCCGGCGATCCGCATAGCGCGGACAGCCATGACGATCGCTTCCTCCCGCGTAATCGTCTCTCCCGGACGGAAAGAGCCGTCCTTGTATCCGAGGACAAGGCCGTATTCCGCGGCGCTGGCGACCGAGCCGGCATACCAATCTTCTTCGCGGACGTCCGTGAACGGGTATGCTTTGCCGGATTCGGGCAGAACAAGACCAAGCGCTCTTACGATGATCGCCGCGAATTCCGCCCGCGTTATCGAGGCCAGCGGATTAAAGCGTTCCCCGTCGACCCCCGTTACGATCAGCCGCGAAGCGAGATCGTTCACCGCCGTTCGGGCCCAATGCACTTGCATATCCTTGAACGCGACCGAATTGTAGATCAGGGCATACGAGCTGTTGGTAAAACTGCGGACGATGGCATAGACTTTCCCGTCCCGCTCGGTCACATAGGTCGGAACGTGCCGGAGCTTTCCGTCCGCTTCAAGCACGACGGCGGTCGTGACGCGGGAGGAATCGTAGCCTTCGGGAAGCGGAATATCCCGTTCTACATAGGCGTCGAACCGGTCCAGTTTCACCATCCTGCCTTCATATTCAAGCGTAACCTCGTAATCGACCGGAGGAACGACGACGTCGAAGCCTCCGGTTTCGCTCAACAGATCCAGCTTGCTTGCCGCTGCCGCATCGCTTCTGGAGATCGTCGCGCGCACCGTCGTTCCCGCGAGCTCGATCTCTTCCCCGAACAGCGCGAGTCCGCGATCGATCGGCACATTCAGGGCGGGCAGCCTGTAGCTGCCGTTTGGCGTCTCTACGACAAATACCGCCCGCTTGTCCGCCAACGCCTTTAACGCGTCTCCCGGCAGCTCCACAGACACCGCGTCCGCCGCGTTTCGCACGGCGACGACGACGATCGTCTCGTTCCCTTCGCCGGCCAATCTTTCCTGCAGACGGGCCGAATCCACATGAACGGTCACGAGAGTCCGGCCTGCCTCGACCGTCTCCGATGAAGCCGCAATCCGGCCCGTTGTCCGGCCGTTGACGACGATGTCGAAGCCCGCCTCCTGATCGGGTTTGTCCGCGGGGCTTTCGTCGACAGAGGAACCGCCGTCCGAGCCGTCCGAGGAGCTGCCGTTCGAAGGATTGCCGCCCTGGGAGCCCCTGGGCTGCCGGGTTACCGCGATGAAATACGTTTTCGACGTGACGTCGTCCTGTGCGGTAACTTCCACCTTGATCGTGTTGCTCCCTGCGGCGAGACCGATCGCGGGGGAAGGGCTGCCGCCGGGCACGGTAATGCCGTTCACCTTTAATGAAGCTTCGGGATCGTATACCGCGGCGGTCACCGTAACCCGATCCACGGCGTTCGGAACGGACGCCGAGTAGGCAAGGACGGCGGGATCGAACGCCGGGTTCAGCGAGCCGCTCGACAGGGCCAGACCGCTCAAGTCCGCGTTATCTCGCGAATCGGCCGGCGGAGCCGCCCTCGTCCCGAAGGTCCAGGCCGCCGCATCGGAGATGCCGGCGTAATTTCGGCCCACCAAGCTTCGGAACGCGCCCGGCTCGATCAGAACGTAATAGGCCGTGCCGTAGGACAAATTTTGCGCAGGATCGATGGTTACCGTGTTTCCGTCTACCCGGACTGCTGCCGGGTCCGAGGCGTTCAACGTTTCCACGACACTGTTATCGGACGCTTTGCGGATCGAGATCGTTTTGCCGCTGGCCGCTTCCACATTTTCGCTGAAGATCAATTGAAGGTTCGAGTCGACGGCGACCCCCGCGGAGCCGGAGATCGGTGAATACGATGCGACGGTCGGAGCCGCGTCGGCGGCCGTTCCGAACTTCATGACCGAGGCCCGGTCAGCGGCATCCACGAACATCACGTACGGCACTCCGTCCGCGACGACCAGCGAAGGCTGATAGGCCCGTCCCGCCGTAAACCTCGACTCGCCGACATACGCCCACCGCAGCCCCGTATACTTGAGCACCGACAGCTTTCCGGTTCCCCATTCCCAATAGGCCGCATAAGGCTCGTCGCCGTCCACGAACAAGGAAATCTCGTAGGCCTGATCCGCGGAAAATCCGGAGGAACCAACCTGGACCCATCGGCCCGGGACCGAGTCGTATTTCATGACCGCGGCTTTCTGCTGATCGTTCTCGTAGGCCACGTAAGGCGTTCCGTTGCTGACGCGCAGCGTCGTCTCGAAGGCCAGCCCCTGCGTAAACCCGGGCTCTCCGACCTTCTGCCATTCGCCTGCCAGCTCGTCGTATTTGACGACGGTGGCCCCGAAGCCGACGGCATATCGATAGTCCTGATACGCCAGATAAGGAACGCCTTCGTAGACGGTCAGCGACGGCGAGTATACCGTGTCTTCCGACAGAACCGAAGTCCCTACCGGCACCCATCCCAGAATGTCGTCGTACTTCATGACGGCGGCTTTGTCGCCATGCGACTTGTCGATGAAGGCCACGTACGGAACGCCGCCGTAGACGAACAGGGACGGTTCGTCCGCGCTTCCCGGCGTAAATCCGGGAGCGCCGACGACAGTCCATTCATCGCTGGCCGCGTCGAACGTCATGACGGTCGCACGGCCGGAACGGGAGGCGTCCAAGTAAGCCGCATAGAGCGTTCCGTTCTCCGCGAAGAGGGAGGGCGACTTTGCCGCTCCGCCGGTGAAGCCTTGCGGCCCCACGAGTTCCCAAGCTCCCCGGGTTTCGTCGAATTTCACGACGCTGAGCTTGCCCGATGCGGAGTTGTCCCGATAGGACGCGTAGAGGACGCCGTCGCTTGCGTACAGGGACGGGGAATCCGCGCTGCCGGCAATCGGCGATTGGCCGACGTGAATCCACGTCTTTCCCGTTTCCCTCTCCGTCTCGAAAGGCCATGCCGTCGGAGACGAGAAGCCGGAGAACGGTTCGCCGTCCGCGCTTTGGAACGCGCCGGGGTCGATCTGAACATAGTAGCCGGTGCTGTAGGACCAGTCCGCTGCCGGCCGAAGGGTTGCGGTTTCGTTCGCGATGCGCACCTTGGCCCCGTCGTCCGCCGCGATCGTCTCCACGAGTCCGTCCCCGGACAGCTTGCGAATCCGGATTTGCTTGCCGGGAACGGCCGTTACCGGCTCGCTGAACGTCAGCGTAAGCTCTGCGTCCGCGGGGACGTTGGCCGAACCGCCGGCGGGAGAGAGCTGAAGCGCGGTCAGACTGGACTGAACGTTGTTGACGGCCGGAATCGACGCGTCCGCCATCCTGTTGCCGGCCAAATCCGCAATCGGATGACTCGCATCGTACTGCACGACGACTGTATTTCTGGCCGTTACCGCCTGAGCAAGCGTCAGGTCGACGCGACGTTCCCCGACTGCCGCGGCGGAGACGACGGCGACGGGATTTCCGTCCACGCTTGCTTGCAGACGGTCGAGCGCGTCTTGTTCGGCCGCGATTCTTTCATGGAAAACGACCGCGACCCGGTCGGGCGCTTCGTCGGCAATGTAGGCTTCCTTGACCGCGGGGGGCGTCGTGTCCGCGTAAGCCAACGACGGGTAACCCTCTCTGTCGTCGAGAATCCAACGCGAAGCGAAATCCCATGCGGCATCATACGTCGCTTCCCGTCCGAGAGCCTCCGTCGGCTTCGGCGTGCCGCGGTCCTCGTCGGAGCGGCCGGATTTCTGCGCATCGTAATAGCTGGAGACGACGCTTCCGGAATCCTTCGTGCCGACCAACCCTCCGGCCGACCACGTGTCTTCCACGCGTCCCGCCGAATAGCTTTCGGTCACCGCGGCGTCTCCGGACATATAGCCGACCAGCCCTCCGACGAACATCGCCGGGCCGCCCACGTCTCCTTTCGCATAGCTCCGGCTGACCGTCCCGCCGTCCAGCTTGCCGATCAAGCCGCCGACGCCGGAGCTCGTGCCGAGGACGTCTCCTTCCGCGCGGCTTTCGCCGATATCGCTGGCCGCCGCTTCTCCCACCAGCCCGCCTGTATTGTCAGAGCCGCTTACGCCGCCTATCGCATAGCCGCGATAGATCGAAGCGCCCTCGGCCATCCCGGCGAGGCCTCCGGTATTAAAGCCGAACGGGCCGCCCGCAACGCTGCCGGACGAGCCGCTGTTTTCGATACGGCCCTGCAGCTTGCCGACCAGCCCGCCGACGTTATAGCTGCTCGCACCGGAATCGGGATCGGGGCCGCTCACGTCCGCGTTCGAGCTGCTGCCGCCAATGAGCGAGCCTGGGCCGGCTAAGCCTGCCAAACCGCCGACCTGGTTCGGTCCCGACACGCTGCCGACGCCGACGTGAACGTTCGTCAATGTGCCCTGCAGCTCCCCCGCCACCGTGCCGACTCCCTGCGACATGAAGGAGCCGTCTTCGATCCGGACCCCTTCGAACCGGATATTTTTAACGACCGCTTCCGCTCCGACGATTCCGAACAAGCCCGAATACATGAAGAAATCCGTCGTCGCGATATGCAATCCCGACACCGTATGGTCGTCCCCGTCCAGCTGCCCGGTAAACGGACGGTACATCCACCAGTCGGCGTCCCAGCCAATCGTCTCCCATTGCCCGGTCAGCGCAATGTCCGCACCCAGCTTGTAGTGGGCGTTCAAATCGCTGCGCATGCCGTTGAACTGGGCGGCATCGGTAATGATGTAAGGATCCGACGGCGTTCCCGATCCTTCCATCGCTCCGGGAGACGGATCCGCGTATGCGCGCGAAGCGGGGAACCAAAAGGAGGGGATCGACAACAGCAGCGCCAACAACAACGACGCCGTTCGCCATCCTTCGCGTTTATTCGTTTTAATCGCCAAATCCGAATTCATGGACAGGTGCACTCCTTTGCGCAAGCTTATACGGTGCATTCTACAATAGGACAGCTTAACAAGCCCTTAACTTGTTTGGATTTTGTTAAGGTCGGATTTGATAGAATGAGAGGATACGCAGCGAATAATGTCGAAATAACGAAGGACTGTGGATCAAGCCCCGAGAGGCGCAAGACGGGCGCAGGAGGTTTAATGTGCTGAGGGTAATGCTTATCGACGACGAGGAGAACGCTTTGGATTTTCTGGAAATTTTGCTTCGGGAGATCGGCCGGACCGAGATCGCGGGGCGGTACCGGAACGCGGTCGAGGCGCTGCAGGCTCTGCAGTCGCAATCCGTCGACGCGGTGTTCCTCGATATCGAGATGCCCGGGCTGTCCGGCATGGAAGCCGCGGAGCGGCTTCGGGAACGCGATCCCCACGTTCAGATCGTGTTCACGACCGCTTACGCGGAGCATGCGGCGAAGGCGTTCGATTTGCGTTCGACCGATTATTTGCTGAAGCCGTTTACGAAGGAGCGGCTGAACGATTCCCTGGATCGGATCGTTTTATCGAAGAAGTCGTTCGGCCCGCGCGAGCCGGCAGTCGAGTACCCGCAAATCCGCTGTCTCGGAGGCTTCAATATTCAATTAAACGGCTTGGGCGAGAGGCTGCCGTGGCGCACGAACAAGGAGAAGGAGCTTTGCGCGCTCCTGGTCCACCACGAAGGCCGGCAAATCGAGACCGCCGCGATTCTGGAGGCGCTCTGGCCGGAGTACGATCTCAATAAATCGAAGACGTATTTGTACACCTGCATTTCGTTTCTCCGAAAAAGCTTTCATAAGTACGGCATTCCGATGTCCGTCAACAAGGTGGAAAAAGGTTACGCGATCTCCCTAGGCGCATTGCGAACGGATGCCGCCCGGCTCGAGGAGCTGCTGCGCGCGGCGAACGGGGACGCGCCGCTCGACGACGGGCTGTATTCGCAATTGAACGGATTGTACGGAGGCGCTTATATGGGCGATTGCGGCTACGATTGGGCCCAAGAGAAGCAAGCGGCGCTGGCCTCCCGTTATGTGGCCGTTCTGCGGCTGTTTTACGCCGGCTTCCAGGGACGGGAGGATGCCGAGTCGGCGGAAGACGCTTTGGAGCGGATAGTCGCCAGCCAGCCGGATTCGGAGGAGGACGGAAGGGAGCTGATCCGTCTCTACATGGACACGCGCCGCAGAAACAAGGCGATCAAGGCGTGCCGGCAGCTCATTCATAACGTTCGCTCGATGCTCGGCGTCGAACCCGAGGAAGCGACGATGCGGCTGTATCAAGATCTTATGACGAAGTAGGGAGAGCCTTGGGGAGAAGCTGGAAAGCCGCGGGGATTACGCTTCTTATTTTGGCGGTTACTTATGTGCTGCTGTTGAAGCTGTTTACCTCCGAAGAGTCCGGCGCGCCGTCGGCGAAGCGGGGCGTGCTGGATTTGACGGAGTGGAGCTTCGCCGGGGACGGGCCGGTCATGCTGCAGGGAGAATGGGAGTTTTATCCCGGCGAGCTGGTCGACCCCGGAGCGGCCGCACAAGCGGCGACGGCAAGCGGGCCGGAGTGGATCGACGTTCCCGGAACCTGGCTGCACCGGATGAACGCGATCGGCCGGGCGACCTACCGGCTGCGGATCGAGCTGGACGGGCGGGAAGCGAACCGTACGTTCGGGCTGAAAACCTCTTCGATCCAATTGGCGGGCCGGATCGTCGTCAACGGAGAGGTCGTCGGGGAGAACGGCAGCGTGGACAAGCCGTATGTCGGCAAAAACAAACCGTTCGTCAGCTACTTCCGGCTGCGGCCGGGAACGAACGAGATTCTCGTGCACGCGGCCAATCTTGAATTTCCCCCGAGCAGCGGCATCAAGCAGCACATCGCGTTCGGATATTCGTCCGACATCGCCGGGCTGCGCGACCAGGGAATCGCCTACGACTGGATCTCGTTCACTTCTTTTTTAATAATGGGGCTCTATTTCATCGGGCTGTATACGCAGCGCAGAGAGGATTTCTCCCTGCTGGCGTTCGGATCGTTCTGCGTGCTGATCGCCGTTTACACGTCGACAAGCGGAGAACGGATTATTTATTCGCTGTTCGACGGAATGCCGTTCTGGCTGTTCGTTCGGGTGCAGCTGATGTCGGCCGTCGCGGCGGGCGTCTCGATGCTGCTGTATTTGCTCTTCGCGTTCCGGCCGTATTGCCCGCAGCGGTTCGCGTACGCATCGCTCGGAGCCGGCGCGACGCTGTTCCTGATTGCGGCGGGGCCGCTTACGGGCTTTCTGGAGCTTGGTCCGAACACCTTGATCCTGTTTACGGGATATGCCACTTTTCCGCTGGTTTACGGCACTTACGTCTTCGTGTCGGCCGCGCTCGACAAGGTGGAGGGAAGCGTCTACCTGGTCGTTGCCGCGCTCGCCTTGAACGGCTACGCGCTGCTGCAAAATTTGAAAGTCTACACCGCGCTGGAGCATTCGTTCATTCCGTTCGAGCCGTTCCTGTTCCTGCTGATGATCGCCTTGCTGATGTCGCTGCGGTTCTCGAATGCCTTCCGCAAAGTCGAGGAGCTGACCGGCAGCTTGATCAAAATGGACGAGCTCAAGGATGATTTTCTCGCCCGAACGTCTCACGAATTCAAAACCCCGCTGCACGGGGTCATGAACATCGCCCAATCGATGCTCGACGACGAGAACGAGCCTCTGACGGCCGGGCAGCAGGGAAAGCTGCGTCTGCTCGCGGGCATCGCCGGGAGGTTGACGCAGCTCGTCTACGACATTCTGGACCTGTCCAAGCTGAAGCAGGGGCAGCTGACCGTCCAGCCCGTCGCCGTGGACGTGCGTTCGGCGGTCGAAGTCAATCTGCGGATTTATTCCTATTTATTGAAGGACAAGCGGATCGACTTCGTGAACCGGGTTCCCGGGGAGCTGCCCTTCGCGCTGGCCGACGAGGTCCGATTTAATCAAATTATCGGCAACCTGATCGATAACGCGGTCAAGTACACGGAGCAGGGCAGCATCGAGGTTTCGGCGGAAGCGCGGGAAGACAGGATCGCGATCTCGGTCAAGGATACGGGGACGGGCATGAGCGAGGAGCGGCGGCGGGCGGCGTTCGAACCCTTCGTCTCGTTCGGCGGGAGGGAGGCGCATTCGGTCGGGCTGGGACTGCCTATCGTACGGCAGCTGCTGGAGCTGCAGAACGGCGACATCTCGATTGCTTCCCGCGAAGGAGAAGGAACCGAGGTCACCGTGCTGCTGCCGACGGCGGACTCGGCGCGGACGGGAAAGCCGTCCGCGGAGCCTCAAGGCGTCGGCGTATCGCCGGGCGGCAAGCTGCATCCGATGGAGGATTATTCGTTCAAGACGCCCTTCTATTCGGATGGCCCGGGCCATCATACCGTGCTGATCGTAGACGATCATTTTCCCAATCTGACGATTATGATGGACGCGATTCGGCCGCTGGGATGCGACGTGATCGCGGTGAAGAACGGCTACGAAGCGCTGGAGCAAATCGGGAGCAACCGGGCGATCGACCTGGTCGTGCTGGATTTGATGATGCCGGGCTTGTCCGGCACGGAAGTGTGCCAGACGATCCGCCGGAGCTTTACGCTGCTCGAGCTGCCCGTGCTCATGGTGACGGCGGCGTTCCAGGCGCAGGACAAGCTGGCCGCCTTCGTGGCGGGAGCGAACGATTTCCTGCCGAAGCCGTTCGATCTCGCCGAGCTGAAGGCTCGCGTCAAGTGCCTGCTGGACATGAAGCAGTCGCTCGGAACCGCGATCGAGATGGAGATGGCCTTCCTCCAGTCGCAGATCAAGCCGCATTTTCTGTACAATGTGCTCAATTCCATCGTCGCTCTGAGCTACACGAACTTGGAGAGCTCGCGGAAGCTGACGACCGATCTTGCCGATTATTTGCGGGGCAGCTTCCGGTTCAGCAATACGCATCGGCGCGTGCCGTTCCGTCAGGAGCTGGAGTTTGTCCGCACTTACGTCTCGATCGAACAGGCCAGATTCAAGGAACGGCTTCGCATGGAATACGAGATCGGGGACAAGCTGAGCGAGATCGGCGTTCCGCCGCTTCTGCTGCAGCCGCTGGTGGAGAACGCGATTCGGCACGGCATAGGCGGGCGCATCGAGGGCGGAGCCGTGAAGCTGACCGCCAAGGAGACGCAGGGCGCCTACGTGTTCTCCGTCGAGGACGACGGCTGCGGCATGACGGAGGAGGCGCTGGAAGAACTGAAGGGCAGGCTGAACGAGCAGGGCGGGGAGGCGCCGCTTGGCGTCGGACTGCGCAACATCCATAAGCGCCTGAAATACGAATACGGCTCGGAGCTGCGGCTGGAAAGCGCGCCGGACGCCGGAACGACAGTCACCGTCGTTATTCCCAAGCAATAGCGTCCGATATTGCCGAATTTTCGTTCCATGCAAGCAAAAGTGACGAAGCAGGGGGCGAAAAGGCGGTGAAAGATGCCCCTGAGCGGGTTGGCCTACACGCCCTAAGGACGCCGCAGGCGTTTTTGCTTGGAGATGACGGAGCTGTTCCGCGCAGCCGCCTCGGAGGCTGCCGGGCGTCTGAACTGCGAGTACGCTTGTGAAGAAGACGGGAGAGTTACGGAATATTTGCCGGCGGTGCGCCGGAAGGCCCGGAAGGGGAAAAGCGGCGGCCGGGCTTAATCCGTAATGTTTCTCGTATAGTACTCGATAATGTCCTTGCGCCTGATGATGCCCAGAAACACCCGGCGGTCGTCGACGACCGGAACGAAATTCTGATCGGCGGCCAGCGTCAGCATGTCCTCCATATGGGCGTTCACGGCTACGCACTCGTTATAAATCCGCTTTTTGATGTCGGCTACCGGAATCTCGTCCATGTTATCGAAATTCAACCCCGGCGTGCATTTCAGCTTCCAGAGCAGATCTCCCTCCGATAACGTGCCGATGTATTTCCCTTCCTTGTCAATAACGGGCACGGCGGAATATTGGGAGGCCTCCAGCAGCTCCAGCGCCTCCTTCATGGACTCGGCTGTCGTCAAATACGCGACTTTCTCTTTGGGCAGCAAGAACGATCGGATTTCCATCTCGTTATTCCTCCTTATCGAATCGAATTCGGGTTCCTGTTATTATTAAAACATATTTGAGCGCGCGGGTCTTCTCCGAACGCAAAGTTCACTCGATTATGCATTGACAGCAAAAAATGATAATGATAATCTTTATCATTGTATAGAGCTTGCTCATGATCAGGAGATTGATATGGGCGACTGCAAATTTACTAGACTGGGGAAGACCTAACGTGGCAGTAAAAATGCGAGAACCAAAGCCCGGGCAGCCGTCCGAGGCATCCGCCGCGATCGAAGCCGTCGATGCGGCCGAGGCGGTTAAGCGAATTCATTCCCGTCCGAATGTGGCTATACTGATCATTCTGGGCGGCATCGTGGCGTTGATTCTGGGCATTGGAGTTTCGGTGACCTTCGGTGCGAGAGATATTCGTTTCGAGGATGTGTGGTTGGCGGTATTCCAGTACAATCCGGAATTGACCGACCATCAGGTGATTCAGGAGCTGCGCATGCCGCGGGTATTGGGCTGCGTGCTCGTTGGAAGCAGCTTTGCGGTCGCGGGCGCGATCCTGCAAGGGATGATGCGCAACCCGCTGGCCGATTCGGGCTTGCTGGGACTGAACTCCGGAGCGGGCTTCGCTCTGGCGATTTGCTTTGCCTTTTTCCCGGGGATGTCCTATTCGTCTCTCGTTCTGGTCTGCTTTGTCGGCGCCGCCATGAGCGCCATGTTCGTGTTTGCGCTGGGCTCGATCGCGAAGGGCGGGCTGACCCCGGTTCGCCTCGTGCTCGCCGGCGCCGCGCTGTCTGCTTTGCTGACCGCGTTGAGCGAAGGGATCGCGCTGTTTTTCCGGATCGGTCAGGATCTGGCTTTCTGGTACGCCGGTGGCGTGGCCGGGACGCGGTGGATTCACTTGAAGGTAATGACCCCGTGGATCGTGATCGCTATCGCCGGAGCGATCGCCTTGTCGAGATCCATCACGCTGCTCAGTCTCGGCGATGACGTGGCCAAAGGGCTCGGTCTTCGCTCGGGCTTCACCAAGTTCATGGGAACGGTCATCGTTATCGTGCTCGCCGGTTCGGCCGTGTCCGCGGTGGGGGCGGTCTCGTTCGTCGGTCTGCTCGTGCCGCACTTCGCGCGCAAGCTGGTCGGCGTCGACTACCGCTGGATCATTCCGACTTCGGCCGTGCTTGGAGCTCTGCTCGTCGTGCTCGCGGATTTGGCCGCAAGAACGGTGCGCCCGGGCTTCGAAACACCGATCGGCGCGCTTATCGCGCTTATCGGGGTGCCCTTCTTCCTCTACCTTGCGAATAAGGAAAGGAGGGAGCTGTAGAGATGGGAGACTACGTCAGGTTAAAATCTCCGGAGGAGATCAGCAGGCGCAAGCGGAATATTTTCATTTTGATCGTCCTGTTCGCGGCCATCGTGTTGGCGTTCATGGCAAGCATGAACACCGGGTTTATTCGGCTCTCTCCCTCCGATCTGCTGAGAACGCTGCTCGGAGATGGAACGGCACAGCAAAATTTGATTTTGTACGAGTTCCGGCTGCCCCGAATCGTGATCTCCGTTCTGATCGGAGCGGGATTGGCGTTGTCCGGCTGCATTCTTCAGTCGATCTCGCGCAACGCGCTGGCGGACGCGGGCATTATCGGCATCAACTCGGGTGCCGGATTCATGATTCTCATGTACGTCGCCTTCTTCCCGACGATTACCGCGGCTTCCGCTTTCATGCTGCCGCTGTTGGCGTGGGTTGGCGGCGGAGTGGCGGCGCTGTTCGTGTTCACCATGTCGTATCGCAAGCATAGAGGCCTGTCTTCGAATCGGCTCATTCTGAACGGGATCGCGCTCAACTCGGGCATTTCCGCCGCGACGATCGTCATCACGTTGAGAATCAGCCCGGAGCAGTACCAATTTGTGGCTACCTGGATGGCGGGCAGCATATGGGGCAAGGACTGGAAGTTCGTAATGGCGCTGCTGCCTTTCATCTGCGTGCTGCTGCCCTATGTCTATCTGAAATCCCAGACCGTGAACGTGCTGTCCCTGGGCAATTCGCTGGCGACCAATCTCGGCGCCGCGGTAAGCCGGGAGCAGCTCATGCTGCTGGGAGCGGCGGTCGGTCTGGCGGGCTCGTGCGTGGCGGTCAGCGGAAGCATCGGCTTCGTCGGACTGATCGCGCCCCATCTGGCCAAGCGTCTGGTCGGGCAGAGGTATCAGATTCTGCTGCCGACGACCGTATTGACCGGCTCGCTGCTCGTACTCGTGGCGGATACGTTGGGCAGATGGGTGTTCCAGCCGTCGGAGATTCCGACCGGCATCGTCGTCGCCGTCATCGGCGCTCCGTATTTCCTCTACTTGCTCGTTCGTTCCAAAGGCTAAAAGCCATTCGCTATCCTAGAGAGGGGGATGTCGGTCCATGACAGCCGCGAGGAATCTCCCGGCCGTCAAGAACGGCAACGTCATTCCCGTCGACTACAAGACATACTTCTACTTCGACCCGGCTTCGATTCTGGGTCAGATCGATTCGTTGGCCGAGCTGCTGCTGGCTCGTACGAACGGATAAGCTTGCATGCAGAGAGGCCGGGCGCTTGCAGCCCTTGGCCTCTTTGTTCTGTGGCGCAGGCCGGCGAATCCGTGATGCAAGGGTGAACGGCAGCCCTGCCGGGGCAATCAGTCGCTCAAAGCAAAATCGGCCGAAAAACCGCCGGAAACGGCACTTTTTTTCGCGAAAACCCCCATTTGTGTGAAAAAGTTAATCCTGCGCGTCCCCGGTGTTGTGATATATTTTTACAGTAGCAAGAAAACGCTAACGATACATTTTGTACCTTCGGGAGGTTCACATGCTCCATAGAAGTAAGCAAATTCGCGCGATTTTGCTCCTGTCGTTCTCCGTTCTGCTCCTGCTCGGCGCCGCGCTGCCGACGGCCATGGCCGCGAACGAGGACGATATTACGGTCAAGATTAACGGAAAGACGGTTAAGCTGGCCGAACCGGCACAGCTCCTCGGAGGCAGGCTGTTCCTGCCGATCGCGAGCGTGACCGGTCTCCTGAACGCGCAAGCCGAATGGGATTCCGAGAATGAAGCGGTGACGATCCATACCGCCTATAAGGACGAAATCGTCCTCGCCAACGGAGTGCCCGTCGTCTACTTCAACGATTCGCGCTATGTCATGGAAGTTGCGCCGTTCTTCTCGGACGGCAGAATCTATATTCCGGTCCGCTACGTCGCCGAGCTGCTGCACGCGAAGATCAAGTGGGACCCGGAAGCGCTGCTCGCCGAGATCGATGCGGTCGAGCCGGCGGTCGTCGCCGAGGACTACGGCCTGAAGGAAATCGCCGAGGAATTCGGCGTCAACAAGACGGCGCTGCTAAAGCGAAACGGGCTGAAGAAGGCCGAGGACCTGGAGGTCGGAGCGAAGCTTCAGGTCGTCGTTCCTTCGATCTTCGAGAACGAAGCCAAGCCGTATACCGAAGAGGACTACCGGCTGCTGGCGAAGCTTGTGCAGGTGGAGGTCGGGTACGAGTCGTACGAGGCCCATCTGGCTGTTGCGAACGTCGTGCTGAATCGCGTGGCGGATTCGCGGTTCCCAAGCACGATTCGCGACGTCATCTACTCGGGCAAACAGTTCCCGCCCGCGCACAACGGCCTGCTCGACAAGAGCAAGCCGAACGCGACCGTCCTGCGCGCCACTAAAGACGCGCTGAACGGGAAGAACAACGTGAAGGACGCCGTCTATTTTTATAACCCGAGAGTGACCAAGGGGTCGTTCTGGTCCGGTCTGTCGACCATCGCCACGATCGGCAGCCATCGCTACGCCAAATAGACTATTCGAGGCCGAGCTCGCCGGCCCGCGCATTCACTTCCTCGATCATCCGATCGAGGCCTTTTTCTTTATAGCCGTCGATAATCGTCTGCCAGGCAGCTTCGACAGGCAAGTCGCTGATCATGACGCGGATCATATCGTCGCTGTCGAAGATCGTGAAGCCGTCTTTGGTCGGAGTGGAGAGCTGCGTCAGCTTCGGCTCGTACTCCTGCTTGCGGGTCGTCCGCATCGAATAGTCGACCAGTTCCCGCTGCGCTTCCTTGGCTCCCTGGGAGATGCCGGCATAATCCGGATTCAGCGCGTACATGCCATCCCAGTCGAGCAGATTGGCGAACGTGGAGAACGCCTTGTATTTGGTCACGACGCTGGCGCCCGTGCCGAGCGGGGTGATGCGGCCGTCCTCCTTGACGTAGTCCGCGTTCTCCAGGCCGAAGCGGCGCATCTCCTTGAATTCGTCCGTATTCAAGTAATCGAACAGCTCCAGAATGCGGGCCATCTTCCG
Organism: Cohnella cellulosilytica; assembly: GCF_042431195.1. Taxonomy (NCBI): domain Bacteria; kingdom Bacillati; phylum Bacillota; class Bacilli; order Caryophanales; family Paenibacillaceae; genus Cohnella; species Cohnella cellulosilytica. The sequence continues at coordinate 178,527 of NZ_JBHMDN010000020.1, forward strand.
GTCGTCCACCTTCGCGGAAATGTAGCTTTCCGACCAGAACGTCTTAAACAAGGCGTGGTACCGATTTCCGTCGATGGACGGGAGCGGCTTGAGCAGCTTGATTTTATCGTAGAAGGCCGAATCTTCGGGATGATGCTTGAGCCAGCCTTCCCTGTAGAGGCTCACGTCGAGTTTTTGCGCGCCTCCCGCCAGGATAAGCGCCGCCACCTTGCCTTCGGCGAATTTGTCTCTGGCCATCTCGCCGCGGGTGACCGGCAGGTCGGGATCGATCAAGCCGGAGGCGTAGAAGTCCCGCAGCAGCCGCAGGGATGCGATGGAATGCTTGGAGAATACGGCAGGGATATAACGGCCGTCCTCCTTGATCCACTTGAAGTCGCTGCCGCTGCCGTCGCTGGTGGCGGCGGGCGAGCCGTACAGCCAGAACAGCCCTCCGAGCAGCAGATTGCCGTTCGCGGTCAAACCCCGAATATGCTTGTTCTCCGGATCGCGGTCGACGATGGCCTTAAGCATGGCCCGGAACTCATTCCACGTCGCGGGCTCCTTGGCGATGCCGGCCTCCTGGGCCAGGTCCCACCGGTAAACGACAAGACGGTCCAGCACGTTGTAGTCGGTGCTGTCGTACGTCTGGCGCGGAATAAAATACAGCCTGCCGTCGTCCTTCAAGCCGTCGGTTCCGGGCAAGCTCAAATAAGCCTGCAGATGGGGGTAAGCGGACAAATCGTCCGGAATCGGCTTAATAACGCCGCGGTCTCGCCAGCTTCGGTAATATTGGGTGTTCACCGCATCGACGGAGAAAATATCGGGCAGCTGGCCGTTGGAAGCCCACATCTGGATTTGCTGCATGTAGTTTTCGATTTTGATCGGAATCGGCTTGATCGTGAGGTTAAGCTTCTGCTCGAGCAGCCTGAGCGCCGGATCGTCCTGCAGCATATTCTCGGCGAGATCCCAGAAGGCGACGGAAATTTCCATCGGCTCGGACTGCGCGGAGGGAGGCCGGCCGTCCGAAGACGAGCCGGAGCATCCGGCGAGAGAGGCGGCCAGAAGCAGGAGGGCGAGCGGCCAAGCGGCGGCGCGGCGCGAACGGTTCATGCTTTCTCCTCCCGTGGAGACCCGGCTTGCAGGCGGTACTGCCGGGGCGTTATTTTCTCGTATTTCTTGAAAATCCGGATGAAATAGAAGTAATCCCGAAACCCGACGTTCTCCGCGATCTCCCCGACCGAGAGGCCGGTTGTCTCCAGCAGCAAGCGAGCCTGCCGCAAGCGCGCTTGAGTCAAATATTCGGTAAACGTCACGTTCAGCTCCCGCTTGAACAGTTGGCTCAAGTAGTTGGGATTCATGTAGAAACTTCTCGCGATGCTCTGGATGGAGAGGTCGCTGCGATAGTTTTCGTTAATGTGCTTAACGATTTCCTTCAGGTTGGCATGCGCCGTCTTCCGCTCCGCCCGGGCGAACGGGCCGCGGTCCGGACCGCGCAGCTCCTCCCGCAGGCTGTCGATCATCGCATCGAAGCTGCGGTACAAGTGGTAAAGCTGATCCCTGCTGAAAATGTAATCCTCCTCGGGCGCGGCCGACAGATCGGAGGAGGCGTGAAAGTAGACGAGGTTGTAGACGATAAGCGCGTGTACGATGGTGAGGCCGCGTTTGTTCCCGGGCAGCGCCATCTCGCCGAGAAGCTCCCGCATCGCGGCGGTATCCTTCTTCGCGGCGCTCCGTTCGAGCTGCCGCACCAAGCGGTCGGCTGCCGTCTCGCCGGCCGGCTCTTCGCGGACATGCACGGCGTCCCGTCCGTGCACGAAGAAATTCCAGGCGTTCACGGTCGCCGCGTCCAGCGCCTTAACGGCGCTGCACAGCTTCCGTCCCGTGCGCGCGGCGCCAATGCCGAGAATATCCGCAGGAATCGGTTCGCGAATCAGGCCGCGCAGCAGCTCCGCTCCGGCGCACTGCACGAAATAGCCCGTCCGCGAGCCGCCCAGGTGAATCGCGGCGGCGCTAACGCCCTCCCGAAAGCTCAGCCGGCCTTTGCCGAGCGAGACGAGCACGTAAAGCAGATCCTCGTCGAGGCCGTTTGCCCGCAAAATCCGGTCAAACGCGGCTTCGCCGTCCTCCCCGGCCGGTTCCTCGATCAGCTCCAGCAGCTCGTTCTCGCGCTTTAACTGAACGTCCTCGATCGCCTTGGCCGCCGTCTTGAGCAGGGCGTCGATCTCGTGGTCGTCGAACGGCTTCAGGCAGTAGCCCAGCACGCCGTAGCTCAGCGACTTCTGCACGTAAGCGAACTCGGCGTAGCCGCTGATGACGACGATCTGGATGTCGGCGTCCGTCTCCTTGATCTGCTTGATCAGCTCCAGTCCGGACAAGCCCGGCATGCGAATGTCCGTGAACACGATATGGGGCTTCAGCTCCCGGACAAGCTGGAGCGCCTTGGCTCCGTTATTCGCCTTGCCCGCGACGCGGAAGCCCGCCTTGCCCCAATCGATTCCGGCCTCGAGGCTTCTGAGCACCAGATTTTCGTCATCGACGAGAAGCGCTTTGTACATCGATATCTCCTCCCGTTTGCGCAGCATGCAAAGGAATGTGCAGGACGATCCGGGTCCCCCGCCCGGCCTCGCTGTCGAAGACCAGGCCGCCGTCCTCGCCGTAAGCCAATCTGAGCCGGTTGTGGACGTTCAGGACGCCGAGCCCTTCGATCGGGGCGGCCGGCTCCCGACCGCCGCGCTCCAGCCCTTCCGGCGGAGCGTCCGGCTCCTGCCCGCCCCGGCCAAGCGGCGGCGTCCGCTCCGCCAACTGCCGCCGGATGCCCGCCAGCTTCTCCGCCTCCACGCCAACGCCGTCGTCGACGACGGCGAGGACGAGGACATCGTCCATTACGCGCGCGGAGATCAGCAGCCTGCCGGGCGTCGTCTTCGGCTCCAGGCCGTGGAAGATGGCGTTCTCGACGAGCGGCTGCAGAATCATTTTCATGACCGGCGCCTTCAAAGCTTCCTCGTCAAGCTCGTAGCTCACCTCGAAACGGTCCTCGAACCGGATCGACTGCAGGAAAACGTACGATTGAACGGCGGCCAGCTCCCGGTCGAGCGTCACCCAGCCCGGCCCCTTGATGCTGTAGTGGAACAGCTTGCCGAGCGCCTTCGTCATCTCGACGACGCGGTCCGCTCCGAGCTCCAGCGCCACGCCCTTGATCGATTCCAGCGTGTTGTACAGGAAGTGGGGGTTGATCTGGCTCCGCAAATAAGCGGACGCGGCTTTCTCCTTCTCGATCTCGGCCTCCAGCAGATGGGTCGTCGTCTCGACGAGCTTGCGGGCGAGGCTGTTCAGCTCGTTCAGCATCCCGTTCAGTTTCTCGGCTACGACCTTCATCTCCAGATTGCCCTCCAGCGTCAGGTCGTTTTTCGTCTCGCGGATTGCGCCCCCGGATTTCATGCTGTTAATGAACTTGACCAGCACCTGAATCGGGTGGACGATATTGTTGATAATCATCGCGAAGGGCAGCGCCATCAGAATGAGCGCGAACAGGACGATAAAGACGCTCTGTGTGCGCACCTTGTTCAGCTCGGCCAGCAGCGCCTCCTCCGGAATGAAGCTGAGCAGGGACGAGCGGATCGCGGGGAGCGGATGGAGCTGCACCGATCCCTTGATGCCTCCGATGGAATCCTTGACCGCGGGCTGCTCACCGGACATCCGGGCAAGCGCGTCGACGTTGCGGGCGATATCGGAGGCGTGCGTCCCGGGGAACGTCCGGCCGTTGCGGTCGATGAGGTAAAAGCCGGCCCCGAGCTCGGACTGCGGCGTATCGCTGGCGAAAAACATCGTCTCCACATTGGCGATAACCGCGATATAGCCGATCCGCTTGTCCGCCGATCCGTCCGTGCCGTCGGAATAGACGTTTTGGGCGAATACCATGACGTTCTGCAGCGTGCCGCTGTAGCTGAATTTCTGCAGACCGCTGACATAGACGCCGTCGCTGTCCACAATTTCCGACTCGAGCCCCCGCACGTATTCGATCCCTCCGTTAAGGCTGTATTTCGTGCCGCGCGCGCCGATCAGCACGATGTCCTCGATGCCTTGGCGCCCCGCCTTTAAGGAAATGATTTTGCGGTCCAGCTCCTTGCTCATCTCGTACAGCAGGCCGGGATTGACCTGCGTCAAATATTGCTGCAGGAACGGGTCGAAGCCGAGATTCAGCATGATCTGTCCGACCTCGTCAACCTTCTGGGACATGCCGAGCTTGAACTTGCGGACGAGCTCCTCGGTATACTGGCTGTTGTTGCGGATGACGATTCGCGACGTCTGCTCGTACAGCGAGTAGATGATCAGGAGCATGACGGCCAGCACGCATGCAACCGCTATCATAATTTGCGTTTTGATTTTCAGCTTTTTCAATACGCCCACGAGGTCACCGCTTTCCGCTCCAGGTATCCCGATTATATCACGATCCCTTTCCTGTCGAGACGAAGCGCGAATCACTTCTAACTGGAGTCCATGTTTATCTAACGAGAAGACATACTTTGCCGGGAGCAATAGCTAATCGCCGTCCATTTTAATCTAAGCCGGGGCCATACTTCGGCCGGCCGTTTCGCCCTATAATCGCATTGTAAGCGCGGTCAAACCAATTCATAGGGGGAATCGAACGTGAACAAAATCGGAAAAACCGGCATCTTCTCATTGCTATCGCTATGCCTGGCAATCGTGCTGCTGGCGGGCTGCGGCAAGTCGGCGGCGCCTTCGGCGTCGTCCGGCGAATCGCCCGGCGCGTCTCCGTCCGCCTCGCCGCCGGCCTCGGCCGAGGAATCCGCTCCCGCCGAGGAGAGCGCCTCCGCTTCGGAGCTGGCGGGCAAAGTCGTGTTCTGGTCGATGTGGAGCAATACCGAGCCGCAGGCCAAGGTCATCGAAGAGACGGTTGCGCAGTTCAAGGCGGACCATCCCGCCGTCGAGGTCGAGCTGAAGTTCAACGGCCGGGACATCAACAAGCTGATCAAGCCGGCGCTGGAGAGCGGACAGCAGATCGATATTTTCGAGCAGGACCCGGGCGCGGCGCTGGCCAATCTGAAGGATCACGTGCTGAAGCTCGACGAGCTGCTGCAGCAGCCCGCGGTCGGCGGCGACGGCAAGTCGGTCAAGGATTCGCTGATCCCGTCCCTGATCGAGTGGGTCAAGACGCTGTCGACGGAAGCCGGGCTGGAAGAGGGCTATTACGCCATTCCGCAGCAGCCTTACGCCGTGTTGTTTTTCTACAACAAGGCGCTGTTCGAGAAAGCCGGCATTACGGCGGTTCCGACGAGCTGGGAGGAGTTTCTGGCGGCGTGCGAGGCGCTTAAGCAGGCGGGCATCGAACCGATCACGTTCGACGACGCGTATCGCGACCTGTTCATCGGCGGCTACTTCGGCAGCGCGATGGGCAGCGACTGGACCGACAGCCTGGTGAAGGACAAAACCGGCGAGATGTGGAAGGACCCGATCGTTAAGCAATTCGCTTCCGATATGCAGCTGCTGCTGGAGAAGGGCTATTTCTCCAAAAAAATCGCGGGCAACAAGTATCCCGCCGGACAGCAGGATCTGGCTCTCGGCAAAGCCGGCATGTACTTGAACGGAACGTGGCTGCCGAACGAGGTCGCCGCCACGGCCGGACCGGACTTCCGCTGGGGCTCGTTCCAGTTCCCGACCGTGCCGGGCGGCAACGGCCAGGGCGGACTGGAGGGGCTGAGCTTCGGCGCGCAGGGCTTGCTGATGAACAAGAACGGCAGCAACATTCCGGCCGCGTTCGAACTCGTCAAATATTTGGTCGGCAAGAAGGCGCAGCAGGCGATGTCCGATCAGGCGCTGGCCATTCCGGCTACGCTCGATACCGGGTGGCCGGCTCCGCTGGCGGAAGCCGCGACCGCGTTCGGCAACGCCAAGACGAATATGCCGTGGGGCAACGGCATCGATAACGGCGGCGACTTCTCGACGGGCACGGTGCTCCCCGTGTTCATGGAGCTGGCGACGGGCAAGCTGAGTCCGGACGCCTACGTCGACAAGATGAGCGCGGCGGCCAAGAAGTTCTACGGCGGCTGATTCGATTCGGCGAGGAGGCCGGACGCGGCGGGCGGATTAGCCGCTCCGCCCGGTCTCCCGCAATAGCGATATGTCGGCGCGAGGGGGCCGAGCGCGCAAGGGGCATACGCGAGCCTCGGCTTCCGCTGCATGAGTTACGAACGGGAGGTGTCTCATGAAACTGAAGAAACCGGTCGTCGCTTTGTTTTTGGGGCCGGCCGTCGCGATCTATCTTGCCATATTCCTGTATCCGACGCTGCGGACGTTCGCGATGAGCTTCTACGATATTCCTTCGCTGTCCAGCAAGGTCGCGGAGTGGACGTTTATCGGCTGGGACAACTACGCGACGCTGTCCCGCAGTCCTTATTTTCTCGATTCGGTGAAAAATGTGTTGGGCATATGGGCGATCGGGGGCGCGCTTGTTTTCGCGTTCGCTTTCCTGTTCGCGGTAATTCTGACGTCGGACGTGCGCGGGAAGGCGTTCTGGAGATCGCTCGTTTTCCTGCCGAACACGGTGTCGGCCGTCGTCCTGTCCGTCGTCTGGCTGCAGTACGTCTTCAATTCCAGTTACGGCCTGCTGGCAACGCTGTTCGGGAAGCTGGGGCTGACGGGCTTGGCGGACATCCAGTGGACCGACAACGAGCATATCTATTATTCGATGATCATCGCGTTCAGCTTCGGCTCGATCGGCTATTTCATGCTCATTCTGAACGCGGGCATCGGCAGAATTCCGGCCGATTATTACGAGGCGGCGACGCTGGACGGCGCGAGCGTCTGGACGAAGTTTATGCGGATTACGATGCCGCTGCTGCGCGACGTGTTCCGGACGACGCTTGTGCTGTGGACGATTACGGCGTTTAACTTCTTCGTCTGGTCGGCGACGTTCGGGCTGGACGATCCGCACACGGTGACCCCGGGCTATTACATGTACCAGAAGGTGTTCGGCAAAGGCGGCAGCGTTTATTTGGAGGATTCGTTTAACGTCGGAGCGGGCGCGGGCGTCGGCATCCTCATTACGGTCGCGACGATTGCCGCTGCCGTCCTGATCGGCCGATTGTTCCCCAAAGACCGGCTGGAATATTAAGCGGGAGGCGATTCCATTGCGCAAAAACGGGCTGCGGCTGCTGCCGGCCTACGTGCCGCTGGCGGCATGGCTGGCGTTCTCCGTCGTCTTGTTCGGCTGGGTGATTCTGGCTTCGTTCAGCACGACGAGAGACATTTTCACCAACTCGCTGCTTGGCGGCGGCATTCAATTGTCCAATTATACCGATCTGTTCGCGCAGCAGCAGATGGGCCGCTATTTCTTGAACAGTATCATCTACACCGTCGCTTCGTGCGCGGGCATCGTGCTGATCGCCGCTCCCGCCGCCTATATTTTGGGACGGGTCAGGTTCAGAGGCTCCGGTCTTATCCATCTTATGTTCGTGTCCGCAATGTCGATTCCGGGCATTCTGATCTCGATTCCGTTGTTTTCCCTGTTCGTCGGAATGAAGCTGACCGGCTCCATCGCGACGCTCGTTCTCATCTACATCTGCACGAACATTCCGTTTGGCGTATTTTTTCTGACCGGCTTTTTCTCGTCGATTCCGAAGGAGTTCGAGGAGTCGGCGGCGATAGACGGCTGCGGCCCGATCAAGGCGTTCGTGCGGGTCATTCTGCCCGTCGCGCAGCCGGGCCTGATCACGCTGACGATCTTCAACTTCCTCGGCGTCTGGAACGAATATTTCTACGCGCTGATTTTCGCCAACGACGAAGGCACGCGGACGCTTGCGCTCGCGCTTCAATCGATCGTCTACGGCTATTCCAACACGGGGAATTACGGCGGCATTTTCGCGGCTTGCATGGTCGTGTTCCTGCCGAGCTTTGTCGTCTATCTGTTCGTATCCAAACGTATCATCGCGGGCATTACGATCGGCTCGGTCAAGGGCTGATTCGACTGCCGCCAAAGGAGAGGCGCTGGGATGAAGGTTTATACGTCTGTTATCGAGCTTGAGGGAGCGAGGCTGGAGGGAGAGAATCCGCTGCCGATGTTCGCGAGCCGTTATCCGCATCGCGAAGTGACGGAGGACGGCAGCTTTACACCCGAGCTGCGGGAAGGGTTCGGCGACGATACCGGGGAGCGCTATTTGCCGTATCGGATGCAGGACCGTTATACGCGGAAGCGCGCTCCGCTGGTGTTGAAAACAATCGTGCTGGAAAATGAGCGGCTTCAGGCCGTCTTTCTGCCGGACTACGGCGGTCGGCTGTACGCGCTGAAGGACCGTCGGACGGGCCGGGATATTCTGTACCGCAATCCGGTGTTCCAGCCGGCCAACCTGGCGATTCTGAACGCCTGGTTCTCGGGGGGCGCCGAATGGAATATCGGCCAGGTCGGCCATACGTTCGGAACGTGCTCTCCCGTCCATGCGGCTAGAATGCGGGATAGCGACGGCCATGAGTTTGTGCGGATGTACGAATACGAGCGCTGCCGCAGCGTGTTCTGGCAGATCGACTGCCATCTGCCCCCGGGCGCGAAGGAGCTGCAAATCTACGTTCGCATCGTCAATGACAACAAGCGGCCCGTGCCGATGTACTGGTGGACGAACATCGCGGTGGAGGAGACGGAGCGCTGCCGGGTGTTTGCGGCGACGGGCAAGGCGATCTATATTTCTCCGGAGCTGAGCGGCCACGGCGTCGGCGAGCTGCCGAGCCTGCCCTCGCTGCCGGGCGGGGACGCTTCCTATCCGCTGGAATTTCCGTTTTCCAGCGAATATTTCTTCCTGACGCCGGAGGAATGCCGTTCTCCGTGGGAAGCGGTCGCCTACGAGGACGGCCGCCTGTTCTACGAGCGTTCCACGGCGCGGCTGCGCTACCGCAAAATGTTCTGCTGGGGCCGGCACGCGGGAGGCCGGCGCTGGCGCGATTTTCTGGCCAAGCCGGGAGAGGGAGGCTACGTCGAAGTGCAGGGCGGTCTCGCACCGACGCAATTGCACGGGCTGCGGATGCCCGGCGGCTCGGCGTGGGATTTCACGCAGTTGATCGGCATGGATCGGATAGATCCGGAGGCGGCTCAAGCGGCGGACTGGAACGAAGCGCGGGCGGCCGTGGAGAGAACGGTGGACGCGCTGCTGGGCGAGGAGCGGGTGCTTGCGATTCATGAGCGGCTGCGGGAGCTTGCGAAAATGGAGGCGGGGGAACCGCTGCATGCCGCATCGGGCTGGGGTGCGCTGGAGCGGCTGCTCCGGGCCGGGCGGAAGGGCCGCTCCGTACCGAAGGGGCTCGCCTTCCCGGACAGTACGCTGGGCGAGCCGCAGCATGCATGGCTGGCGCTGCTGCGGGAGGGGAGGCTGCCGGAGACGGCCGCCGGGGACGTGCCGGCGTCGTGGATGGTGCAGGACGAATGGCGCGAGTTGCTGGAGGCGAGCCTGAGCGGCGGGGATAGCCGCGGCCGGAGCTGGAACGCCTATTTGCATTACGGCGTGATGCTGCTGGAGAGCGGCAAGGAGGAGGAGGCGGGCGAGGCGTGGGAGACATCGCTTCGTCTTCGGCCTTCGGCATGGGCGTATCGGAATCTGGCTCGTCTGGCCCTGCGCCAAGGCGACGAAGAGCGGGCGGCGTCCTGCTACGAGCGAGCCTATCTCGTGGCGAACGGCTTTCCGGACCGCGCGTTCGCCGAGGAGTATTTGCAATTGCTCGTGCGGCGCGGGGAATTCGAACGGGCGTGGCGGCTGTACGAGTCGCTGCCGGCCGAGCTGGCCGAAGGCGATCGGGTTCGCATCGTCGTCGGGGCGGCGGCGCTCGAGCTGGGCAAGGACGAGTATATGCGCCGGCTGTTCGAGACAGAGTTTGCCGTCATCCGCGAAGGCGAGACGCTGATCATCGACCTGTGGTACAAATACCAGGCGATGAAGCTGGCGCAGGAGCGGGGAACGGCGCTGTCGGAGGAGCTTCTGGCCGAGGCCCGGGCGCAATTCCCGCCCCCGGGACCGATCGATTTCCGCATGATCGGAGAATAACAAGCGGGCCGCGAACGGACGGAGGGAGACCTCCGCCGAACGCGGCCCGCTTTCGTTGCGGACTAGTTCAACTGAATCAGCTTCCATTTTTGCGCGGCGTTGTTCAGGTCGGTCCAGATCTGCACGTTGGTGCCGTTGGCCGTGCCGCTGCCGGCGACGTCGAGCGCTTTGCCGCTGTGCTTGTTGATCAGCTTGTAGCTCCCGCCGCCCGTATCGATCGGCAGCCAGAGCTGATTATCGCCTCCGTGGGAGGTCCAGATAATGACGTTGGAGCCGTCCGCGGTGCCCCAGGCGTCCACCTCGAGCGCTTTGCCGCTGTTCACGTTGATCAGCCGGTAGTAGCCGCCGCCGGAATCCAGCAGCGTCCACTGCTGGTTCGCCCCTCCGTGATCGTCCCAGATCGTCACATTGGCCCCGTCCGCTGTGCCCCACGCGTCGACCTCCAGCGCTTTTTCGCTGTTCGGATTCATCAGCCGGTACGTTTTGCCCGACGTAATGCCCATTTGATTGCGGTAGAATTCCACCTGATCGACGTCCGCCCACTGGGAGGAGGCGCTGTTGGACGCGTAGAAGCCGATCGTCGCCTTTCCGCCGCTCACTTGAATGTTTCCGATCGTCACCTGCGTCCAGGCCGTCGTGACCGGACAGGCCGCTTGCCTTATCGAGCCGCCGTAATCCTTCACTTCCATGACGCAGCTGTTTTGCCCGCCGCTGCTGCGCATTCGGGCGCTCATCGTGTACAGGCCGTCGTCCAGCCCGGTGACCGTTTGGCCGATATAGGCGCTGGCCGGTCCGCTTGTGCCCGCCAGTCCGATAAAGTAGGAGCCGTGAGCGGCGGGCAGGCCGACGCCGTCGTTCGCCCCGTGCAGAAGAATGCGCTGGGGGAAGTCGTCGCCGTAGGTCGTCCAGCCGGCAATATTGGCCGTCTCGAAGCTCGGGTTATTGACCAGATTCGTCTGCGCCGGCGTCATCGTATAGCCGAACTTCAAGTACACGCCGCTGGCCGGATAATCCGCGCTCGTGACGGCCGCGACCCGCGTGGAATCGATCGTCATCAGCGCATTCCAGTTGGCGGAGGTTGTGTTCGAGACGGGAAAAACGTTCGTTTTATGCTCCCAGGTCGCCCCGTTGTTCGCGCTGATCAGCGTATGCATCGACGTATAGGGATCTCCGGTGTTCGCGCTGCTTTCGTCCGTCTGGAACGCCGCGATCAGCCGGCCGTCGGCCAGCTTGGCGACGAACGGGGCTCCCGCCTTTTTGCCCGTGCCGTTCGGAACGTACAGCGTCTGGCGCGCGCCGGACCAGTTCAGGCCGTCGTTGGAGATTTTGAACTTGATCACGAATGGATGCCCGGGAACGTCGGATGCTTCGAATACCGTCATATAACGGCCGTCGTTCATGCGGGTAATGACCGGCATGCCGTCGCGCGACCCGGCGGCGACGCCGTCGCTGACCGTAAGGCGCGATCCCCAGCCGCTGCCGTTCCACGTTTTCATATACAGATTCTGCAGCCCCGTCGAGCCGGCGGCCGCCGGGCTGTCGTCCGCGTACAGCACGGCGATCGTGCCGTTGATGTTTTCCAGATGGGGCTCCCATACGCCTTTGAACGAGCCTGCGGTCGCCGAGACGATCAGCCCGCCCGGCAGGTCGCTCCACGTGCGTCCGCCGTCGGCGCTTCTCCGGACGTTAAGCGAGGTGTCGTAGGTGGAACCGCTCTGAATGACAAGACGGTAGGCGAGCCAGATTTCGCCTCCGGGAAGCACGAGCATCTGCCCGTTGCCGACGTTGCCGCTTGCGCTGCTGACGGCGGTGACCGGCGCGCTCCACGTCTGTCCGCCGTCGTTCGTGCGCGAGACCGCGATGCGGGTGTTGCCGCCGCCCGCGTTCGTGTCGAAGGAGAGGAGCCACTCGTTGGGACTGAGCTTGACCATCCGGGGATACCACACGCCTCCGGAAGAAGGGGAGAATACGGTGACGGTCTGGTTCGCCCAAGCCAAGCCTACGCTCGAAGCATAAGCCTGGGGCGGGGGCAGCAGCAGCGCGAAGCAAGCCAGCGCGATCAGCGCGGCCAAGGGCAGGCGTACGGCTTTTTTCCACATTCATCATCTACCTCCTGCGATACATAATATTGGAAAGCGCTTTCCTGAGTGGATTGTATCGCAAATGGTATAAAATAAGATATACTAAATAGCGGATAATTTTACGGATAAAAATTCCAATTCCCGCAATCGGAACGAGGAGCACAATGAGCCAACCTTTGTATAAACGCATTCAGGACGACATTCGGCAGCAAATTCGGTTGGGAGAGCTAAGACCGGGAGACATCGTCCCTTCGGAAAAAGAGCTGACGCTGCGGTACGGCGTCAGTCAAATTACGTCGAAAAACGCTTTGAACGGGCTGGTGGAAGAGGGACTGCTGGTGCGGCACCGGGGCAAGGGCACGTTCGTCCGGCTGCCGGAGGAGAGAAGCGACGCGGCCGCCGTCCATCCGGCCGGTCCGGGCGCGACGATCGCGCTTGTGCTGCCAACGATGAAGACGAAGGTCGATCAGAGGCTGCTCGACTCGTTGGAGAAACACGCCTCGGCCGCGCAGTACGAGCTGCTGATCCGCATCACGAGGGAGTCCCAGGAGCAGGAGTCCAGGGCGATTCAGCGGTTCCGCGAGCGGGGCGTGCAGGGCTTTATCGTGTTCCCGGTCGAGCAGGAAAACTATAACGACGCCATCCTTAGACTGTCCTTGGACCGCGTGCCGCTGGTGCTTGTCGACCGGTTTTTGAAGGAGATTCGCACGTACAGCGTAAGCTCGGACAATGTCGGCGGCGCCCGGGAAGCGATCGCCGCGCTGTTGGACGAGGGCCGAAGCCGCATCGTCTATCTGTCGACGGAAATCGCGAACACGGTGACGGAGGAGCGGGCGAAGGGCTGCGAGGCGGCCTATATGGAGCGCGGGCTGCCGATCGACAAAACGCTCTGGTGCCTGCTGTCCTTGCAGACGATTGCGGAGGGACGGGCGCTGGAGGAGATCGCGCGGTTTCTGGGCGAGCGGAAGGAGGCGACGGCGGTGTTCGCCGCCAACGCCGAGCTTGCCCGGTACGCCGAGAAGGCGATCCGGTCGGTGTGGGGCGATGAGGACACCCGGCCGAAGCTGGCGGCGTTCGACGATCCCGATCTTAAGGGCGTGCCTTTTGTCGGCCAGCTAGAGGACGAGATCGGCCGCATCGCCGTCGAGCTGCTGAAGGAGCAGCTAAGCGGAAGCTTCGAGCCAAGGCATGTCGTCGTCCCCGTGCAGTACCACCCTTCGCCGGAGTAGAGGAGCCCGCTGCAGATCACAGAGTCGTCCCGTAAAGAAAGGCGTACAAGATAATCGATGAGAAAAGAAGAAGCATCTATCTCCTGGAGACTGCCTCATACGTTCCTGAAATGACCCATTTACGGGTTTAGAAGTTCAAAATTTCAGGATCGTATAGCATCGGAAGGAGATAGATGCGACTTACACTATTTCATCGATTATCGTTCGGTACGCCTTTATTTATTTAGCAGACGACTCTTTTTTCACATCCGCCCGATTGCGCAAGGCCGATCTCAGTAGCGCAGCCAGTTCACGTCCGCGACGCTTCCGCTTGCGGGCCTCTTGAATACGAGATACAAGTCCTGCACGCCGACGGCCCCGGTAACGGGGATACTGATCGTGCCGTAAGTATCCCAGCTCCCTGTCGAGGGAAGCAGCAGCGAGCCGAGCAGCGTGCCCGTCGGACCTCCGGAACGAAGCTCCAGCGTGGCGTTCGTATTCGTCGTCGCATAGCGGACCTCGATCGCGGATACTCCGTTCGGGCCGAAGTTCACGTTAGAGTAGCCGGCGTAATCGCCGTTGTCGGATTTGCCGAGCTTGCCGCCCCCGCCCGTATCCGAAGTGGCGCTTACGGTCAAGCCATGCTGAACGGAGAAATTCTCGGCTTCGATCGTCGTATGCGTCGTGTAGCTGAACCAGTTGATATCCGCCACGCTGCCGGAGGACGCCTTCTTGAACACCATGTATACATTTTTGATGCCGGCCGCTCCGGTAACGGGAATGCTGACGGTTTGATAGGTTGTCCAGCTTCCCGTCGACGGCAGGAGAAGCGAGCCCAGAAGCGGGCCGTCGGGCCCGTCCACGCGGAATTCCACCGTGCCGTCCGTGTTCGGAGTCGCGTATCTGAGCTGGAATTCGTTCGTTCCTTCGCCCAAATTGAGATTCGTATAGTAGACGTAATCGTTATGGTCCGTCGATCTGACCATGCTGCCCCCGCCCTCGTCCACCGTGGCCGCTATGCTGACTTTATAGGAGCCGGAGTAATCCTCCGCCTCGACCTTCGCGTATCCCGGCCCGGGAATGACGGGGATGGACGTGCGCAGCAGTGTGGGATACACCCAGGAAAAATGATGGACGCGGCCGGAGCTGCCGTTCAGAACCGCCCCTACGGGACGATATTGGGTGACATAGATTTCGTAATCCATGTCCTGATAAATCTCCGCCATCGCCTCGTACAGGTTTAACGGGTACTGATGCGAATTCAGCGAGCCCGGGTAGCCTTGGTTGCTTCCGTAAGGCCACTGGCTCACGTGTCCGTTGACGTAATAGAACAGCGTATCCAGCGCCAGCTTGATGCTCTTGCCGCTCGGCGAAACCCAGTTGAACAAATCTTCTCCCGTGGCGTTGCGGACGACCTCGGCCGCCGCCGTCATCGGCGACAGCGCGAAATAGTGATACCACAACGAGTTGGAGCCCCGCGTCGCTTCCTCCGGCAGAAAGCCGTTCGCGTCGATCGACGTATCGATATGGTCTTTCAGATTGGCAACCTCCGCCGCGAAGGCGGTCGCATTATCGGTGAAGTGGTAATAAGAGAGCTGCGCGTACAGGCTCCAGTCCCACCAGTTGTTGCGTCCGTTGATCCCGTCCCATTTCGGCAGCCATACGGATGCGATCCAGTTCGTAAATTGCGTCTGGTCCGTCGCGCTCCAGCCGGCGTAATCCTTGATCAGGTCGGCGGCATGGATCAAGCCCACGCCCAAATAGGCGGATACCAGCGCTCCGTCCGTCCCCGTGACCGAAGTATTCGTATACGCCCAGCCGTTGATCAGCTCCTTGGCTTTGTCGGCGTAGACGTGATTTCCGGTAAACCGGTAAGCCAGAGCGGTCGCATAGGCGGCCGAGGCGTCGATCTCCATCCTCAGCTTGGCCGCGTCGTGTCCCGCCGAGTCCGCGTAATACCCGGGAATGTTCCATATCGCAATCGCATGACTGGCGACGGACAAGCCGTCGTCTGCGTCCTCCAGCATCGCCTCGTAGGCTTCCTTCCATGGCGACAGCTCGGCATTTACCTTCGATTGAATCGTCGTCAATTCATTGGCCGTGACGGAGCTTCCCGGATGGGAATAAGCTCCGGCCGTCGCGGCCAGCAGCAAAGACAGAGCCAACGCGACCCCCAGACCGATTCCGTGTCGAATCCCTTTTCTCATAACGAATCACCTTTCCCGATTGAAATGGATAAAGCGCTTACAGCAAGCGGCGATCATGATCAACTCCATTATATCGATGGAGACCGTCTCGAAAAGCCGCTCGGCGCAAGTCGATGAAAAGATTCATGCGCTTCGCGATTGTTCAGCCGAAAATCGCGAAATCGTTCACTTTTTGCGAATTAATACGATAGCCGGCGACGCGCTTCCGACCGTAGAATCGAGTCGAGAACAGCGAATCAAAGGAGAATTGTCGCATGGTGAAAAGAAGTCCTTTCCTCAAAGAGCTCGTCACGAACCGGATCATGTTCCTTATGCTGCTTCCGGCAGTGCTTTATTTTCTAATCAACAACTATTTGCCGATGGTCGGAATCTATTACGCGTTCACGCGGTTCGACTTTTCCAGGAGCTTGTTCAACAGCGCTTTCGTCGGCTTCGAGAACTTCGAGTTTCTATGGAAGTCGGGCATTCTGCTGCGGCTTACGATGAATACGCTGGGCTACAACGCGGCGTTTATCCTGCTCGGCAACGTCGGGGCGATCTTCCTGGCGATTCTGGCAAGCGAGCTGAAGCTGCGATGGTTCAAGAAGCTGACGCAATCGATTCTGTTTCTGCCTTACTTCGTTTCCTTCGTTATTTTGAGCGCCATCGTCTACAACGTGTTCAACTACGAGAGCGGATTTCTGAACACGCTGCTGAAGAGCTGGTCCGTCGAGCCGGTCGATATCTATAACCTCCCCTGGGCGTGGATTCCGCTCATTATTTTGTTCTACTTATGGAAAAACGTCGGCTACAGCATGGTCATTTACCTGGCGACCATTACCGGCATCAGCGAGGAGTATTACGAAGCGGCGAAGATCGACGGAGCGAACATATTCCAGAGGATACGGTACATTACGCTTCCGATGCTGAAAACGACGTTTATCATTCTGCTGCTCTTCTCGCTAGGCAGCATCATGAAGGGGCAGTTCGATCTGTTTTACCAACTGGTGGGCAACAACGGCCTGCTCTATAACACGACCGACATTTTGGACACGTACGTGTACCGCTCGTTAAAGGTGACGTTCGATATCGGAATGGCTTCCGCGGCCGGACTCTATCAATCCTTGTTCGGGTTCATTCTGGTCATGACGGTCAATACGATCATTCGCAAAACAAACGAAGAGTACGCCCTGTTCTAGGAGGAACTAGCATGAAAATCAAAGAGGACAAGTACGCCGGACTGTTCCGGTTCATCTCCTATACGGTCATTTTGCTGACCTCGCTGGCTTGTTTGTTTCCGTTTCTTCTGATTCTGTCCGCCTCGTTGACCCGCAACGAGGCGTTGATCAAGGACGGGTATTATCCTTTCCCGCGAGAGTTTTCCTTCGAAGCCTACGAGCTCGTCTTTCGCGTCCCCGACCAGGTGCTGAGAGCTTACGGCGTGACCACGCTGACGACGGTCGTCGGCACCCTGTTGGGCCTGTTCTTCTTGACGATGGCCGGTTATGTGCTGCAGCGCAAGGATTTCAAATACCGCAATTTCTTCTCGTTTCTGATTTATTTCACGACCCTGTTCGGAGGCGGACTTGTCCCCTGGTACATTCTGCTGACCAAATATTTGCGCTTGACGGATACCTACGCCGTGCTGATTTTTCCGGGGCTGATGACGCCGTTCCTGATCATTCTCATGAAGAACTTCATCCGCTCCGCCGTGCCGGAGGAGGTGTCCGAATCCGCGAAGGTGGACGGCGCCAACGACTTTACGATCTATTATCGCATCGTGCTGCACCTTTCCCTGCCGGGCATCGCGACGGTCGGACTGTTCCTGGCGCTGGCTTACTGGAACGACTGGTTCCTGTCCTCGCTCTTCATCAACAAGCAGAGCATGTACCAGCTTCAGTACTACCTGTATAACGTGATCAATACGATCTCCTTCATTACGCAGATGGGCGCAGGCACCGGCGTATCGCTGGGAGCCAGCATCCCGACCGAGTCGACGAAGATGGCCATGGCGATTGTCGCCACAGGACCGATCCTGCTGCTGTATCCTTTCGTGCAGCGCTATTTTGTCAAGGGACTTACGATCGGGGCTGTCAAAGGTTAGAACCGCGCTCGGGCGTCTCGCCCCGACGGCGGCTAACATATATACTAAAACCAAAGGGAGGATTTACATGTTTTACGGAAAGAGGCTTATGATCGGAATGTTGGCATTAGGCACGCTGGCTCTTGCGGCTTGCGGCAATAACGGCGGAAACGGCGCTTCCGGTTCGACGGCATCCCCCTCGGCAGGCGGCACGACAGCCTCCTCGACAAGTCCGGAAACGGGCCTCGATATTTCCAAGCCGGTCACCCTGGAGTTCTATATGCTGGGAGACGCTCCGAAGGATCTCGACGTCATCCAGGGCGAAATCAACAAAATGGCCAAGGAAGAATTGAACGCCACCGTTAACTTCAACTTCACGACGTGGACCGACTGGGATCAGAAGTACAAGCTGCTGCTCTCTACAGGCCAGCAGATCGATCTGATTTTTACGGCGGACTGGACGCAGTATCAAGCCTATGCGAGCAGCGGCGCTTTCCTCGAGCTGGACGAGCTGCTGCCGAAGGCGGCTCCGAAGCTGCAGGCTTTCGTTCCGCAAGACATGTGGGAGGCCGTCAAGGTCAAAGGCAAGATTTATACCGTTCCTGCGACCTATAAGGAATATGTGAACAACGGCTTCGTCTATCGCGAGGATTTGCGCGCCAAGCACAACCTGCCCGTGCCGAAGGATCTGGCAAGCTTCGAGGCTTACATGGCAGGAATTGCGCAATACGAACCGGATCTGCAGCCGCTCGCGAACAACGTAGGGATTACGGACAACCTCGTCAACCCGCTGCGCGACTTGCGGGACGACTCGATCGGCAACCCGGTGCCTTACGGAATCGGGATCAAATACCATGCCCCGTCCGACGTGTATTCCTACTGGGGCTCCGACGAGCAGCTCGAGGATTTGAAGCTGATCAGAAGCTGGGCGGAGAAAGGCTACATTGTCAAAAACGTCCTTAACGTCAAAGACACGCCGCAGGATTCGATCATTACGGGCAAAGCCGCCGCCATGCTGGCCGACAATCCGACCCGCTACAACGAGACGTTAAGCAAAATGAAGTCGACGCATCCCGATTGGGAGCTCGGATATACCTCCCATGCGGAGGTGCGGGGATTCGCGACTCCGGTTCATCCGATCCATAACGGCTTCGCGATTCCGAAGAACAGCACGAACCCGGAGCGGGCGCTCGCTTTCTATGAGAAATTGGTGACGGATAAGCGCTACAACCTGTTGACCCAATACGGAATCGAAGGCACGCACTATACGGTGGAGGACGGGTATTACAAGATGATCGGCGACAGCACGTCCACCGGCTTCCCGCGCGAAGGCATGCAGGGGTGGGCATGGCGCAATCCGGAATACATGCTGTTCGAGCCGAGCTACGATGGCGTGAAGAAGATTTTCGACGAGCTGGACAAGATCGCCAAGCCGGACCTGTACACGGGCTTCGCCGAGGATTACTCGTCGTATCAGGCCGAGCGCGCCGCCCTCGAGCAGGTGGAGAAGCAATACTTCTATCCGCTGTACGCCGGCTTGATCGCCGATATCGAAGAAGGACTGAAGACGGCGATGGAGAAGGCCAACAAGGCCGGGCTGGAGAAAATTCAGCAAGCCTACACGGAGCAATGGCTGAACTATGTCGCCGAGCAAGGAATCCAGTAAGCCGCAAAGCGCGCTGGGATAGTCGGGCAGGCCGCTTGCGCAGACGCGCGGCCGATCGGGAGCCGTTCCGGGAAACCGGAAGGCTCTCTTCCGGCTTGTGCCGGCGCCGGAAAGCCGAACGCCGTTCCCGATCCGGGCAGCTTCCGAAAGGAGAGAGTTATCTGCGTCTATTCTCGATCATCCGCAGTCACAACCTATATTTGAAGCTTCTGCTCGGCATCGTGCTGGTCGCGGTCATTACGCTGGCGGTTTCTTCGGCTATTCTGTTTTTTTATTTTAACCGCATCGCCTTGAACCAGGTTTATCGCTCCGACTTGGACAGCCTTCGATTAACGAGCCGGGAGGCGATGTCCATGACCTCGACCGCCCAGTCGCTGACTTTCCAGATGTACCGCAATACGACGATCACCCAGCTGCTGTATTACACGGACCCGAGCGTCTACGATACGGTGGCCGCGATGCAAGAGCTGAACAACTATATTTCTTCGATGCCGTATTTGGATTCCATTTACGTCTATAACCCCAAGTCCGCGAACGTCTACGTGGCGGCCGGAGCCGGCCAGAACGGCCTGTTCTCCAAGGAGGAACTGGTCGACGGGGATATTTTGCAGCTGCTGGACAAATACACCGAATATAAGCCGCTTATTCCGATTCCGCGTTACGTCTGGACGGACGGGAACAGGACGAAGCGGAAGGCCATATATACTTATTTGTTTTATGACGCGATCGGTTCCCCGGACAACAAGGTGAATTCCGCGATCATCGTCAACATCGACGCGATGTGGATCAACCAGAACATCGACGGAACCGGCGAAATGAAAGTCGGACAGTCCTTCATCATCGATAACAACGGGGTTCTGCAATTTCAGGAGGACTTCCTGTCCGGGCTTCGGGAGGAGGAGGCCGCCAAGCTGGCGGAGAGAATTTTGCGGCAGCCGGAGGCCGATTATTTCGTCGGTGCATACGGAGGCCGCGAGTTGCTCGTGTCCTTCACCGAGCCGGACGATCTGAATTGGCGTTACGTTCGCATCAGTCCTTACGCGGAGGTTACGCGGAAGGTCGAGGAGATGCGCCGTACGACTCTACTGATTACGCTGGCGATTCTGGTGTTCGGCCTGCTGTTCTCCTGGCTCCTGTCCCGCAAGCTGTACGTTCCGATCGACCGGATGGCCAACCGCGTCCGGATGCTCGAGGTCGAGAAGCGCAACAGCCTGTTTACGATCCGGCAGAACTTCCTGCGCAATCTGGTATTGGGCCGGGAATCGGTCAAGCCGAAGCCGCTTCGCGAACGATTGGCGGCGCTGGGAATCAGCTTCGACATTCACGACGGCTACCGGCTCGCGCTGATTGCGATCGACGATTATCCCGCATTTAACGAGACGAGAGGGACGGACGAGCATGTCTACAAATATGCGATGATGAACATCGCCTCCGAGCTGGCGATGCAGGCCTTCGAAGCGGAGACGATCGATCTCGGGGACGAGACGATCGTGCTGCTGCTGGAAATGTCGCCGGCATCCGCCGAGCAATTGGACGAGGCGTATTTGCAGTCGATGTTCAAGCAGATTCAGAAGGCGGTCGCCGAGCATCTCGGCATCGGCGTGTCCGTCGCGTATACCGCCGTAGACCGGCAGTTCATTCATCTGCCCTCCCTGTTCCGGCAGGCCGCCCAAGCAATGAAGTACCGTTTCCACGCGGGATACGGCTCCGTGCTGTACGCTCCGGCCGCGATCGTTCCCGCGGCGCGGGAATACGAATACCCGGTCGACCGCGAGCGCAGGCTGTCCGAAGCCGTGCTGGCGGGCAAGACGGACGATGCGAGGCAGATTTACAGGGAAATGATGAACGATACGCGCAGCTATCCGGTTCAGGCGGCCTACGCGCTGCTGGGGCGGCTGAAGCCCGCGCTTGGTCAGGTGCTGCGCACGCTGGAGAAAAACCACGGCATATCGTTCGATTCCAATCCGGAAGCCGCCTGGCCCGCGGTCGAGCGCATCGAAACGCGCGAGCAGGTGGATCGCTGGATCGACGAAATGCTCCTCGAGGTCAGGGAGCAGATGGAGGGAAGGCGCAAGAACCGCCAGGAGGAGCTGATCAAGCTCATCGACGACCTGATCCTCGAGCAGTATGCCGATCCAGACTTGTCCTTGCAGCTGGTGGCGGAGAGAATGAATATTTCCCCCAGTTACGTCGGGCGGATTTACAAGCAGCACACGATGAGAACGATCGTGGACGCCATCCAGAAGGTGCGGCTGGAGAAGGCGATGGACCTGCTGGGACAGACGCATCTGTCCATTGCCGAGATCGCGGAGCGGACGGGCTTTACGAATGCCTCCTATTTCCACCGCACCTTCAAGAAGCACTATGGAATGACGCCGAACGATTACCGAAAAGGAAACGCGTCGGCCAGGGAGCCGGAGTCCCGGGCTTGACGCCTCTGTTCGTTTAACCGTATCCATGCAGCCGGCGGGGGCTGTCTCGTAAGTAAACAAAGGCGTACCGAACGATAATCGATGGAATGATGCAAGTCGCATCTATCTCCTTCCGATGCTATACGATCCTGAAATAGGAATGATAAACCCGTTAATCGGTGATTTCAGGAACGCATGAGGCAGTCTCCAGGAGATAGATGCTTCTTCTTTACCCTCGATCATCTAGTACGCCTTTACTTACGAGACAGCCTCCTCTTCTTTTTTTTTCATGCCGAGACATTCTTTTTTTATTTACAAAACAAAAATTAAATATAATAATATATATTAACTATAATATTTAATCTAAGGTTGTGGCAGCTTGTGAAATCATTGCCGCTTTATAAGCAGATTCAGCAGGATATCCGGAGGCTGATCGCGATCGGCCGGCTTCGCGAAGGCGACCGGGTGCCTTCCGAGAAGGAACTGGCCGAGAAGTACAGAGTCAGCCAGATTACGAGCAAGAACGCGCTGCTCGGCCTGATGGAGGAAGGGCTGCTCATCCGCGTCCAGGGCAAGGGAACGTTCGTGATGAGCCGGTCGGAGACCGCGGCGGGGCTCGATTCGCAGCCGAAATTGGGAGCGCTGTCATTGCGCAGCGGACGGATCGGGCTCGTGCTGCCGACGATGAAGACGAAGGTCGACCAGAGGTTCCTCGACTGCATCGAGAAGTATGCGACGGCCGCCGGCTACGAGGTGCTGCTGCGGATTACCCGCGAGTCGCAGCGGGAGGAGGCGAACGTCATCGCTTCGTTCCTGAAGCAGGGCGTCGACGGCATGATTATTTTTCCGGTGGAGAACGAGACGTACAACGACTCGATTTTGCGGCTGTCGTTGGACCGGTTCCCGTTCGTGCTCATCGACCGCTTCCTGAAAGGAATCAAGTCCTGCAGCGTCCATTCGGACAACGTCGGGGGCGCGCGGGCCGCGGTCGAGAAGCTGCTGGACGAAGGGCATACCTCCATCGCGTTCATCTCCCCGGAGATTACGAACACGGTAACGGACGAGCGGGCGCACGGCTTCGAGCAGGTGTTTCTGGAACGGAAGGCGTCGATCGACAAAAACCTGTGGTGCCTGCTGCCGCTGGAGACGATCGCCTCGGGCCGGGCCGAGCAGGAGATCGCCGCTTTTCTGGCCGAACGTCCCGAGGTGACCGCCGCGATTACCGCGAACACGGAGCTGTGCCAATATGTCTGGAAAGCGGCGCAGGCGGTTCGAAGATCCGTTCCCGACAAGCTGGAGCTGGTGACGTTCGATCCTCCCGACCTGCCCGGAGTGTCCTACATTCGTCAGAACGAGGAGGAGATGTGCAGATTAACGGTAGAACTGCTCGTCGAACAGATCAACGGCCGGTACGATACGCGCAGATTGGTCGTCCCCGTCACGTTTATCGAGGCAGAAAATGTATAATTTTATACTAAATACATGATATAAAATTATATTAATATATAATAAAATGGATTTGTAAAGCGCTTTCAAAAAATCATAAATCGAAAGAAGAGGGGATTTGTGTGAAGCGTAAAAGCAAATGGGTAAGCTCCGTCTTATTGACCGCGATGCTGGTGCTGTCCGCATGCAGCGGAGGAAACGACAAGGAGAACAAGGCGTCTCCGTCCTCCAGTCCGCAAAGCTCGGCGAGCGAGCCGAGCTCTGCGGCGCCGGACAACAAAGAGCCGGTCACGATCGAATTTATGGGGCACGGCAACCCGAACGAGAAAAAGATTTTCGAGAAGCTGATCGCCTCTTTCGAGGAGAAATACCCGAATGTAACCGTCAAGTACACGTCGGTTCCTCCCGGAGAATATTCGCAGAAACTGACGACACTCGTCAGCTCGGGCAAGGCGCCGGACGTGTTTTACGTCGGAGGCTCCGAGTTTTACCGCTTCGCGGCCGCCGGAACGGTGCTGAACATCCAATCCTATCTGGATCAGACGGCGCTGTTTAATCCGGACAACGTCTGGAAGCAGGCGTTGGACCGCTATCGCTTCGACGGCAGCAAGGTTGGCTCCGGCGAACTGTACGGACTTCCGAAGGACGTCGGACCGTGGGCGTTCGTCTATAACAAGACGCTGTTCGATCAAGCGAATATCCCCGTTCCTCCGGCGCAAGCGGGACAATGGACGTGGAACGATATGCTGGAAGCCGCGAAAAAGCTGACCGTCGACGAGAACGGAGACGGCAAGCCGGAGCAATACGGAGTCGGCGCGTATAGCCTGGAGTCGGCGGTATGGGGCAATGGAGGCCAGTTCATCGATTACGACGCCGGAACGGTGCTCGTCGATCAGCCGGAATTTTACGAAGCGATGCAATTCGTTGCCGATCTGTCGTTAAAGGAAGGCGTCAGTCCGAACCAGGAAGCCGAGCAGGCGCTTAACGCCTACACGCGGTTTCTGGACGGCAAGCTGGGAATGTTCGCGATGGGGCCGTGGGATCAGCCGGCGTTCTGGGAGCTGCCGTTCGAGTGGGACATCGCGGCATGGCCGGCCAGCCCGAACACGGGCAAGACGGCGACCTGGCTCGGCTCGATGGGCTTCGCGATCTCGGCGAAATCCAAGCATCCGCAGGAGGCGTTCGATCTCGCCGCGTTCCTGTCGCTGGACGAGAACGGGCAGCGGGAAAACTACGAGCTCGGCCAGGCGGTGCCGAACCTGATCGATATGGCCAACGGGGAGTTTAAGGCGGTCGACAAGGCGCCGGCCAGCCGCCAGGTATTCCTCGATATTATTCAAGATTACGGCCGTCCGGACGTTCCGGCATTCTCCAAGGATACGCAGTGGATCGATACGTTCTGGCAGGACGCGAGCAAAGTATGGAACGGGCAAATGTCGGCCAAGGACTTCACGGCGCAGATTAAGCCGAAGATGCAGGAGCTGTACGACAAAGGCAACAAGTAAGCCGGGAGAGGAGCGGCGGCGATCGCCCGCCGCCCTCCTCTGCTCGTTTTCGGCACAACGACTCTAGGCGAAGGTGGAACCATTATGAACTCGAAGCTCTCCGGGTATCGAAGGAAGGAACTGGCCTGGCTGTATCTGTTCGTCGCTCCGCCGGTGCTCGGCTTTCTCATTTTCGGGCTTGCCCCGATTTTGTTTTCGATCTATATCAGCTTTCAGAAATGGGATATGCTGACCGATCCGCAATGGGTCGGCCTGGGCAATTACAGCGATCTGTTCAAGGACGAGAAGGTGTTCAAGTCGCTGTTCAACACCGTGTATTTGATGATCGGCATTCCGGTCGGCATGCTGCTGTCGCTGCTGCTGGCGATTCTGATGAACCGCAAATTCAAGGGCATTTCCTTCATGCGCACGATTTATTATTTGCCCGTCATCTCTCCGATTATCGCCATTTCGCTGCTCTGGCAGTGGATTTTGAATCAGGACTACGGTCTGCTGAACAACTTTCTGTGGGAATGGTTCGGCATTCAGGGCCCGAACTGGCTCGGCGATCCGAGCTGGGTCAAACCGTCGCTGATTCTCATCGGATTGTGGGGCGGTCTCGGCGGGAACATGGTGCTGTATCTGGCCGGCCTGCAGTCGGTATCGTCGACGTATTACGAGGCCGCGGAGATCGACGGAGCGGGAGCTTGGCACAAATTCGCGAAAATTACCGTTCCGTTGCTGACGCCGATTCATTTCTTCGTCATCGTGATGGGGATTATCGGGGCGTTCCAGACGTTCAGCCAGATCTACGTGCTGGCGACCGACGGGGGTCCGGAATACAGCGGCGCGACGATCGTCTTCTATATTTTCCAGCACGCCTTCAAGTATTTTAATATGGGCTACGCGAGCGCGGCGGCCTGGGTGCTCGGCGTTATCATTTTCGTCGTGACGCTCCTGCAGTTCAAATTATCTAAAAAATGGGTTTATCAGGAATAGGAGGGGAATCCCGTGAAACGTCAAAAAATCGCCGACGCCTGGGCGTTCCTGATCCTGCTCGCAGGAGCCGCGTTCATGCTCGCGCCGTTCGTCTGGACGCTGTCGACGTCGCTGAAAAACCAACGGATGATTTTCGATATGCCGCCCAAATGGATTCCCGATCCGATCTCGTTCGACAATTATCGGAACGTCTGGGAGCAATCGCCGCTGCTGCACGGATTTATGAACAGCCTTATCATCGTCGCCGTCGTGCTGTCGATCGGCATGTTCGTCTCCGCCATGTCGGCTTACGCGTTCGGGAAGTTCGATTTTCCGCTAAAAGGCGTACTGTTCCTCGGCTTGCTCGGGACGATGATGATTCCGTATTCGGTCGTCATGATTCCGCAGTACATCGGCTTCTCCGCGCTCGATTGGGTGGATACGCTGCTGCCGCTGATTGTGCCCGGGCTGTTCGGCAACATCGTCGTTATCTTCTTCCTGCGGCAGTATTTGCAGGGCGCGCTGCCGAACGACCTGCTGGAAGCGGCGAAGATCGACGGCTGCGGGTTTCCCCGCATCTTCTGGAGCATCGCGCTGCCGACGATGAAGCCCGCGCTGGCGGCTCAGGCGGCTCTCGGCTTTATGGGCATCTGGAACGATTTTCTCGGGCCGCTCATCTACCTGCATACGCCGGAGAAGCAGACGATTCAGGTGCTGATCGCTTCGATGCAGGCGCTCTATATCGGCCAGTCCAATTATCCGATGATTATGGCCGCCGCCGTGATCGCGATGATTCCGGTTATTCTGGTGTTCTTCTTCTGCCAGCGCTACTTTATCGAGTCGATGGCGATTAGCGGCATTAAAGGTTAGGTGGTTAAAATAAAACGGCAAACGACAGCCTTGCGCTCCCTTGGCTTGGCGGCGGCGCTGACGTTGGCATTGGCATTGGCGTTGGCGTTGGGAGGATGCGAGCAATCCAGCAAACCGGAGGCGATAGATTTGAGCGTCTACGATCATTTGTACGAAAATCCGTTTCCCGCGCTCGATCAGGAGTGGGAGGATTACGGCAACGGCGACCCCTATGTAATGCGCTACGACGGACGCTACTATTTGTACGTCAGCACGAAGGACCACCGCGTCGGCATTAAAGCCTGGGTGTCGGACAACCTGGTCGACTGGACATACGCGGGCCTCGTTACCGAGGACCCGATATCGACGGGAGCCTATGCGCCGGAAGTGGTTTATTGGAACGGTTACTTCTATTTATATACGTCTCCCGCGGGGAGAGGCCACTACGTATTCCGCAGCGAGTCGCCGACCGGGCCGTTCGAGAGAATAACCGACAACGTCGGCATGAGCATCGACGGCTCGGTGTTTATCGACGACGACGGAAGCTGGACGTTCACGCATGCGGGCACGGGCGGCATCGTCGGCGTGCCGATGGACGGTCCGGCCTCGTTCGACCCGGGCCGGACGATCGAGGGCGCTTACCTGGGACATTGGACGGAAGGCTCGATGATCATCAAGCGCGGCGGCGTCTACTATATGACGCTGACCGGCAATCACGTGTTCAGCAAAGGCTATCGCGTCCATTACGCGATCTCCAAGGATTCGCCGCTAGGCCCCTACACGATGCCGACCAATAACCCGATCGCGATCAGCACCGATCCGGAGTTCTTCGGTCTGGGGCACAGCTCGACGGTCATGGGCCCGGATCTGGATTCCTATTATCTCGTCTATCACAATCTGATCGGCCGCTCCGCGGAAGGTCCGCCGGTGCGGAAAATGAACATCGACCGGCTTGTTTTCAACGGAGACAGGATGGACCTGCTCGGTCCGACCCATTACGCGCAGCCGGTTCCTCGCCAGCCCGACTTCTCGGATCGGCTGGATGAGGCGATCGATTCGGGCCGCTGGGAGAAGGCGGCTGACGGCGGAAGAACGGTCAGCAGCGTGTCCACCGGCGGCGTCTATACGGCGGAATACAATTTCAGGCTGCGGCAGGAGGCGGGGGTCGATACTCGCTTGGACATCTTGTTCGCTTACAAGGATGATGCCGATTATGGAGGCGTCGAGTTTGACTTCGCCGGAGGGCGGATGACGCTGTTCGCACAGGCGAACGGGGAGCGCAAGACGCTGGCCGAGGCCGCCTTGTCCGAGGAGACCGACTGGACGAAGCTGCATGCGGTAAGGATCGAGCGCGACGAGGAGCGGGTTCGCGTCTATGTGGACGGAGGCCTCAAGCTGGAATCCGGCGGCGCCGAGACGGCCAAGCTGCGCGAAGGGCGCATCGGCTACGCGGCGCGCGAGGCCGGTGAGCCGCTGCTCTCCTATGTGGCGTTCGCCAACGCGGCGGACGGCAGCAGCGATTACGAGACGGCCAAGCCGCTTCCGGGAACGATCGAGGCAGTGCATTACTTGAGCGGAGAAGGCCGAGGCTTCCAGGTCGGCAAGCGCGCGGAGGCGCCGGCTTGGCGGAAGGCGGACGGAACCGACGTGCGGCAGGCGGACGATGGAAGCTATTCCGTGGTGCTCGGCGAAAAGGGAGATTGGCTGCGATATGCGGTACACGTATCCGAATCCGGGACGTACTCGCTCGACTTTACGGCAGGCCCCGGAGGGGATTCGGCCTCGCTGGAGCTGCTCGTCGACGGGAAGTCCGCCGGCGGCTTCGCGGCGGAGAAGCCGCCGGCGCTTCGGGATGAGGCATGGGCGAAGGTACGCGCAGGCAGCGTTAAGCTGGAGAAGGGCTTCCATACGCTGCAGATCAGGCTGAAGAGCGGGAAGCTGGAGTGGACAACGCTGGATCTCCGGCGGATCGACGCCGAGCCGTTCCGGCAGGAGAAGCTGCTGGAGCAGTCCGGAGCGGACGATGTGCACGGCTTCTGGAGCCGCGACGGCGAGGACTACGTCG
This sequence comes from Cohnella cellulosilytica, assembly GCF_042431195.1. Classification (NCBI taxonomy): domain Bacteria; kingdom Bacillati; phylum Bacillota; class Bacilli; order Caryophanales; family Paenibacillaceae; genus Cohnella; species Cohnella cellulosilytica. The sequence continues at coordinate 207,006 of NZ_JBHMDN010000020.1, forward strand.
GGAGCGCGGACGCGGACGCGAAAATGTACGGGGGCAGCCCGCGTTGGACCGACTATCGCATCGAGACGACGGTGCGGGTCGGGGACGAGCCTTTCGGGGAGGCGGGCGTGCTGCTGCGGGCGACGAACGAGTCCGATTTTCCCGACCAGGTGAAGGATGCGCTGACGGGCTACTTCGTCTCGGTGAACGGAAGCAAGCTGATGCTGTACCGGCTCAACTACGACTCGACGCTGCTGCAGGCCGTCAGGCTTAAGCTCCCGCGCGGCGAAGCGGTCAAGCTGCGCATCGAGGCCGAAGGAAGCGAGATTCGCGTCTATGTCGGAGACGGCGCGAAGCCCGAGCTGACTTACGACGATCCCGACGCCTTCCTGCAGGGCCGGGTGGGCATCCGTTCGGTCTACGCGGATAAGCTGACGCTGGGCGATCTGTCGGTGGCGTCCCTTCAAGCTGAATAAGGCAAAATCATCACGCGATCGCAACGATCGGCTAGGAGCAGAGCAAATGATGGAACCCTCCTGCGGCAACGACTATCCAAGGCCCCAGCTGGTAAGGAAAAGCTGGGTCAACCTGAACGGGACGTGGCAGTTCGAATACGACGACGAAGGCGCGGGGGAGCGGGAAGGCTGGCATACGGGCAAGGAGCTGTCCCGGACGATCCGGGTTCCGTTCTGCTATCAGAGCGAGCTGAGCGGCATCGGGGAGAAGGCGATTCACGACACGGTGTGGTATCGCCGGACCTTCGAGCTGAACGGCCGGAAGGAGAACCGCCGGCTGTTGCTGCATTTCGGCGCGGTCGATTACGCGGCGTCGGTATGGGTGAACGGCGCGCTGGTCGCGGCCCATGAAGGCGGGCATACGCCGTTCACGGCCGATATTACGGCGGCCGCCCGGTCCGGCGAGAACGAACTCGTCGTCCGAGCGCAGGATTACAGCCGCGACGTGACGCTTCCCCGCGGCAAACAGTTCTGGAAGGAGGAGCCCGAGCAGGTATTTTATACGCGTACGACGGGCATCTGGCAGACGGTGTGGCTGGAGGAGGTATCCCGCTCTTATGTGGAGCGGGTGTTCGTCACTCCGGACATCGACCGGAACGATGTGCGCATCCGCGTCCGCGCGGGGGGCTGGAAGTCCGGGCTGAGTCTGCGGGCGCGAATCTCGTTCCAGGGAGAATTCGTCTCCGAGGATCGGTTCGTCCTGGGCGAGGCCGAAGAGACGAGAACGATCAGTCTTCGCGACTTCAACGATCACGGCCTGGGACGCTGGTGGTCACCGGAGAAGCCGCACCTGTACGACATCGTCTTCGAGCTTCTGGACGGGGAGGAGGTCGTCGACGAGGCGAGCAGCTATTTCGGCATGCGGAAAATTTCGGTCGAGGGCGGCAAGGTGTGCCTGAACAATCGGCCTTATTATATGAAGCTGGTGCTCGATCAGGGGTATTTTCCGGGCGGCCTGCTTACGGCCCCTTCCGGAGAAGCGCTGCGCAGGGACGTCGAGCTGACGAAGGCGATGGGTTTTAACGGCGCGCGCAAGCACCAGAAGGTCGAAGATCCGCGCTACCTGTATTGGTGCGACAAGCTCGGGCTGCTCGTCTGGGGCGAGATGGCCAACGCTTACCAGTTTTCCGAGACATACGTGCAGAGAGTGACGCGGGAATGGCAGGAAGCGGTGCTGCGCGATTACAATCACCCGTGCATCGTCGTATGGGTGCCGATCAACGAGAGCTGGGGCGTGCCGAACGTACTTGTGGATAAAAGGCAGCAGCAGCACACGCTGGCGATGTATTATTTGACGAAGTCGCTGGATGAGACCCGGCTCGTGCTGTCCAACGACGGATGGGAGCATACGAAGTCCGATCTCGCGACGGTTCACGACTACGAGCATCGCCGGGAGGTGCTTGGCGAGCGGTACGCCACGGCCGAATCGGCGGTGAACAGCCTCGCGCAGAACCGCTGGATTTACGTGCCCGGCTATGCGTACGAAGGCGAGCCGGTGCATCTGTCCGAGTTCGGGGGAATCTCCTTCCGCAAGGGCGACTTCGCCGGCTGGGGCTATTCCGCCGCGGCCGACGAGACGGATTTCCTGCGGCGGCTGATCGACGTCATGGAGCCGGTCGCCGGGTCGCAGGCGATACAGGGCTACTGCTATACGCAGCTGACGGACATCGAGCAGGAGATCAACGGCCTGCTGACGTTCGAGCGGGAGCCGAAGCTGCCGCCGGACTTGATCAAGCGGCTGAACGAAGGGGATTTCGGCGTGTCGTTGCCCAACGAATCCGACAAGCGTTGACAGGATTCTGCCCGGAATGGCATAATTGGAAATATAAGATAACGGAACGAGGAAGCACCTCGCCAAAGCCGGACACGGGACGTGTTGCTTTGTCGGGGTGTTTTTATTTCGAGCGAGGGGAGAAGCCGATGGCGAGGAAAAAAACGAATAAGGATCGCATTATGGAACATCCGGTCACCTACGAGGCTTATGCGGAAATGCCAGATGACGGGCAGCGTTACGAGGTGCTTGAAGGAGAGCTGGAGCTGATGTCTCCGGCGCCGTCCACCGTTCATCAGGTTATCGGCTCGGCCCTGCATCTTCACGTGCAGGGCTGTGCTTCGGAATACTTTATTTTAATAGCTCCGCTGGACGTTATTCTGAGCCGAACGAACGTCGTTCAGCCGGACTTGATTATGGTCCATCGCAGCCGCGCCGACATTGTGACGATGCGCGGAGTGGAGGGGGCGCCCGATCTTGTCGTCGAGGTGCTCTCCCCGTGGTTGCACAAGAGAGACCGCGAGCGCAAGCTGAACATCTATGCGAAGCACGGCGTGCCCGAATATTGGATCATCGATCCGGCGGCGCAGACGCTGGAACGATTCGAACTGAACGGCGAGCTGCAATATGAGCTGCGCGAATTGTGCGAGAATGACGATCGCATATCGTCGGACAAGCTGCCCTGCGTTTCGTTCCCGGTCGGCGAGCTGTTCAAGGACGAGCTGGTTCGGAGGCTGCTGGCTTTAAATTGAAAGTCTGGTGGGGCGGCGAGCCGGGAATCTGTTAAAAAGGAGGCAAGAAAATGAAGGACAAGCGGGATGAAGGCTGCCCGGAGATGAACAATCGGAGAGAAGCGGGGCAGAAAGTCAAAGAGACTCCGGAAAATTACCTGATCGACGAGAGATACGAAATGATTGAAGGGGTGCGGTATGATTTTCTTTCGTCCCCGGTATATGCGCATCAACAGGTGCTGGGGGAGTTGTATACCGCTTTTCGCAACGACTGCCTGGCGGAAGGGAAAGTGCTGTTCGCGCCGCTTGACGTTCATTTTGACGAGGATAACATTTTTCAGCCGGACTTGATTTACATCTCCAATGCGAATCGCGGTATTATGCGGGACGGGTACATTTATGGCGCGCCCGATCTGGTTGTAGAGATTTTATCTGCAAGTACGGGACGCCGGGATAGGACGATCAAGAAGAGCGGCTATGAGAAGTTCGGCGTGCGCGAGTATTGGATAGTCGACCTTGTCTATCGACTTGTGGAACAGTTTGTGCTTGTGGATGGAAAGTACGCGGCGGTGGCGACGCTGACCGAAGAGCAGACGCTGACCTCGCCGACCGTGCCCTGCCTCAGCTTGAAATTGAGCGACATCTTATGGGAGGACGACGGGAACAAAGAAAGCGAAGCCAAGGACAAGCAGGGGAAAGTCAAGGAGACTCCGGAAAATTACCTGATCGACGAGAGATACGAAATGATTGAAGGGGTGCGGTATGATTTTCTTTCGTCGCCGATATATGCGCATCAACAGGTGCTGAGGGACTTGATTCTCGCTTTTCACCAGGATTGTGCGAAGGAGGGGGAGGTACTGTTCGCGCCTCTCGATGTCCATTTTGACGAAGACAATATTTTTCAGCCGGATTTGATCTACATCTCCAACGCAAATCGCGGCATTATCCGGGACGGGTACATTTATGGCGCGCCCGATCTGGTTGTAGAGATTTTATCTGCAAGTACGGGACGCCGGGACAAGACGATCAAGAAGAGCGGCTATGAGAAGTTCGGCGTGCGCGAGTATTGGATAGTCGACCTTGTCTATCGACTTGTGGAACAGTTTGTGCTTGTGGATGGAAAGTACGCGGCGGTGGCGACGCTGACCGAAGAGCAGACGCTGACCTCGCCGACCGTGCCCTGCCTCGGCTTAAAGCTGAGCGAAATCTTCCCGCCGGAGAACGAAATGACATCCTAGGGCGTGTATGCCTACACGCCCTAGAGCGATTTGAAACGAGAGACCGCATGAAAGCTGACCCGGCCGGGCTGCAGCTTCGTCACACCGGGCGTTGGATCAGCGGTTAGCCATCAGCGAAGGAAATATGGATCTGCACGATCTCCGAACGACTTCCTAACCGAATCGGAGGCCCCCAGAAGCCGTAGCCGGAAGTGACGATGGAATGGAAGGCGCCCTTCTCCACATGGCCCCAATCGTTCTCGTACAGCGCTCTCGTAATCAGGTGCGCCGGAGCGATCTGTCCGCGGTGCGTGTGCCCGGAGACCATCAAGTCGACTCCGTTCCCGGCGGCGATATCGAGCCCGTAAGGCTGGTGATCCATGAGCAGGATCGGGCGTTCGCGCGGAATGCCGGCCATCAGCGCCTCCAGCGCGGCCCGGTCGTTCTCCGTCTTGTCCTTGCGGCCGATCAGCGTCAAGCCTTCGATAGAGACGGCCTCGTCGTACAGAACGTCCATGCCGCCTTGTTCGAGAGCGGCAATGAGCTCCTCCATCCGGCCCTTGTACTTGTCGTGATTGCCGAGCGAGGCGTACACGCCGTAAGTCGCTTGCACCCCCGTAAGAATGTCGCCGATGCCCTTGTCCAGATAGGCGTCGAGATCATCGTCGATAATGTCGCCCGGATACAGCACGAGATCGGGCTTCAGCGCGTTGATCTCCTCCACCATGCGCTTGGCGTGAGATTTGCCGGAGAGCAGGCCGAAGTGCATGTCCGCCGCCATGACGACGTTCAGTTCCCGGAGCCCGCCCGCCTGCTTGTCGATGCGGATCTCGTAGCCGCGGACAACCGGACTGTACGCGTTAAAGGAGCCGTAGGAGAGTAGAGACACAAGCGCAAGAAGGGTGATGGCGCCTGCCCATTTCTGCGCGCGATGCCGGGGCAGACTCGTCAAGCGGAGCAGCCACAGGCCGAGGTGGACGATGGGCAGCAGCATAAGCAGCAGGGAAAACGCGGCGAGCCAGTAAGAGCCCAATAGGCTAAAGACGGGAACGCTGCCGACAAGACGGCCAAGGAAAAACGACGAGGCCAGGAAGACAAGCGCGGCGGCGTACAGCCATTTGAAGCGGGCGGAAACCGCCGGCTTCATCCATTTCCAGCCGCTCCAGCCGATATAGAAGACGAGAACGCCGTACAGAGCCAGGAATAACAGTCCGATCAAAATAAACATAAGCTGCTCCTTCATGTAGAATTCACGAGAATTTTATCACAATAACGCGAAAAATGAGAAATTAACCAACTTTTTTCTCCTATTTCCAGACGAATCTATGGTATGATACTTCCTAAGAATTGACAAATGGGAGCGTATACATGGAGCATCTAATCGGACGAAAAGTGCTAGTCGACGTAATCAACCATTATGGCGTGACGATTATCCCGGCCCAGACGGTGCTGAATTACGAATCCGTTAAGCTTCTGCAGAATCATAAGGTCGACGAATTTTCGCTCTCGCTCGAGCAGGTCGTCGAGCGGCGGGAAACCGGCGAGCAGAATCGCAAGCTGCTGAAGCAGGCTGTGGCGAGATCCAAGGAGCTGTTCGCATCCGTAACCGATTCCGCGAGCATTCCGCTTGCCGACATTCGCGAGGAAATTTTGCCGGCCGTTCGCAATCTGTCCGGCAACTCGGATTTGTTCGAGCTGTTCGAGATCGTCAAGGCCAAGGATGATTATACATACGAGCATAATATCGGAGTCGGCATTCTGGCGACGCTGATCGGCGGCTGGATGAACCTGGACGAGGAGGAGCTGGCCACGCTCTCGCTGGGCGCCACGCTGCACGACATCGGCAAGGTGAACGTTCCGGAAACGATTCTGAACAAACCGGGGCCGCTTACCGACGAGGAGTTCGAGATCGTCAAGAAGCATACCGTGCACGGGTACGAGCTGCTCAAGAACGCCGAAGGAATCAGCCCGCGGGTCGCGCTTATCGCGCTGCAGCATCATGAGCGCGAGGACGGCCGGGGGTATCCGCACGGATTGCAGAAGGGGCAGATCGACCCGCTCAGCGCGATCGTGGCGGTCGCCGATATTTTTCACGCGATGTCCTCGAAACGTCCGTACCGCGAAGCCACGCCGTTCCACGAAATCGTCGGCCAGATGCGGCAAGGCAAGTTCGGCGAGCTGAATCCGGAGATCGTGTCCCTGTTCCTGGACAACCTGATGAAGAAGCTGCTCGGAAGGCAGGTCGTGCTGACGGACGGCCGAGCGGCGGAAGTCGTCTATTTGAATCCTCACAATATGGAAGCCCCTCTTGTGAAAGCCGGCGAACAGTTTATCGACCTGTCCAAAGAGCGGACCGTGCAAATTCGCGAAGTCGCCCTGGTCTAGGGCGTGTATGCATGCACGCCCTGGCAGAAAGTCAAATAAATCGCGTACGAGATCAAAATACCGTCAAAGGAGGACGGTATTTTTTTTATATAATGACAGGGAACGAAAACGTACAGCCGCCGGTTAAGCTGTATCCAGATTTCCAAAGTCGAGGTGTTCAACATGACTCAACCCGCCGCGGCTCCCGCCGCCGTCAAGTCCGCCGCCCGCCGCCGCTTGTCGTTATCCGCCGGCGAGACGCTGGCCGGATTTCTGTTCGTAAGTCCGATGCTGATCGGAGTGACCGTGCTCGTCCTGCTGCCGATTGTGGCGGCGCTCGCGCTCAGCCTGGCGGATTGGAACTTCGTGCAGGGCTGGGACGGCATCGAGTGGATCGGCTTTGAGAACTTCCGCAAGCTGTGGGACGACCCGGCTTTTATCCGTTCGATCCGCAACAACTTCCTGTTTCTGCTCGCGGTGCCCGTCTATATGCTGATCTCGATGGTGCTGGCGGTTCTGATCGACCGATACGTCTATTGGAAGGGCTTCTTCAAGGTCGCTTACTTCATGCCCTATATTTCCAACATCGTGGCGGTCGCGGTCGTCTGGCAGGTGCTGTTCCATCCTTCGTACGGTCCGATCAACGAGACGCTGCACGCGCTCGGCTTTGCCAATCCGCCGAAATGGATCGCCGACCCGAAGTTCGCGCTGTACTCCATCATGATGATTACGGTATGGATCTCGATCGGTTTCAATCTGATTATTTATATTGCCGGTCTGCAGTCGATTCCCAGGGATTTGTACGAGGCGGCGGATATCGACGGAGCGAGCGCCCTGGTGAAATTCTCGCGGATTACGTTCCCGCTGCTGTCTCCGACTTCTTTTTTCCTGCTCGTTACCGGCGTTATTTCTTCCTTTAAAGTGTTCGATATTATCGCGGTCATGACGCAGGGAGGGCCGATCGGCTCGACGAGTCTGATGGTCTGGTACCTGTATGACCAGGCGTTCAACAATTTGAAGATCGGATACGCTTCGTCCGTCTCCGTCGTGCTGTTCCTGTTCGTCATCCTGATTACGGCGGGACAGTGGATCGCGCAGAAAAAATGGGTCAACTACTGATCGGAAGGAGCAAGTCATGGCAACCGTATATCGATTGGACTGGCGCAAAGCCGTCGTTACCGCCGTTCTGTTCGCGATAAGCCTGGTGTTTTTGCTGCCGTTCCTCTGGATGCTGACGACCTCCTTCAAGCTGGAGAAGGACGTATTCGTCTACCCGATCGAATGGATTCCGAAGCAGTGGAACGCGATCGCCAATTACAAGGAGGTATGGTTCGGGCGTTATCCTTTCTATATGTATTACTGGAATTCGATCAAAGTCAGCGTCATTACGGTGCTCGTCTCCTGTACGGTCTCCAGCCTTGCGGCCTACGGCTTCTCCAAGGTGCGGTTCAAGGCGGGCAAGTGGCTGTTCCTGATCGTGCTGGCCACCTACATGGTTCCCAGCCAGGCGATTCTCGTCCCGCAGTTTATTCTGTATCGCAACATCGGGCTGTTCGACAGCCACTTCGGCCTTATTCTGCTCAGCAGCTTCAGCGTGCTCGGCACGTTTATGCTGCGGCAGTTCTTCATGGGAGTGAATCAGGAGTACATCGAATCGGCGAAAATCGACGGAGCCGGGCATCTGCGAACGTTCCGGTCGATCGCATTCCCGCTCGTGAAGCCGGCGGTCGCCACCTACGCGATCTTGCGCTTCATCTGGACGTGGAACGACTATCAGAACCCGCTCATTTTCCTGCGTACGGACGGCTTGTACACGATTCCGCTGGCGATGCAGAAGTTCACGTCGATGAGCGGCGAGTTCTACTCGCTCATTATGGCGGGCGCCGTCTCGGCCATCCTGCCGCTTCTGATCGTATTCGTCATCGGGCAGAAGAGCGTGATCGAGGGTATCGCCTTGGGCGGAGTGAAAGGGTAACGCTCCCTTTCGGAATGCAAGGGGCTTCCGCTTCGCAGGTTCGATTCATGTAATCAAAAATATTGCATTATAGGTAAATATAGTTACATTAGCGCCGGGAAAGACGCCTTTATAATGTGGATTGTCAACACCAGATTATTTATCCAATAGGAGGGTGTCACGATGAGAAAGCGGAAATGGCTGTACGGTATGGCAGCCGGCGCAATGCTTGCAGGCTTGCTTGCGGGCTGCGGCGGCAATAACAATAACGGCGCGTCGAGCGCAAGTCCGAGTCCAAGCTCGAGTCCGAGCGAATCGGCCCCGGCTTCCGCGCCGGCGTCGGAGCCGGCCAAAAACGTCCATCTGCGGCTGTACACGTTCGGGCCGGAGTTGACGTACAACTGGTCGCAGACGCTGAAGGCTTACGAGGACGCGAATCCGGGCGTCAAGGTCGAGGCCGTCGTGCTGAGCGACAAAGGCGACACGCAGGAGGCGATGAAGAAGCTGGATCTGGCGTTCGCCTCCAAGGAAGAGATCGACGTGCTGATGTTCAGCGATCCTGCCGGCTACGCGCAGCGGGTATCGCTCGGCATGGCGGAGCCGCTGGACGACTTCATCGCCCAGGACGGCGGGTACAAGGTGGCGGAGGAGTACAAGGTCGATACGACGCTAAACGGCAAAGTGTATGCGCTGCCGGGCAAATTCAATCCGTGGTACGTCATGCTGAACAAGGACCACCTCGACGAAGCGGGGCTGGCCGTGCCGACCGATTGGACGTGGGAGGAATATGCGGATTACGCGAAGCGGCTCACGCAAGGCGAGGGCAATACGAAGCGTTACGGCACTTATTTCCACGGGCCGCAGGGCGGAGGCTGGATGGAGTTCCTCAAGTTGAAAATGATGAATCAGCCGACCAATTCCGACTTCCTGAAGGCCGACGGCTCCTCCAACCTGGACGATCCGAACTTCAAGGCGACGCTGGAGCTGCGCATGAAGATGGAGAAGGAAGACCAATCCTCCGTTCCTTATACGGACATTATTTCCCAGAAGCTGGCGTACCGGAATCAATTCTTTAACCAATCCGCCAGCATGCTGACGATCGGAAGCTGGATGAATACGGAGATCGGCGGCACCGAGACGCTGCCGTTAACGTTCCATGTCGCGGTCGCGCCGTTCCCGAAAAACAATGCCGGCGACCCGGTCGGCTACGCTCCGGTCACGACGGATTACACGGCGGTCTCCTCGATCTCCAAAAACAAGGAGGAAGCCTACAAGTTCGTCCGCTGGTACACGACGGAAGGGCAGCTGGTGCAGGCGAAAAACGTACCGTCCTGGAGCAAGGTGTCCAACGATCAACTGACGCCGATCATCGATTCGATTCTGGCGGGCACGACGAGCCCCGAGTTGGTGGACAAAGACTCGCTGATCCAGACGCTGCTGGTGTCGAAGGCTTCGGAAATGATTCCGGCCGCTTCCTATCAAGCCGAGGTATACAGAGCCGTCAACGAGGAATACGAGAAGCTTATTCTCGGACAGCAGGACGTTGACGCCACGGTGAAAAACAGCCAGGAGCGAACGCAGCAAATTATCGAAGCGAACAAAAAGTAACGTGCTATACTGATGTTGCGGGGACAGCCGAGTCGCTGTCCCCCTTTGTTAACGATTCAGAAAGTATTGCGCACACGGACGGGGGGAGCTTGCATGCTGCGGATGAACAAGCGATTGGGGTTGCGGTCGATCCGGCACAAGCTGATGATCGCCGCAATCGCTTGCATTCTGATTCCCGCCGTGCTGGCGCAGTTCATTTACACCACCCTGACCAAGGACGCCGTGCAGCGCCAAGCGGTATCCAACGCCCAGGATTCCCTGCTGCTGGCGGAGAGCTCGGTATCGAACCTGCTCGTCAGCATGCTGAACATGGCGAACTATATTCAGACGAACGCGGACATGACGAGCTATTTCAAGCTGGTCGTCTCCGGCAATATCGAGAGCCGCGACGCTTATTTGAATTTTACCGACCGGAAAAAAATTCTCGAGCAGCTCGACAGCCTGACCGTCAGCGATAAAAGCTACATTACGGTGCTGCTGACGGACGGTACGGCGTTCACGAATTATTCCACAAGCGATTATAACCCGCTGCTGCTGATGGAGGAGCCGTGGTTCGAGCGGTTGGACGGCTTGAAGTGGCCGAGCTCGCACTGGATCGGCGCGAGTCCGACCGTGTTCGCCTATATGTCGGAGGAGAGTCCGTATCAGCTGTCGCTTGCCCGCACGCTGCGGCGGGACGACTCGCGCATCTACGGGTACGTCGTCGTTACCGTTATGGAGAAGCAGGTAAGACGCCTGTTCGAGAAGCTGAGCTCCGATCAGGAGATGATGCTGCTGGACGAGAACGACCGGATTCTGTCCAGCGGCGATACGTCGCGGATCGGTTCGACGTTCGCCGACGTCGGCGCGTCCGCGGGGCGTCTGCACACCTCGATCAAGACGATAGACGGGGAGAGGTATTTGATCACGGAGAAGCCATTCTCGTTCAACGATTGGAAGCTCGTGTCCAAGCAGCGCTACAGCGAAGCGATCGTCGATATCAGCTCGATTTTCAACCAGATATTCGTCGTGCAGATTTCTTCCTTGGCGGTGTTTTTGCTTATTCTGCTTGTGCTGCTCCGCGCTTTTACGAAACCGCTCGTGCAGCTTGGCCGCACGACCTCGAGCGTGCAGAGGGGCAATCTGAGCGTCAGATCGGGGGTTAGGGGGACGGACGAGATCGGCCGTCTCGGCTTCCTGTTCGATCAGATGCTGGACCGGGTTCAGGAGATGATCGCGGAGGTTTCCGACACGCAGGCGCGCAAGCGCAGGGCGGAGCTGAAGATGCTTCAGGCGCAGATTCATCCGCATTTTCTGTTTAACGTCCTGAATTCCATTCGCATGAAGGTGATGCGCGGCGGGGACGCGGACAGCGCGAAGATGATCGGCTCGCTCTCGACGCTGCTGCGCATGACGATCAACAGCGAAGCGGACGAAATCAGCCTGCACGAGGAATTGGAGCTGCTCGCGCACTATGTGGAGCTGATGAATTTGCGCCAGAAGGAGAAGGTCGAGCTGTCGCTGGACATTGCTTCCGAGACGATGCTCGTGCGCGTGCCGCGCTTTTTCCTCCAGCCCATTGTGGAGAACGCGCTGATTCACGGCTTTAATCAGAAGGCGGGGTTGATTCGCATTCGCGCGGAGATGAGCGCCGGCGCGCTTCATCTCTCAGTGGAGGACAACGGCGTAGGCATGGACGAAGCAGCCGTCGCGGCGCTGAATCGCAAGCTGCAGCGGGCCATGCACGCCCAAGGAGAGCGGCGGACGGCAGCCGCTGCCCCGGGAATCGGCTCCGGGACGGCTTTCTCGGGAATGGGCTTGACGAACGTGGTCGAGAGAATGACGATGCTGTGCGGAGGCCGGTTCTCTATCGCGGTGGAGAGCCGCAAGGATGCCGGAACGCAGATCCGGGTGACGATCGCTGAAGAGAGGATGGAGGCCCATGTATAACGTCATGCTGGTGGACGACGATTATCCCGTTCTGGAGCTGCTGTCGGAGTCGATCGATTGGGAGGAGCGGGGCTATCGCCTGATCGGAGCGTTCGAGAACGGCTTGGTCGCCTGGGATCACGCGCAGTCGGAAATGCCGGACGTGCTTATTACCGATATCGGGATGCCCAAGATGAACGGGCTCGAGCTGTGCGCCAAGATCAAGGAGCGGAAGCCGGACACCCGGATCGTTATTCTCTCGTGCCATAACGAGTTTGCTTACGCCCAACAGGCGATGCGGCTTAGCGTGCAGGAATATTTGCTGAAGGAGACGCTGCAGCCCGGCGATCTCGTTCCGATGCTGGAGCGCTTCAAGGAGGACCTGGACGCGGACCGGCAGACGAGCGGGGAGCGGCTGCGGCTGCACGCGCTGGCGAACGACGCCAGGGAGCTGCGCAAGGAGCAGGCGTTCAAAAACTTCATTCACCAGCCGCTGCTGTCGGCGGACGAGTGGATGAAGGAGGCGAACGGCTTCGGTCTGTTCACGGAGGAGATGCGGTGCCTTCCCGCGATTGGTTACGTCGAGGACTATGCCCGCGCGAAGCAGCGCTTCGCCTCGGAGCAGACGCTCCGGTTCGCCGTCGCCAACGTCATAGCCGAGGTGCTGGCCGAGCCGGAGCTGCGGACGCTGCATGTCGCTTACAGCGAAAGGAAGCATTTGCTGCTGTTCTCGTACAAGCCAAGCCTGAAGACCAACGCGTACGACCGGGCGGCGGAGCTGTGCCGAACCGTACAGAAGGCCGTCTGGGATGCGCTTAAAATCCGCATGTCGTTCGTGCTCGGCACGGCAAACGACTCGACGAGAGGGCTGAAGCGGAATTTGCAGGAGCTGGTCGCGGACGAGGATCAGAGGTTCTATCTGGATTCCGGCGCCGTAACGAAGCAGAAAACGGAGGAGCTGTGCGAAGAAGACTTGTTCGTCCACTACGATGCCGCCAATTCGGAGCTGAGGGAAGCGCTGATCGACGGCAGGCACGCCGACGCCGGCCGTCTGGCGGACGCCTGGATCGAACGGATCGTCCGCAAGCGGTATCCGCCGGCCGCGGTAAAGGATTGGGTGCTGAAGCTGCTGCTGGATTTGAAGCTGAAGCTGCGGACGCTCCAGTACGTCCGGTCGGGCTATTCCGCGGATACGCTGCACAAGGAAATCTCGGCGATCGATTCGGTTCGCGAGCTTCGCGAATGGCTGGGCGGCCAGCTCGCGGCTTCGGAGGAAGGAGATCGCGCGGCGTCGATCAACAAGCGGCCGGAGGTGAAGGAGGCGTGCAAGTATGTGTCGTTTAATCTCCACCGCCGCGTCTCCCTGGACGAGGTCGCCGACAGCCTGCACCTGAACGCCAGCTATTTCAGCCGGATGTTCAAGAAGGTGACGGGCGAGACGTTTATCGAATACGTAACGCGGATGAAGATGGACCGGGCCAAGGAGCTGCTGGACCAGACCTCCCATACGGTCGGCGAAATCTCCGAGCTGCTGGGCTACGACAATCAAAGCTATTTCATTAAGACGTTTAAGGCTCATGCGGGCGTAACGCCTATGGAATACCGTAAATAAACCGACGTTCGGGGAGGAGAAGGCGATGACGGAGGGAATCGGACGGAGCGCGGAGGAGCTCTATTATTCCGCGGGAGAGAGCGCTGCCGGCTTCTGGGCGCGGGCCGCGAGGGCGCCGGAGTTCTCCGGAATGGCTGCGGAGCTTCGCGCGGAAGGCGTGCGGCTGCTGGAGGAGCCGGTACCCGCGCTGACGGAGGAGCTGTTCTCGATCTTCGCGCGAACGGGCTCCCGTCTCGAGTTCGAGCGCGCGTATTTCCAGCGGCGGCGAAGGCTGAACGCTTTTGCGCTGCTAAGTCTGCTGGAGCCGGCCGCGGAGCGGTATTACGGCAAGCTGCTGGAGACGCTGCGGACGATTCTCGAAGAGCGGACCTGGTGTCTGCCCGCCCATGTGAAGGGAACGGATGCCGCGAAGACGATCGACTTGTTCTCCGCGGAGACGGGGTTTGCGCTGAGCGAGATTGCGTGCTTGCTGGGCGACAGGCTGCCGCCGGAACTGACGGAGGGGATCGATCGCGCCGTGGCGCGGCGGCTGATCGGGCCGCTGCTGCGGGACGGTCCCCACCATTGGGAGACAGCAAGGCATAATTGGGCGGCCGTATGCGCAGGATCGGTCGGCGCCGCGGCCCTGCTGCGGACGACGGATGCGGAGACGCTGGAGGCCGTTCTGGCCAAGGTTCTGCCGGCCCTGGACTGCTATCTGGACGGCTTCGGAGAAGACGGAGCTTGTCCCGAAGGGCTGGGCTATTGGAATTACGGCTTCGGCTATTACGTCTATTTCGCCGACCTGCTCGCCAAGCGCACGGGCGGCCGGATCGACCTGTTCGCGAAGCCGAAGGTCAGAAGCATCGCGCTGTTCCAGCAGGCGGCGTATTTGTGCGGGGACCGCGTCGCCTGCTTCTCCGATTCGCTGCGGGAGATTCCGTTCCGTACGGGGCTTACCCATTACTTGGCGCGGATGTATTCGGAGCTGGAGACGCCGGACGCGCGTTACGAGGCGGGACTGGGGGAGGACCACTGCCATCGGTGGGCGCCGGCGCTTCGCGATTGGCTCTGGCGGGATTCGCGGACGGCGGCGTCCGGAGGCTTGCGCCCGGCTTCGCGTTATTTTCCCGATGCGCAGTGGCTGCTTTCCCGTTGCGTGTCGGAAGCGGGACGCTGTTTCGGCTTTGCCGCCAAGGGAGGGCATAACGACGAGCCGCACAATCATAACGATATCGGGCAGTTTATGTGGATGGTCGACGGGACGGCTTTCGCGGCGGACTTGGGCAGCGGGGAGTATACGTCGGCTTATTTCGGCGCGGACCGGTACGCCTACGATTGCAACGGCTCGCAGGGCCATTCCGTGCCGATCGTGGACGGCCGCGGACAAGAGGCGGGGAGGGCGCATGCGGCCACGGTCCTGGAAGCGGCGGCGGGAGAGAGCGAGGACGCGCTGCGGCTGGACCTGCGGCGCGCCTACCGGGCGCCCGGGCTGGCGTCGCTCGTCCGCGAGCTCAGGTGGCGCAAGGCGGGCGAATGCCGATTGACGCTGACGGACGAGGTCGCGTTCGAAGGCGAGCCGCTAAGCTTTACGGAGAGAATCGTCACCTTCGCGGCGCCCGACCTGACAGAGGACGGAACGGTCCGGCTGACGAGCGGCGGCTTGACGGCGCTCATCCGCTACGATGGCGCCTTGCTGGAGGTTTCGGCCGAGCGGCGCGTCTATTCCGACCATTTCGGGGAGCCGCAGGCCTGGTATGCGATCGATTGGAAGCTGCGTCGTCCGAATTCAGCGAATCGGATCGAGCTGGTTTTCGAATTGGGCGATGGAAACGAACCGAAATACCGGGCCGAGTAAGGCTCAAGGCTGAGCAAGCCGGCTCGCTAAGATTGGCTCCAAATTAAGAGGAACAGAGAGGCTGTCCCCGATTCAAGTTGCTGTAAAAGATAATCGATGAAACAAGGGGCAAGGGGGATGTATCTCCTGGAGACTGCCTAATACGCTCCCGAAATCACCTATTAACGGGTTTACCCATTCAGATTTCGGGAGCGTATAGCAGCGGAAGGAGGTACATCCCCCTTCTTTGTCTATCGAACATCTTAAGCAACTCTGCTTGGGGAACAGCCTCTCTCGTTCGCTCAATCGCTGGATTTGCCGTCTCGAGCGATCAGCTGCTGCAGAGACGAAGCGGTAACCTCCAGCTTCTCTCCCGGAGCGAGGGGATGGCCCTTCTGCCCCTGTTCCGCCAAGCGGCGCGCGAACTGTTCGGAATCCTGGCGGATGGCCGGGAACGAGTTGTAATGCACCGGAATGACCAGCTTCGCGCCGAACCATTTGGCCGCCTGCAGCGCATCGTCCGGCCCCATCGTGTAATGGTCGCCGATCGGCAGGAAGGCGATATCGATCGGATGGCGGTCCCCGATCATTTTCATATCCGAGAACAGCGCCGTGTCGCCGGCATGAAGCAGCGTCAAGCCTTCAACCTGCACGATAAAGCCGGCCGGCATGCCGCCGTAAATGACTTGATCGTCCTCCAGGAAGATGCCCGAGCTGTGGAACGCCTGGATCATTTTCGCTTTGGCGAAGCCCAGATCGACCGTCCCGCCGATGTTCATTTCGATCGTCTTCAGCTTCTTGCGGCCCGACATGTACATCGCCAGCTCGAAGGTCGCGACGACGGTCGCATCGTTCGCCTTGGCGATCGGCTCCGCGTCGAGAATGTGGTCGGTGTGCGCATGGGTGAGCAAGATGTAGTCGGCGCGGATGTCCTCCGGCTTCGTTACCGCAAGAGGATTGCCTCTCAGGAACGGATCGAACAGCAATGACTTGCCTTCCGTGACGATCTGGATGCAAGAATGTCCATGGTAAATGATTTCCATCCTTATTCCTCCAATGCTCTCTTTTTCGTTGAAACCGCTGCATTCAGTTTACCGCATTCGCGCCGAAATTGCTTGTCCGCCGGCGAAGAGGCGGTCCATAAGCAGAGACGTACCAGATGATCGACGAAAAAAAAGCGGGCATCTATCTCCCGGAGGCTGCCTCATACGGTCCAGGATCGTATAGCAGCGGAAGGAGATAGACGCCCCATGAACATCCATCGGCAATTGTTCGGTGCGACTCTTACTGCTTAGGGGACAGCCCCTTAGAGATTGGACGTATGGCGGCTCAGTGCCAGCAGGTTCAGCTTGAGATCCTCCATATACGTCTTGACGCTCGATTGCAATTGGTTGAGGATAAGCCGTTGCAGCTCTTCGATGCGATCCTCCGTGCAGAAGGCCGAGCAGCTCAGAATCCCGTTGGCGTATTGTTTCGTCTCGATGATCGGCGTGTTCAGCTTTTCTTTGTAGATTCTTTTGACCGCGCCGTTCTCGGGCCTGATCTCGTAGTAACGTTGGGTTTCCAGGAGCAGTCTCCACGGCGCGACCTTAAATTCGTATTTGTCTTTGCGCAGCTCTCCCGTAACTTTGAAGAATAGTAACGTTTTTTGGATACGGTTCATGATGCGATTCCTCTCAATTCGTCATAATCCGGTCCGGAATGTTAACCTCTCCAGAAAGTACCAAGGAACATTTTAGCATAATCCGGCTTGCGATCAAACGCATTGGCCGTCAATTGGCGAACTTTTACCGAATCGTCACAACTTCGTTTCATCCGTTCCCGCGTCTTCTTGTCTTCCTCGCGACATACCATCCCATCAGCGCGAAGCCCGCCACAGCGCCGCCGAGATGGGCCCAAATATTGATTCTCGGCATGAGAAGCGAATAGACCAATCCGAATACGAGAGTAATATAAATCGTTTTCCGCGTAGCTTCGTCCAGAGCGAATTTACGGAAGACGGCCAAAAACAGATAAGCGCCGAACAAGCCGTAGATTGCGCCGGAAGCTCCAAGAGAGACGTATTCGGAACCGAGGTGCACGATCGCGCTTAGCGCGTTGCCGGCAATGCCCGCCAGAAGATAATAGACGAAATAGCGAACATGTCCGAGCAGCCGCTCGAGCGGCGGGGCGAAAATCAGCAGGGAGAAGCAGTTGAACAGCAAGTGATCCCATCCGTCGTGCAGGGCGATGGAGGTGACGTATCTCCAGGGCTCCTCCAGCCCGTAGCGATCGAAATACGGCTCCATGTAAAACGCGCCTCTGAACGTCAGCTCCCTATTCAGGACCAGATGGTCGAGCAGAAACACGATCAGATTAACGGCCAAGATGAAGGACGTTATCGGATAAGCCCGCAAGTAACCGCCGAACGTTTCGTTGCGTTGGAATATCATGTTCATCCCGTTCCTTTTATCGATGATACTTTCTACTATACCATCCGAGGGCGCAGACGCCAAAGCTCGAAGTCTGGAGTTGACACAAACGCTAAAACGATTTAATATTTAAACAGTTTAAATATAAAGTTGTGAAACCAATACGAACGAGGAGGGAGAAAATGGATCAGCAGCTGCAAAGATTTCAATTTGCCCTTCAATCGTTTATGCATGAAATGCAATCTGACATTCTGAAAAAGATGAAGGCGCAAATTACAGGGCCGCAAATGTTTATGCTTCATTTCATCATCAAGCACGGCCCCTGCAAGCTGACGAAGATCGCGGAGAAGATGGAAGTCAAGCCGAGCGCCGTTACCGTTATGATCGACCGTCTGGAGAAGTCCGGCTACGTGAACAGAGTTCAGGACAAGGCGGACCGAAGAGCGATTCTGGTGGAGGGGACAGCACAGGGGAAGGAAGTTCTGGAGCAGGCGACTCGCGAACGGAACGAAATTCTCGAGCATTACCTATCCAGGCTCGAAGCGGATGAAGCCCGGCTGTTGACCGAATTGTTGGAGAAAATGGTACAAACGAGTTCGCCCGATCCATCCTGACGACTGTCGCGGGGCGCAAGACGAATAAGGCATAGGGGAGAAGAGAACGTGGAAGATTTATCTCATAAACGCAAAGTGACCATCATGTTCGCCATTATCGTGGCGATGTTTTTCTCTGCGATCAACCAGACGATCGTAAGCACCGCCATGCCGCGAATTATCGCTATCCTGGGCGGCATGGAATACTATACCTGGGTCATTACCATCTACATGCTGGCCTCGACGATCGCAACCGTTCTGGTCGGCAAGCTGTCGGACATTTACGGCCGGAAGCCGTTTATTCTCGCGGGGATCGTGTTCTTCCTCATCGGAGCGTTCCTGTGCGGATTCTCGCAGGATATTTATCAGCTAATCGTGTATCGGGGAATTCAAGGAATCGGCGCCGGCATCATTATGGCTTCGGCGTTCACCGCGGTCGGGGATTTATTCGCTCCTCGGGAACGCGGCAAGTGGACGGGAATCATGATGGCCGTATTCGGCTTCTCCAGCGTGCTGGGACCGGCTCTCGGCGGCTGGCTCGTCGACAATCTGGAGTGGAAGTGGCTGTTCTGGATTTTTCTGCCCCTTGGCCTTGTCGCTTTTGTCATGATTTGGTCGCTGTTTCCGAAGACGGAGCGGAAGGTCTCGGAGAAAATCGACTACTGGGGTTCCTTGTTCCTCAGCTTGACCATCACGGCGCTGCTGCTCGGCTTCTCTTGGGCAGGGACGAAATACGAATGGGGCTCCCCGGAAATTCTCGGTTTGTTCGGAGGGGCGATCGTATTCGTGCTGATCTTTATTTACTCGCAGACGAAGGCGGCAAGCCCGGTGCTTCCGCTGAGCCTGTTCCGCAATGACATCGTCACCTTGTCCAACGTAATCGGCTTTATTATGAACGCCGGCATGATGGGAGCCTTGATCTACTTGCCGTTTTTCGTGCAGGGCGTGGAAGGCATCTCGCCTACTTATTCCGGGTACGTGACGATGCCGATGTCGATCTCGATGGTCATTCTAAGCGCATTGGTTGGCAAATGGATTACGAAGACGGGAAAATACAAGAAATACGCGGTGATGGGTTTTCCGATCATGATAGCGGGAATGCTGATTATGGCGTATATGAACAGCGTCTGGATGGCCGTCGTCGCGATGATCGTGTTCGGAATCGGCCTCGGCGTAGGAATGCCGGTGTTCTCGCTCACCGTTCAGAACGCGGTCAGTCCCGCTCAGCTCGGCGTCGCGACCGCATCGTCCCAGCTGTTCCGGAATCTCGGGGGCACGATCGGGATCGCGGTGATGGGCACCATCATGCAATCCAGCCTGACGGGCAACATGAAGAAGGCCGCCGCATCGGGCGACGCCTTCCACTTCGCCGATCTGGACCCCGAAACGGCGAAGCAGGTCGCCGCGTTCCAGAATCCGGAGATGCTGCTGGATCAGCCGAAGCTGGAGCAGCTGCGGCAGACGCTGCCGGAAGACGTGCAGCCGTTGATTACGCAAATGATCGATATGCTGCGCGACGCGCTGAGCAGCTCCTTGACGACCGTCTTCCTGTCGGGTATGGCTCTTGTCGTCGTCGCGCTTGTTCTTGTCCTCTTTCTGCGCGAAATTCCGCTCCGGACGTCCAACAAGATGCCGGAGGAGGAAGCGGCAAGCGGCAGCGTGAATCTGGCCAAAGTAGAGAATGCACACTAACCTCCAACGATCTCCAACCGTCAGGGACAGCTTCCTGGCGGTTTTCTTATTTTAAAACGAGTCCATCCCCAGGTCCGGATGCAAAAAAATTCAGGAGGCGCCGCCGATTCAGCGGTCTTGCCCGTTATGCCGGGACCGCTTGTCGACCAGGGGCGGATGGCCGGTAACCTTCTTGTACTGCTTGGAGAAGGAGTACACGTCGGGGAAGCCCAACTGTTCGGCGACGTCGCTAATGCTCATTCGCGTCTCGTTCAGCAAAAAGCGGGCTTGACGGGCAAGGGCGCGAATATGATATTGCTTTAGCGTGGCGCCGTAGTATTGATGGAACAAACGCGTGCATTGCTTGACGGACAGGCCGGCTTGTTCCGCCCATTCGTGGACGGTCATCCGGTGATTCGGAGACTCGTCGATTTGTTGGCGAATCCGTACGATTCGTTCGTCGTGGAAGGCGCTCCGGCGATTCAGGCGGTCATTCGTCAAGTTGGCGAAAATCTCGTACAGGACGGCTGAGCACAGCTGCTCCCGTCCTGCCATGTCCGACGCCATGAAATAGCGGAAAAGCCGATCGAATTTCTCCGTGTAATTTAAAGCCGGCTCCGGCGAATAGACCATGCAGAACGGATGATCGAACAGGTTCACCATCCGATTCGACTCGTTGTCGTATATGCCAAAACGCATCGGCATGATGGACGGAAGGTCGGAGAGAACCGGTCTGGCGCTGTGCCCGAACGCATGACTGACGAAAATGATCTTGCCGCTGTGCAGCGGCTCCTCTTCGCCTTCCAGCCAATAATAGCCATGGCCTCCCTTAACGAACAACAGGTGCAGGTCCTGGTTTCTTCGGTTTTCTTCGATGTGCCAGGAAGGAGGGACGGTCACGTCGTGAAAATGATGGATTCTGAAGTGGCAGCGATAGGGAACGGAATCTATAATCTTCCTCAACTGCAATGAAATATCCCCATCTTCCATGTCCGTTTTTGACATCTTCGATCCCTCTTTTGACATTTTATTTTCTCGCGGGCTCTTATACCATATAAAACATAGTTCGATGAAAAAAGCCAGAAAAGCTTTGGAGGAATGACTGTTTTGACAAATCGGCCCAATCTTGTTTTGTTTGTGACGGACGATCAGCGTTTCGATACGATCGCGGCTTTGGGGAACGACTTGATCTCTACGCCGAATTTGGATGAACTGGCGCGCAGCGGCGTCGCTTTCACGCAGGCACACATTCCCGGAGGGACGTTCGGCGCGATTTGCATGCCCAGCCGGGCAATGCTGCATACGGGGAAATCCTTGTTTCACTTGGCCAATCACGGATGGGAAATCCCCGATGACCACGTGATGCTGGGCGAGACGCTGCGGAGCGCAGGCTATCGCACCTTTGCCACCGGAAAGTGGCATAACGGAACCGCTTCGCACGCCCGGAGCTTCTCCGAAGGCGGGGAAATCTTTTTCGGGGGAATGGCCGATCATTGGAACGTGCCGGTATGCCGTTACGATCCGAGCGGCGTTTATGCGGAAACCGCCAGGAAGATAGACAATCCCTTCTACCAGAACAAGGCGAAGGAGGTTCACTGCGATCATCTGACTCCGGGCAAGCATTCGACCGAGCTGTTCGGCGATTGCGCCGTACGCTGGCTGGAAGAGGAAGCGGATGAGCGGCCGTTTATGATGTACGTGGCGTTCATGGCTCCCCACGACCCGCGAAGCATGCCCGACGACTACCGAAATCTGTACAAGCCGGAGGATATCCCGGTGCCGGACAATTACCGGGAAGAGCATCCGTTCGATTACGGCATACGCGATATGCGCGACGAAGTGCTGGAAGCCTATCCGCGCACGCGGGAAGCGATTCGCCATCATATCGCCGAATACTACGGGATGATCTCGCATCTCGATTACGAGGTGGGGCGGGTCATTGCCGCCTTGAAGAAGGCCGGCAAGTACGAGAATACCATCATCGTATTTACGGCGGATCATGGGTTGGCGCTGGGCCGGCACGGGCTGATGGGTAAGCAGAGCAATTATGAGCATTCTATTCGTGTGCCGCTGCTGCTGGCCGGTCCGGGAATTCCAAGCAATCAGATCCGTTCGACGTATTTGTACCTGTACGATCTGTATCCGACGTTATGCGAGCTGCTGGGAATCGGGGTTCCGGAATCCGTGGAGGGGCAGAGCCTGGTGCCCGCGCTTCTCGATCCCGGCCTGCAGCATCGCGAGTATTTGGGATTGGCTTACGAGGATGCGATCAGAGGGATCAAAAATCGGCGGTACAAGCTGCTCGAGTATCGGACGGAGACGGTGAAGGAGACGCAGCTGTTCGATCTGGAGACCGATCCCGACGAGCGCTTCAATTTGTTCGGTCTGCCTGAATACGAGGACGTTGCAGACGAACTGAGGGAGCGGCTCCATGCGATTCGCGACGAAGGGGACGATCTCGCGCATCCGACCGGTATCCGCTTCTGGGGGCGCTATTAGACATTCGAACGAGAAGGGCAGACGGGCCCCGCCGGCATCGGCGGCGGTTCGAACGCCGGAATTGAAAGCGTTAACGTAAAAGGAGGGCAAAGGATGCGGGGGTATTTGGAAGCGGGCATCGGCAGACCGCTCAAGAAGCATTGGCAGCTGTACCTGTTCATTGTTCCGCCCGTGCTGTATTTCGTCATTTTCAAGTACGTTCCCATGTTCAATATCGTATTGGCGTTTAAGGACTATAACGTCATCAAAGGCATCTGGGGCAGCCCCTGGGCCGGCATGAAGTATTTCGATTTGTTTTTTCATAACCCGGTATTTGCGACTTTGCTGAAAAATACGCTGTTCCTTTCGCTGAGCCAGCTGGCTCTGACTTTTCCGATTCCGATCTTGCTGGCGCTTGCGCTGAACGAAGTGAGGCATCGGCGGTTCAAGCGGTTTGTACAGCTGGTGACTTACGCCCCTTATTTTATCTCGACCGTCGTAATGGTCTCAATTATTATGCTGTTTCTGGCGCCCAACCTGGGGCTGGCGAATATGCTTCTTGGCGCGCTTGGCATCGATTCGATCAATTTCCTGGGACGTCCCGACCTGTTCCGTTCCATCTATGCCTGGTCGGAGGTTTGGCAGACCGCCGGCTATTCCGCCGTCATTTATTTGGCGGCGATCTCCGGAGTCGATCCTTCGCTCTACGAAGCCGCGAAGGTGGACGGGGCGCCCCGGCTTCAGAAAATTCGCCATGTGGATCTGCCGGGGATTCTGCCGACGATCGTCGTGATCCTGATCCTGAACGTCGGCAGCTTGATGGCCATCGGGTTTGAGAAGGTGTACTTGCTGCAAAACCCGCTGAACCTCTCCAGCTCCGAAATCATTTCCACCTATGTGTACAAGATCGGACTATTGAACGCAAATTACAGCTTCGCTACCGCTGTCGGACTGTTTAACTCCGTCGTCAATATGATTTTGCTGGTTCTGGTTAACCTGATCGCCAAGCGGCTAACCAATAACAGCCTTTGGTGACGGGAAATGCCAGAAAGGGGAAACTGCCATGACCGGAATGAATCGGGCCATACGCGAGTCGTATGGAGATCGCCTTTTTTTGTTCGTTGTGTACCTCGTATTAAGCATCGTGCTGGTCGTCGCTTTGTATCCCCTCGTGTTCATTGTCAGCTCTTCCTTCAGCAGCCCGTCTGCCGTATCCGGAGGGCGCGTATGGCTTTGGCCAATAGAGCCGACGCTGCTGGGCTACAAGGCGGCTTTTCAGAACGGCCAGATTGTAACCGGCTATGCCAACTCGCTGTTTTATATGATCAGCGGTACGGCGATCAGCGTGACGCTGACGATTATGCTTGCGTATCCGCTCGCGAGGCGAACGTTCGCCGGGCGAAAGGGACTCATGATGTTCACCGTATTCACGATGCTGTTCAGCGGCGGATTGATTCCGACCTATATGGTTGTTAAAACGCTTGGTCTGATCGATACCCGCTGGGCGCTGCTGCTTCCGAACGCCGTATGGGTCTGGCAGGTCATTATTGCTCGCACCTACTTCCAGTCCTCGATTCCCGAAGAATTGGCGGAAGCGAGCGAGATGGACGGCTGCAGCGATTTCCGATTTATCCGCAGCGTGGTGCTGCCGTTGTCCAAGCCGATCGTTGCCGTATTGGCGCTCATGTACGCCGTCGGACAGTGGAACGCTTACTTCGACGCTTTGATTTATTTGAAGTCGAACGACCTGTTTCCGCTCCAATTGTTTCTTCGGTCGATTCTGATCTTGAACGCCAATGCCGGAACGATGGACACGGGGCAGATTGCCGAGCAGCAGCAATTGGCCAGCCTGATGAAGTATTCGCTTATTGTCGTATCCAGCCTGCCGGTGCTGATGATCTATCCGTTCGTGCAGCGGTATTTCGTTCAGGGGATGCTGATCGGTTCCGTCAAAGGATAATCGCGTTGTTCGGAAAGGGGGGATGCCTATGTGACGCGCTCGGCATGCGAGGTTTGCCAGACCAGATCGCCAATAATGAACAGGGAGAGGGTTAAACGTGAGAAAGACAGGAACGACAGTTATGCTTGGTTTGCTTGCCGCGCTCCTCGTGCTGTCCGGCTGCTCGAATAGCGGCAATCAGGCGGATTCCGGCAACGGCGGCGGGGCGACCGGCGAGGCTTCCCCTAACGCGAAGCCGATTACGCTGTCCATCTTCGCCAATGAAGATACGACCAACAATCAGAACCTGCAAACCAATGCGTTCACGAAGCTGATCGAGGAAAAGTTCAACCTGAAAATTGACTGGACGACCGTCCCCTTCGACGGGGCCCCGGAAAAGAGACAAATATCGCTGGCAAGCGGCGATTACCCGGATGTATTCCTGCTCGTTCCCTATGTCGATCATTTCACGCAGAACGACTTGCTGCGCTACGGTCAGCAAGGCGTGCTGGTTCCGCTGAACGAGCTGATTGACCAATATGCGCCGAATTTGAAGCGGACGCTTGACGACAATCCGGACTACAAAGCGATGAATGTCGCGCCGGATGGGAACATATACGGCCTGAATGGCTTGAGCGCCTGTTACCACTGCTCCTATCCGAACAAAATGTGGGTCAACACCTCATGGATGGAACAGCTGGGAATCGAGACGCCGAAGACGACCGACGAGTTCAAGAAAATGCTGGAGGCGTTCAAAACGATGGACCCGAACGGCAACGGCAAAGCGGACGAGGTTCCGTTGAGCGGTTCGACGGAGACGTACGGCGTACACGTCATCCCGTATCTGATGAACGCCTTCATCTATAATGACGACCGGACATACTTGACGTTAAACGGCGGCAAAGTCGAGATGGCCGCCATTCAACCGAAATGGAAGGAAGGCCTTGCGTACATCAAGTCGCTGTACGACGAAGGGCTGATCGATTCGGGCGCCTTCACGCAGAACGCGGAAACGTTCAAAAAAATCGGCGAAAGCTCTCCGCAAATTCTCGGTGCGGGCGCGGCTATGCATCCCGCTATCTTCCTGGACATCGGCGAGAACAACCGCTACTCGAAAGACTACAATTCGATTCCGCCGCTGACGGGGCCGGACGGCACTTCGTACGCTTCTTACGCATATACCGGCAATACCGGCGCGACCTTCGTCATTACCAATAAAGCAAGCGAAGAGCAGCGAATCGCGGCGATCAAGATGCTCGAATACCTGTACACGTTCGAAGGTCAGATGGGAGCCAAAATCGGGGTGAAGGGAGTCAGTTGGCGCGACCCCGAAGCCGGAGAAGAGGCGCTTAACGATCAAATGCAGCCGAAATGGGCGATTATTCAGCAGCCTGCCGGCGGGTCGTCCGGCAACAAGGCTTGGGGAATCGGCTACAACCTGAGCGCCGAGATCAGCGGATCGCAGGTGCAATCGACCGATATTTACAGCAACAGCGGTTACGAACGGAGATTGTTCGAAGCGACCAAGAACAATTACGATGGCAAGAGGCCGGAAGAAGTGTTTCCCTATTGGGCCATCTGGAACGATTCGGAATCGGCCGATCAGATCGGCATGTACCAGACGAATCTGAACAACTATATCGACCAAAGCGCGCTGCAGTTCGTCACGGGCCATAAGAGCCTGGACAAGGATTGGGATTCGTACGTCAAAGGCTTTGACGGGCTTGGGCTGGCGGCCTACCTCGAGATTATGCAGAAGGCCTACAACACATCCGAATACGCGGAATAACCGCCGAGACATCGAAGAGCAAGGCGAGGCTCGTCTTGCGCGCAAAATAGCATACGGACAAGCTGGCGAGAGACCTTGACGTCGGGATTATCCCGATCCGCGAGGAGCTCTCGCTTTTGCGCTTTTGAAGGGGACGTTTTTAGGCCAGGAAATCTAATTGTTATGTGCGTAAACCGGGCGTAAACTGTGTGTAAACTGTGGAAAAGCCTGTGGATATGTGAATGAAACTGTTGATAACCCTATGAATATCCGAAAAATCTAGAAATCCCTCCCCACTCCCTGTTAATATCGATACAGGCCGCATTTGCGGCAGGAGCGGACATCGGAGGTTATCCACATGAATGTGCTTTCTTGGCTGTTGGGCGCAGT
The DNA here is from genome assembly GCF_042431195.1 of Cohnella cellulosilytica. Lineage (NCBI taxonomy): Bacteria > Bacillati > Bacillota > Bacilli > Caryophanales > Paenibacillaceae > Cohnella > Cohnella cellulosilytica. The sequence goes on from NZ_JBHMDN010000020.1 coordinate 233,731, forward strand.
GCTTGTTCTGAATATGATGCTGGCTACCGTAATCATTTTTCGGGAACGAAGGGATATCGGCTCGACCTGGGCATGGCTGCTTGTGCTGTATTTTATCCCGCTGCTCGGATTTGTGCTGTATTTGTTTTTCGCGCAAAATTTCAAGAGAACCCGGCTGTTCGAGTGGAAAGAGATCGACAGGACCGGAACGGAAGAGGCGGCGAGGGAGCAGCTCGTCCGCGTCAGCGAAGCGGGACATGCGATGCGCAATCCCGCGGCCAACGATTACCACGATCTGATCGTGATGCATCTGAAGGCGAAGCTGGCTCTGTATTCCGAGGACAACGAGGTGGAGCTGCTGCTCGACGGCAAGCGGAAGTTCGACCGTTTGTTCCGCGATATCGCCGAGGCGAAGGACCATATCCACATCCAATATTACATTATCCAGAAGGACGAGCTGGGCGCCAGGCTGATTCGGGCGCTTGCCGAGAAGGCGCGCAGCGGGGTAAGCGTCCGGCTGCTGTACGACGAGCTGGGCTCGAGAGGACTGCATAGGCGGAGCCTGCAGGAGCTTCGCGACGCGGGCGGAATCGCCGAGGCGTTCTTCCCGTCCAAATTCCGTCTGATCAACTTCCGGCTCAATTACCGAAACCATCGCAAGCTCGTCATCATCGACGGGAAAATCGGGTACGTGGGCGGCTTTAACGTCGGAGACGAATATTTGGGATTGGACCCGAAGTTCGGCTATTGGCGGGACACGCATCTGAGAATTCGGGGCGGCGCGGTGCAGGCGATGCAGACGCGGTTTATTCTCGATTGGAATCAAGCTTCCCGCGAAGACATTCATTACCGTCCGAATTTATTTCCGGAGCCGGGAGCGGGGAGCGGGAAGACGGGCGTACAGATCGTGGCCAGCGGCCCGGAATCGAAGCTGGAGTACATCAAGAACGGATACGTGAAAATGATCACCTCCGCCAAACGGTCGATCTTGATCCAGACGCCTTATTTCGTGCCGGACGCCGGCTTTCTGGACGCCTTGCGCATCGCGGCCCTGTCCGGCGTGCAGGTGAGCATCATGATTCCGGACAAGCCGGACCATCCGTTTATTTACTGGGCCACGCTGTCGCATATCGGCGTGATGCTGCGGGCGGGCGTATCCGTCTATCTGTACCACAATGGATTCATGCACTCGAAAACGATCGTCGTGGACGAGGAGATCGCTTCGGTCGGCACGGCGAACATGGACGTGAGAAGCTTTAAGCTGAATTTCGAGGTAAACGCGTTTCTCTACGACAAGGAGATTTCAAGCAAGCTGGCGGACGCGTTCCGGGAGGACATTAAGGTGTCCGAGCTGCTGACGACGGACAAATACGCCCGGCGCTCGCGCCTTGTCCGGGTCAAGGAATCGGTGTCCCGGCTACTGTCTCCGATACTGTGAAGCCGGTCGAGACGCGAAAGAGAGGGCAGCGGGAGTCGATCGCTCCGCCGCCCTCTCTTTTTTGCTGCGAGCCTGTGAACGCGGCTCCCGCATTCATTTTTTCGCGTACGCGGTAAAGGGTTTGTTCCCCGTTGACAGGCCCGGCCGCAAGGCGACCGGAATTTTGATTTGGCGCAGCGTAGCGGGATCGCCGATCGTTTCGACGAGCAGATTGACGGCTTGCGCGCCGATTTCCTCCAGGTTCTGCTCGATGAAACCGAAGAAGGGGTGATGCAGGTCGCGAATTCCCGGATCGTCGAAGGACAGAATCGCCAGGTCCTCGGGAACCCGGATATTCAAGGACTCCGCGACCTTGGCGACGTACACGGCATCCAGCGGATTCAAGGCGAAGACAGCCGTAACGTCGGTATTCTTCGCAAGCCATTCCCGGATTCGCTCCATCGAATTGATCTCGTCGTGATAAGGCAATTCATCGTCCGTTCGGGTCAGCCAATGCCGCGGCTCCACTTGCAGCAGCGCCTGGCTGGCGAAATCGAGATATCCGCGGAAACGCTCTTCGGCGCTGGACGTCTTCGATTTGGGGGAGGATACGACGCCGATCTTGCGATGGCCCAAGCCGGCCAAGTATTCCGCGCCCATCTCGCCGCCCTGATAATTGTCGGAATAGACGGCGTTCGTCTGAATCCCGGGCAGAAACCTGTCCACCAGCACGAACGGGAAGCTGTTGGCGCGAAGCTGCAAAATTTCCTCGTTGTACGATTCCCCGTCTACCGGGCAGATGATTAAGCCCGCCGCTCCCGCGGCCGCCATCTCGCGAATGGCCGCCTGTTCCTCCTCCTGGGAGAAAACGGATTTCACGACGAGCGTATACCCCGCATCGCGACAGGCCTCTTCGATGCCGTAAAGCAAGCGGTACGTAAAGTTGTCGTGGAAAGGAAGCATCACGAAGCCGATCAGCTTGGGATTAATCTCCTTTAACCGAGGGTTGTCCGAATAATGGTTCATTTCGGCGGCTTTGACGAATGTTCCTTTGCCGGCAATCCGGTACACGAGCCCTTCCTTGACCAGATGCTTGATCGCCGTCGTGATCGTCACGCGGCTGACCTTGAAATGCGACATAAGCTCCGCTTCCGTCGGAAGCTGGTCGCCTTCCTTCAATATGCCCTCGTCGATCTGCCCTTTGATATATTCCCTGATCTGGATGTGCAGTGGTTTTTTATTTTGCTCCATACATTCCTCGCCCAAATGTCATAATATATTTTATTCTATATGATCTATCGTACTTTGAAAAGGAGAATCTGTCTATTGCTATAAATAATGTCTTATCAAATGAATTATAAAATGTATTGACTAAATGAATGATGCAATGTAAGATTCATTATTGTAAGCGGCTACAAATAGCGAAGGGGAGAATGAAAATGAGAAAAAGCTGGCTGGTCGTCATTGCGGTCTTGCTGATCGTGATGACGGCATGCGGGAAAAACAACGGCGCAACGAATTCGGAAGCGAGCGAGAAGCCGAGCTCCGGAGCGGTCGAATCCGGTGCCAAGCCTGTGAAATTAACGTTCTGGCATGCGTGGACGGGCGACGACGAGGTAACGAAGGCGTTCCTGCAGCTGATCGAGAAGTTTCAGGCGGAGCATCCCAATATTGAATTGGAAATGCTGGCCACGCCGCACGATTCGTACAAGACGCTTCTGAAAACGGCCGCCGCCGCGAACGACATGCCCGACGTGTTCCTCACCTGGGCCGGAGCGATGACGAAGGAGCTGGTCGACGGACAAGCGATCGGGTCGATCGACGAGCTATTGCAGGACAAGCCGGAGTGGCGGGATAACTTTCTGCCGAACTCCTTCACCGACTTCACATTCGGCGATCGGGTTTACTCCGTTCCGATGGAATTGACGCCGACCTCTTTTATTTATTACAACAAGACCTTGTTTGACGAAAACAACGTCAAGGTGCCCGAAACGTGGGACGAACTGAAAACGGCAATCGATACATTCAAGGCTAACGATATTATCCCGATCGCGCTGGGAAATAAGGCGACATGGCTTGCCCAGTCCTCGATATTCAGCGCGCTCGCCGACAGGGTCACCGGCACGGAGTGGTTCTTGAAGGCGGCTGCCCTGGACGGCGCGCAGTTTACCGATCCCGAGTTTATCCAGGCGCTCGGCTATTTGAAGGAATTGTCCGACATCGGGGCGTTTCAGGAGGGATTCAGCAGCATTGACAACGTAGGACAGGAGCAGCTGTACAATCAAGGCAAAGCGGCCATGTTCATCGAAGGGGCCTGGGCGATTACGAACCTGGTCTCCCAATCGCCGCCGGACATTCTGGAAGCGACGCATCTGACGGTTCTGCCTTCCATTCCGGGAGGCAAGGGCAATCCGCAAGCGACTTCCGGCGTAGCGGGTCTCGGACCGGCCATGAGCTCCAAGGTTTCCGGAGACAAAAAAGCGGCCGCCTTCGAATTGATCTATGCCTTGGCCGGACCGGAAGCGCAAAAAATGAGCGTGGACAACAACAAGCTCGTCAGCTACAAGGTCGAAGCGTCACCCGACAAGGTTTCGCCGCTCTTCGCCGAAGCCAATCGCCTGGTCGGCACGCTGGAGCTGACGCCGGTCTATGACGCCGTCCTTCCGGCGGCGGGAACGGATGCCGTTAATAACGGCTTGATGGAAGTGCTACTGGGAGCGAAGCCGGAGGATGTGGCGAACAGAATCCAGAAAGCGGTCGAGCAAGCGTTGGGCAAATAAGAGGGAATGACGGAAGTCCTCCTGTCGCGGGGGGCTTCCTCCTTGAGGGGAGAGCGGAATGACAGCCAAGCATAAGAGCTGGTTCATCTTTATCGGATTGCTGCCGGCAACCGCGCTATTTCTGTTGTTTGTGATTACGCCGATTTTCTGGTCGATGTACTACGGTTTTTTTAATTGGTCGGGAATCGGCTCCGCTAAATTTATCGGCTTCGATAATTATATCGAAATCGGGCAAAGCCCGATTTTCTGGAAGGCGCTGAAGAACAACCTTATTGTCGTGGCGGCGTCGGTGCTCGGGCAGGTGCCGTTGGCGCTTCTTATCGCCCTGCTCCTGACCAGAAGCTCTTTTTTTCACCGATTCGTCAGGGCGGCGGTTTTCCTGCCGATGGTTCTTTCCTCCGTCGTCATCGGGATGATCTGGCAGTACATCTACCACCCGCAAATCGGGATCTTGAACTTTGCCTTGGAGAAGCTGGGATTGGATTCCTTAAAGGCGCAGTGGCTGGGAGATCCCGCCATCGCCATCTATTCCTTGATCCCCCCTCTGATCTGGAATTACGTCGGTCTGTATTTGCTGCTGTTTATGGCGGCGTTGTCCAACATTCCGTCGGAGGTGAACGACGCCGCCAAAATCGACGGGGCGGCCGGTTGGGTCAAATTGGGCAAGGTGACGCTGCCTATGATTTGGGGCACGGTGCAGACGGCGGTCGTCCTCTGCATAGCGGGCAGCCTGAAGGTGTTCGACATGATCTTCATTATGACCGGCGGAGGCCCGGCGCACGCTACGGAAGTGCTGGCGACCTATATGTACAATAATACGTTCAGCATCTATCGCTACGGGTACGGAAGCGCCGTATCGACGGTCATGATTCTGATCAGCTTTACGATTATCGTCGTCAGTCAATTGATCATGAGAAGGGACAATTCCGTTTCTTGATCGGACAGCAGGGAGGAAACGATGCAATGACAGCTTTGCGTACCGGCAATCTTTCCATCGGCGGCTCCGGCGCGATCGGCCGAAGAGGGTTATCCCTATCTATCGGAACGATTCTTGCCCTATATGCGATAGTGACGGTTTATCCGCTCGTATGGATGGTGTTCAGCGCCTTCAAGACGGACCGGGCGTTTTTTCTGGAGCCGTTCAGCTTGCCGTCCGAATGGATGCTCTCCAATTTCTCCAAAGCCTGGTCGGTCGGGAAAATGGGGATCGGATTTTCGAATACGATAGGAGTTACTTTATGTTCTTTGGTTCTGACGCTGCTGGTCGGGTCGCTGGCCTCGTATATTCTGTCGAGATTTCGGTTTAAGCTGAAGCCGGCGATCGTGGGCATGTTTATGGTCGGAATGCTCATTCCGATCCATAGCACGCTGGTGCCGCTGTTCATCATCATGAAGCAGCTCCACCTGTTGAACACGTATGCCGCGCTGATTCTGCCCTATACGGCTTTTTCCCTGCCGGTGGCCATCTTCGTGATCTCCGCTTTTATGGCGACCGTGCCGCGCGAGCTGGAAGAAGCCGCATTCGTCGACGGCTCGGGGATCTGGGGATTTTTCGTCAGAATCATGCTGCCCATATCCAGGCCCGCGCTTGCAACTACGGGAATACTGAGCTTCCTGTCATTTTGGAACGAGTATGCGTTTGCTCTCGTTTTTATCAGCAAAGCTTCTCTGAAGACGCTGCCTTTGAGCTTGAATATTTTCACGTCCGGCTTTTCGACGAGTTACGGCCTCACGCTGGCCGCAATCACGATAGCCGCGATTCCGACCATCGTGATTTATATTCTTTTTCAAGAGCAGGTCATGAAAGGAATGACCGCCGGCGCGGTCAAAGGCTGATCGATATGAAGACGGAGGAGGAAGCATGATGAAGAAGTTAAGCGAGTTCGTAACGGCTCTGGCGCTCTGCGCTGCGTTTATGCTCGTAACGGGCGGTTCCGCCAAAGCCGCCGACAGCAGCTATCCGGTCAGCTTCGAGAGCCTGTGGAACAACGAGAGCTATATCGTTCAGGACAATGTGAATACCAAGATGGGCAAGGATTACAATATGTGTTTCCCCGGCTTTGTGCAGGTGGGAGGCACCTACTACAACTATTTTATCGGCGGCGACAGCTTTGGCGTGGCGATGACCACGACGACGGACGGCGTCAATTTCTCCACGCCGGTAAGGGTGCTTTCGCCCGATCCGGGCGTCAGCTATGAAAGCTTTCCGGGTGCCTTCTACGAGGATGGAACCTTCTATTTATATACGGAAAGCTCGGCCAACGGCTACAGCATTACGCTCGCCACTTCCACGGACGGAATCAACTTTACGAAGCAGGGGACTTTGCTGACCGCCTCGGCCGGAACTTGGGACAGCGGAGGGATCGGCACGCCGAACCTGGTCAAGAAGGGCAGCGCCTATTATTTGTTCTATCACGGGTTTAATACGACGACCAACCAAATGTATACGGGAGTCGCCACCGCCCCCTCTCCGTCCGGTCCCTTTACGAAATATTCGGGAAATCCGGTTTTGCCCGCGGGTCCGTCCGGCTCTTACGATGAAGGTACGGCGGGGCGCCGGGGGATCATTCTGGAGGACGGCGTTTACTATATGGCCTATGAAGCTTCCACGGCTGCAAGCGGCTATGCGGATTTCAGCACCGCCTACTGGACGGTCGCCCTGGCCAAGTCCACGGACTTGTTGAATTGGCAGAAGCTCGGTCAAAATCCGGTTATCCCGTCCAAGTATTCTTACGGGAACGACGGCGCTACCCTGGTTGATATTTTAGGAACGAAATGGATCTATTACCGCGACGACAATAATCCTTACGGCAATGACAATTATGCCAAGAGGGCGAGATTGGCCAACGAGACGAGCGGTCCGGGAATCGGCTATGACGTCATCTACGAAGCCGAGAGTGCGACGCACGATATCGGAAGCGCCGTATCGGACGGCTGGCAAGCGCTTCAGAGCAGCGATAGCGCGGGTTATATGATTGCCGGTCCCGATCGGGCCGGACTCGCGGGCGGCGAGAATCTCGCCGTATTCAAGGCGAAAATAGCCGACAATTCGCTCGATAATGCCAATGTCATGCGGATCGAGGTCTATGACGGCACGGCAAACTCACTGATCGCCTCGCGGGAGATTACAAGACAACAATTCGTGCAAACCGATCATTACGAATTTTTTACGCTTCCCTATGTGTCGACAGAAGGACATACGCTTAAGTTCAGGGTGTATTGGTACGGAAATGCGGATATCACTTACGACAGAATCCTGGTGAAAAACGGAGATCCCGATCCCCATGCCGCATTGGTGCGCGACAATGAGCGTTTGGAGCTAAGCGACCCTTTTGACGACAATAGCCTCGGAACGGTATGGACGACGTTTAACGGCGTTTGGAGCGAGACGAACCAGGTGCTCAGACAGACTTCTACAGCATTGGGCGATCCGAAGAAAGCTTTGATCAGCAACAGCGGGATTCCTTTTCCCTCCAATATCGAGGTTACCGCCAAAGTCAGGGTGGACTCCTGGACGGACGGGGGGTACGCAAGAGCCGGCGTGAGCATCGCCAACAACACTGTGGACGGGAACGGCTACAACCTGATTTTCTACAACGATCACCAAACAGTCGCATTTCTGGATGACGGAGTCGCCTTCGGCCCCAGCTATACGTTTAATTGGTCCAACGATACGTGGTATTGGTTCAAGCTTAAAAATGATAATGGGACGCTGTACGGAAAAGTATGGGAGGACGGGAAGCAGGAGCCCGGCTACTATCCTTATCAATGGACGCACAACACCCGTACGGGCGGGTATCCGGGGTTAAACGGCGGATCGTCCGGGGCTTCCGGGAACAGCATGGTCTCCTTCGACGACGTATCCGTTCGGGACAGAAGAGGCATCTACGAAACGGAGGATTCGTCCTATCACCAGATCGGTAGAAAAGATTTGGAGGGCTGGTCGGCGAACGTCGGACAGGATAACAACGGCTACCTGCTGTACGGACCTTATGCAGCGGATATCCCGACAGGCAACCGGACTGCGGCATTCAGAATGCTGATCGATAACCCTACGTTTGATAACAACAATGTCGTTCACTTGGACGTATACGATGCGACGGCATCCGCGGTATTGGCGTCGAGAACGGTGACGCGTCAGGAATTTACGGCGGCGAACGAATTTCAGGATTTCAGCCTGGATTTCGTGAACGCAGCGGCGGGCCATCGACTGGAATTCAGAATTTATTGGTACAAATCCGCCTACATCCGAAGCGACAAAGTTATCGTCGACTAAAAATCCGCAGATTTAACACGGCATAAGAGAGAAAATTCGGAGGACCGTACGATGAGCACATATGAATCTATGCTGGCGGAGATGCATGCCGCGCAGCCGAAGCACTATTGGAGCGAGAGGGCGATTGCCCAATTGGGCTATGCAGCGAAGCTGTCGAAGATCAAGAACGGCAAATACGACGCTCTGCTGGAGAAAGCCGTAACCGCTCTGGCCGCTCGGGCGGTGGCCGAGGGAACGATTACGAAGGAAGCGGCGCTGGCGGCGGAGGAGACGCTTGTTTCTCTGTCCGCGGATTGCAAAAGCTATCGCATGATCTGCGCGGGTCATGCCCATATCGATATGAATTGGATGTGGGGCTGGGACGAGACGGTAGCGGTTACGTTGGATACGTTTCGCACCGTGCTGGACTTGATGCGCCGATATCCCGATTTTCGTTTTTCCCAATCGCAGGCGGCCATCTACCGAATTGTCGAGGAGCACGCTCCCGAGATGCTGGAAGATATCAAACAAAGAATCAAGGAGCAGCGCTGGGAGGTGACGGCGTCCCATTGGGTCGAAGCGGACAAAAACATGCCCAGCGGGGAAAGCCTCTCGCGGCACCTGCTGTATACGAGGCGTTATCTGTCCCGGCTGCTGGAAATCGACCCGGAATCGTTCGATCTCGATTTCGAGCCCGATACGTTCGGTCATAGCGAGAACGTGCCGGAAATTTTGGCGGACGGCGGCGTCAAATATTATTACCATTGCCGGGGAGACGAAGGGCATCACCTTTATCGTTGGTACGCGCCTTCCGGAAGGGCGGTGACGGCTTACCGGGAGCCGATCTGGTACAACGGGGAAATCTCTGCCGATATGGCCTGGTATTTGCCGGAATTTTGCGAGCGCTATGGACTGGACACGATGCTGAAGGTTTACGGGGTCGGGGATCACGGGGGCGGCCCGACCCGGCGCGATATCGAGAAAATTGCGGATATGGCTTCCTGGCCGATTTACCCCGCCGTATCGTTCGGAACCTTCCGGGATTTCTTTCGGTTGACGGACGCGATTGCGGACCGGCTGCCTGAAGTGCGGGGAGAGAGGAATTTCGTATTTACGGGCTGCTATACGAGCCAGAGCCGAATTAAGATGGCCAATCGCTACGGCGAGGCGGCTCTTAACGAAGCCGAATCGTTCGGGACGTTCGCGGCATTGAAGGCGGGTTTCCCTTATCGGTCGGAGCAGTTGGCCGATGCGTGGAAAAACGTGCTGTTTAACCAGTTTCACGATATTTTGCCCGGCTCCGGAGTCGCGGCGACTCGGGAGCACGCGATGGGATTGTTTCAAAATACGATGGCGACCGCTAACAGCGTGCGCAAGCTGGCCATGCAGCGAATCGTCGACGCCATCGACACGTCCAAGTATGGGCAGGAGGAGCGCGGCGGCACGACGTCGGAGGGCTCGGGCGCCGGATTCCGGGCGGACCGGTACCGCATCAGTCACGTGGAACGGGGATCGGGCAAGACGCGTATCGTCCATTTATTCAATTCCGCCTCGTTCGAGCGGGAGGAGGCGACCGAGATTACGCTTTGGGATTGGCAGGGCGATCTGTCGGCAATTCGGGTAACGGACAGCTCCGGCCACCCGGTTCGTCATCAGATCGTCGACAGCGGCTTTAATCATTACTGGGGCCATCATTATTTGACCGTTTTGCTGTTTGCCCGCGTCCCGGCTCTCGGATACGCCACCTTCGTTCTGACCGAGGGGGAGAAACGGCTTCCGACGCCTCCGTATCCCGATCCGCGCAAGGAACGGCCGAGCGGCCCCATCGTGCTGGAGAACACCCGAATCGTTGCGACGTTCGATCGGGAGAATGCGGCGCTGGTGTCTCTGATCGACAAGCGCTCGGGGAAGGAGACGATCGGACTATCGGATGCGGGTGTACGTTCGGCGGCGTTCCGGCTCATTACGGAGGATACGGATAAAGGAATGACGGCATGGTACGTAGGCCGATACAAACGCTCCGCTCCTCTGTGCGAAGAGGTTAACATCCGGGACGTCAACGTGGGAGATGGCCGGCTTCGACAATCCTTCTCCTACGAGATTCCGTTTGCTTCCTCGCTGCTGAAAGTAGCCGTCAGCCTGGACGAGGACAGCGAATGTCTTCTGTTCGAGGCGGAATGCGATTGGCAGGAGAGCGGAAACGCGGAGAAGGGAATTCCCCAGCTTGCGTTTCATGTCCCGCTGGCCTATCGCTGCGATCGTTATCGCTATGACGTTCCCTACGGAGTTGTCGCTCGCGAGGCGTCGGATATGGACGTTCCGGCCACTTCGTGGGCGCTGGCCGCAAGCCCGGAAGCCTCCGGCGCATCGCTGATGCTGGTCACGGATTCGAAATACGGCTTTCGCGGATACGGGCAAGCTCTGAGCGTGTCTCTCATCCGCGGCTCTTACGACCCTGACCCGTATCCGGAGCTCGGCATCCATCGTTTCCGCATCGGCTTAAGCGCACTCGCGGACACGAATAATCGCGCATTGGTCGAACGGGGATACCGCTTCAATCATCCTCTGAACGCGGTGTCGGGAACGTTCCGCTTGGGCAGCCTGCCTCCGGACGGCGGCTTTCTGCGGCTTGAGGAAGGCTCGATCGCCGTTTCCGCCGTCAAGCTGCCGGAGGATGGGGGAAGAGGCCTCATTATCCGCTATTACGAGACCGACGGGGAAGCGGGGCAGGCCGTTCTGCGTCTGCCGTTCCCAATCACGGGAGCCGAGCGGGTCGACGTTCATGAGACTGCCGGAGACGGCGGGCTGACGAGCGCGGAAGAAAGTGATATTCGGTCCGGCGGGCAGACAAGTGCGGAGGAGAGCGATATTCGGTTCGATGGGCAGACAAGTGCGGAGGAGAGCGATATTCGGTTCGATGGGCAGACGAGTGTGGAGGAGGGTGGCATTCGGTCCGGCGGGCAGACAAGTGCGGAGGAGAGCGATATTCGGTTTGGCGGGCAACTGCTGCACATTCGGATCAACCCCTGCGAGGTGTCGGCCGTACGCGTCTATTTCGATTAACATTTCGTCCGGACAGAAGGGGGAGGCTCGAACCGATGTACAAGATGGAACTGAACGAGGGCTGGAAGGTGCGGTTCGAAGAGCTGGCGGAGGAGGCCGACCGCTATCGCGAGATCGCGGAGAGAACGGAGGGCTGGATGACGGCCTCTCTTCCCTGCGATATCCATATGCCATTATTGGAAGCGGGACGAATCGAGGAGCCGCTGCTCCAGGATCATTTCTTTGCTTGCGAATGGACGGAGAACAAATCGTGGTGGTTTCAGAAGAGCTTTCGGATTTCGGCAGAACGATTGGGTGTTCAGCGAATCGAGCTTGTGCTGGAATCGTTGGACGCGGAGGCGGACGTGTTCCTGAACGGCTCCCCTCTTGGCCATCATCGCAGCGCCTTTTATCCTTTGCGCCGGGAGGTGAAGGAGCTGCTGCGGGAAGGGGACAACGAACTGCTTGTACGCGTAACGTCCGGTTTGGAGCCGTATGGAGACCCCGCAGAGATGGCCCGTTTCAAGGATCGGGTAGGCATTGAGAAAGGGCATAACCGCGGAGACGCCAGGCGGGTGTTCGCGCGCAAGCCGCAGTACGGCTTCGGTTGGGACTGGGGGCCGCGGGTGGCGACCTGCGGCATCGTCGGAGGCGTCCGCCTGGAGGGCTATGATCAAGCGGCGATTCGCCAGGTTCATGTATACACGGAATCGATCCTCGGCAGCGAGGCGGTCGTAAGCTTCGAGGTGGAGATCGAGAACCTGCATCCTTATTCTACGCTGGAGGCCGAGGTTCATGTCGAACTGAGCCGCGATGGGTTGGCAGCGGTCGGCCTGTCGAAGAAGGTGCCGCTTCGTTCCGGCCTGAATTACGTCGACTTGCGGCATACGGTTACGGACGCAAAGCTGTGGTGGCCCAACGGGATGGGCAGCCCGGATTTATATGAAGTGTCCGTATCGGTTGCGCTGCGGGAACGAACGATTCGTTATCCGGAGTTTCGGATGGGCCTTCGAACGATCAAGCTGGATCAGGCGCCCGTTCGCGAAGGGGAGCGGCTGTTCGCGATTAACGTGAACGGAGTGAGGGCGTTCTGCAAGGGGGCGAACTGGATACCCGCGGATTCCGTCTATGCGCGGATTTCGGACGAGAAGTATGCCGAACTGGTGTCCGAGGCCAAGGCCGCTCATTTTAACATGCTGCGCGTCTGGGGAGGCGGACTCTACGAGTCCGAAGCCTTCTATGAAGCCTGCGATCGTAACGGAATCATGATCTGGCAGGATTTTATGTTTGCCTGCGCTTTGTATCCGGACGATCTGCCCTGGTTCCGCGAGGAGGTACGGGAGGAGATGGAGTATCAGACGCGCCGGCTTCGCAATCATCCCAGCCTTGTTTTATGGTGCGGCAACAACGAGAATCACTGGAACTTCGACATGTGGAAGCAGGCTGATCCGGAAGAAAGCTTCGTGGGCGGAGCGATCTGCTATAACGAATTGGCACCACGCATCGTTCGCCGCAATTGCCCGGAAATTCCGTATTGGAACAGCTCGCCTTACGGCGGGGTACATCCGAACGGTGAGGATTGCGGGGACACCCATTACTGGCACGATGCGATGATGAGCCCCGAGATGGAGAAGAGAATTACTCCCGAACGGTACGACGATTGGACATCGAAATTCGTATCCGAGTACGGCTATATCGGACCCTGCCGCAAATCGACGATCGAGCGTTATCATGCAGGCGAACCGCTGGACCGGGAAGGGCGCATTTGGCAGCTGCACAACAATATGTACGAGAAAGAGACGGTCGCGGCAGGCATCGCGAAACACTACGCGGACGCGAAAGGGCTGGATCTGGACGAATATTTGCTCTATGCCGGATTGTGCCAGGGATTGATGTACGGCTATTCGCTGGAGGCGATGCGTTACAGGCTCGACTGCTCCGGCGCATTATTCTGGATGTACAACGATTGTTGGGGCGAGGTCGGCTGGAGCGTAATCGATTATGAATTGAAACGAAAAATCTCCTGGTATTTCGCAAAGCGGGCTTGCGCTCCCGTTGCCTTGATCGTGAGGGAAAACGAGGGTTTAATACGAGCTGTGGGCATTAACGAGACCGGCGAGGACATTCGGTGCGAGCTGGAGTACGGCTGCGTTTCTTTCGACGGACGCGTGCGGGACACGGAAAGAACGGACATCCTGCTTCCGGCGTATTCGAGGGACGTCGTTCTGGAATTTGCGAAATCGACCGGGGACGCTTCGTCAGTCTGTTGGTTCGTTCGCCCCGAGACGGACTCCTCTCATCTCGAGATATTGCCGGCAATTCTGCGCGCCGGAGCCGTTCGCGATCTAGGGCTCCCCGCGCCGAGCTTGTCGGTTAGCGAGTTTGTCCGGGTTGAGGAGGGCGTGCGATTCACGGTAACGAGCGACGTCTACGCCCATGCTGTCCATTTCGGACTGCCGGATCGTATAAAGCTGTCGGATGAATATTTCGATCTGCTGCCCGGCCAGCGTCGAACGATTACGGTTCACGATCCGTCCGTTCAGGCGGAGGAAATCGTGCCGAGGGCGGTACGGCTTCACTCTTGATTCAGTTGGCCAATCCAAGGCTGCGGTCAGCGGAATCGTGGTGGAACTCCCATACCGAACAAACGGAAGCCTCTGCTGCCAAGCGGAGGCTTGGCTTCTCCGGCTATTGCAGCACATCACCGAATAACCGGCTGACTGCGAAGGAGACGCAGGGGAGCCTGCTTGAGGCGACAAGGTCGTCATTCTCGTATAGCTGGATCAGCTCATAATTTCCCTGCTCGTCCAAATGAAACTGCTCCAGCGTCCGGGTCTCGGGATCGACAATCCAATATTCCGGCACGCCGTGTTTCTCGTATACCGCCCTTTTTTTCAGCCTATCTCGTTTTTGGGAGCTTGGGGAGAGGACCTCCACGGCCAGATCCGGCGGGCCTTCTATTCCCCGGGAAGTGACAATGTGCTTCCGGCTGCGATGGATCATGATCGCGTCGGGCTGCACAACGTTCGTGTCGCTCAAGATAACATCCAGCGGCGCAACATAGATCAGGTAATCCGATTTGCAGCTTTGTTTCAGCTCAAAGCAAAGATCCAACGCAATAGACTGATGCGAGGCCGTAGGACTCGGAGACATCCGCTCCAGCACTCCGTCGATGACCTCGTAACGGTTCCCGTCGTCGGGCAATGCCGCATAAGTCTCGTAGGTTGCCGGCAGCTCCTTCACTTTGTCTGCGGCTTTTTTGTTTTTTTCCATTTGAATCCTTCCTTTCTTGGAAATTCGGAGTCGGCTATGTCAACTGATCCAGCGGAACGGGAAGGCTGCGAACAAGCTCGTCCATGCTGAAAGAAATGCAGGGAGCGGTACGGGAACGAATCGGTTTCTCTCCGGAATAAACCTCGATCAGTTCATAATAGTGTTCGCGCAGCTCATATTGCTCCAAAGTAAAGTTGAATGGATCAACGATCCAGTATTCGTGTACTCCATACTTGGCATAGACCTTGCGCTTCGTCAGCTTGTCCCGCTTGAGGGAGTGCTTGGACGTAATCTCGACGACGAGGTCGAGAGCGCCGTTAATGCCCCGGTTACTGATAATGTGCGCGCGGCTCATGTGGATCATGACGAGATCGGGCTGTCGAACTTCGGTATCCGAGAGAATGACGTCGAGCGGGGCGGCCAGAATAATGAATTCGTTCCGGCAGCTAGCATCCAACCGGAGCACGATCTGGACACTTAACAGTTGATGAATGGACGTGGGTGAAGGACTCATCAATTCCAGCACGCCGTCCGAAATCTCGTAACGGTTGCCGTCGTCTACCATATTCGCGTACATCTCGTAGGTAACGGGCGATTCCTTCACCAGTTCCTCGTACGTCTTCTTCTTCATTTTTTCCGCCTCCGGTTCATTTTCACCGATCAGTTGAGTTGACGGGACAATGGACAAACGATAGCTAACTTAGTTTCTCCGGCAGAGAGGGAAGACCGCGAACAAGCTCGTCCATGCTGAAAGAAACGCAAGGGGCCGTGCGGGAACGAATCGTTTCCTCTCCGGAATAGACATCGACCAGTTCATAATAGTGTTCGCGCAGCTCATATTGCTCCAAAGTAAAATTGGATGGATCGACGATCCAGTATTCGCGCACGCCGTACTTGGCGTATACGTTGCGTTTTGTCAGCTTGTCCCGCTTGAGGGAGTGCTTGGACGTAATCTCGACGACGAGATCGGGAGCGCCGTTAATGCCCCGGTTACTGATAATGTGCGTGCGGCTCATGTGGATCATGACGAGATCGGGCTGTCGAACCTCGGTATCCGAGAGGATCACGTCGAATGGAGCGGCTAAAATGATAAACTCGTTCCGGCAGCCTCCGTCCAGTATGACCTGCATCTTATGGCAGATGAATTGATGGATAAATGCCGGCGAAGGACTCATCAATTCCAACACCCCGTCCGAAATCTCGTAACGGTTGCCGTCATCCTCCATATTCGCGTACATCTCGTAGGTCACGGGCGATTCCTTCACCAGTTCTGCATATGTTTTTTTCTTCATTTTCTCCGCTCCCGGTTCATAGCCAAAAAGCACCCCGCAAAGAAACACGCGATCGTGTTCGACTTTGGGAGGTGCTTCCTCGACTTGATTTCCTTAATTATGCCGAATTCATCAAGGGTTGTCAATCTTCGATGCTAGGCCGCACGGCCATTACGATTTGCGCTAGAGCGACCGAGGAGATAGGATTAAGAGAAAGCGAGAGGAAGGAGGAAGCGCCATGAAGCTTTCATTTCGGCAAGTCGAAACCGGAGAGGATATCGAGGCTGCGGCTCGTTTGGCTTCGGAAATTTGGCATGAGTATTTCATCAGCATCATTTCGATCGAGCAGATCGATTATATGCTGGATAAGTTTCAGTCCGTTCACGCTTTGGAGGCCCAGATCGAGCGCCAAGGCTACGAATATTACTTCATGCAGGCGGACGGACGCAACGTTGGGTACATAGGGATCAAGCCGGAGGAGACGAAGCTGCTGCTGAGCAAGTTTTACCTTCTCAAGGCGCACAGAGGCCAAGGGTACGCGAGCCAGGCGATGGGCTTCCTGGAGGAGCTGTGCAAGCAGCGCAAGCTGGGCGCGATCTGGCTGACCGTGAATCGGCACAACGCATCCACAATTGCGGTTTATGAGAAAAAAGGCTTTCGAACCGTTCGCGAGCAAGTGGCGGACATCGGAGGCGGTTACGTTATGGACGATTATATTATGGAAAGGGAAATCTCTCTCGAGCGTTAAAAGGGGCGAAAAATTCGCGTGAATGAACGCCTCGCTTCCATTAATCGAACTTGGACGAAGGGGAGTCGCGAAGGGCGATAGGTTGAGAGAGCCTGTCAATTCCTTCGCGGTAAAGAAGCCTCATCCCCTCCGTCTGATTCGGGATGTTCTACAAAATCGAGTATTTCCGAGCGAAAAGTCGGTTTCTGGGTCGGGATGTTCTACAAAATCGGTTATCTCCGAGCGAAAAGTCGGTTTTCGGACCGAGATGTTCTACAAAATCGAGTATTTCCGAGCGAAAAGCCCGTTTCCTGACCGAGATGTTCTAAAGAATCGGTTATCTCCACGTGAAAAGTCTCCGTCTGTCCCAATGTCTTGAGAGAGTCAGTTACTTCCTCGCCATCTGACCATCATACGTGATAAATCCTGCTACTCTCCCCCGATAAGTTACATCCTGCTAAAGAATGCACGCACAGCTCAAGCAACCTGCACACTACGAGCAACTTATACACTACGAACAATCTGCACACCACGAACAATTTACACAGCCTGCGTCCCTCGTGTAACCCGCACAACACGAACAACACGAACAACATCCTACATTGGCGCTCCAATGACGCTTCGAGCGAGGCCCAGGTAAAGAGGGGCTAGATAAGTCTCACAACGGCACTTCGATGGACATACAACACGCACAGCATCCTACATTGGCGCTCCAATGGACATATCAGATAACGGGGAGGCTCCCGGAAACTTCATACGTCAAGTTCTCCAGCAGTTTCGATGAATAGGAGGCAAGTGCGAGAGAAGGTGAATGGAGCGGCTCGGTTTTTATTTGTCGTCTTCAAACGATCAAATACTACTCGACATTTATGTTCGTTTAAATTAATATTATGTTATAAACGAACATAAAGCTAAAGGAGCTAATTCCATGTCCTCATCCAAACCGCGGCTGAACCGGATGTTCAGCGAGCAAGGCAAATGCTTCGACGTAGCGATCGATCATGGCTTTTTTAACGAATATTCCTTTCTGTCCGGCATTGAAAATATGAAAAGCGCCATCGAAACGGTCGTTCAGGCCGGGCCGGATTGCATTCAGCTCAGCACGGGACAGGCGAGATTGCTGCAGGGGATTCCGGGGAAAAAGAAGCCGGGCCTCGTGCTGCGTACGGACGCCGCCAACATTTACGGCAGCGCGCTGCCGCGCCATCTGTTCAGCGAGCTGATCGACCGTGCGATCGAGCAGGCGGTTCAACTGGATGCGGTCGCGGTGTGCGTCAACCTGCTGCTGCTGCCGAATCAGCCGGAGCTGCACCATCAATGCGTGCGCAACGTCTCGCTGCTGAAGACGGAGAGCGATAAATACGGCATGCCGCTGATGGTCGAGCCGCTGGTCATGCTGCCGAACGAAGAGAAGGGCGGTTATATGGTCGACGGCGACATTCGCAAAATTATGCCGCTCGTCCGGCAGGCGGTCGAGCTGGGAGCGGACGTCATCAAGGCCGATCCTTGCGACGACGTGACCGAGTATCATCGCGTTATCGAGGTTGCGTCCGGCATTCCTGTGCTCGTTCGCGGGGGAGGACGCGCGAGCGACGAGGAGATCGTGAACCGGACGGTCGAGCTGATGAACCAGGGGGCGTCCGGTATCGTGTATGGAAGGAACGTCGTGCAGCATCCGACGCCGGGCGCGATGACATCGGCGCTGATGAGCATCGTCCACGAGGGAGCGGAGGCCGAGCAGGCGCTGGCGATTTTGAAGGGGGCGCAGCAATAATGGCGAAAACGATTGTATCCTTCGGCGTTATCGGCTGCGGGCTGATGGGCAAGGAATTCGCCAGCGCGGCGGCCCGCTGGTGCCATCTGACCGGCGTCGACTTCGAGCCGCGCATCGTGGCGGTATGCGACGCCAATCCGGCGGCGACGCAGTGGTTCGAGGAAAACGTGCCGAGCGTGGAGCGCGCGTATACGGATTACAAGGAGCTGCTCGCCGATCCGGCGGTCGAGGCGATCTACTGCGCGGTTCCGCATAACCTGCACGAGCGGATCTATATCGATATTATCCGGGCGGGCAAGCATTTGCTGGGAGAGAAGCCGTTCGGCATCGATCGTCGGGCAAATGAAGCGATTATGGCGGCCATTCGGGAAAATCCGCAGGTCGTTGTGCGGAGCTCCTCGGAATTTCCGTTTTTCCCGGGGGCCCAGCAGATCGTTCAGTGGGTGAACGAGGGCAAGTTCGGGCGGATTATCGAGGTCGAGGCCGGCTTCTGGCATTCCAGCGACCTGGACCCGACGAAGCCGATCAACTGGAAGCGCCGGATCGCGACGAACGGGGAGTACGGCTGCATGGGCGACCTCGGCCTGCACGTGCTGCATCTGCCGATGCGCTTCGGCTGGAAGCCGAACAGCGTGCGCGCGCTGCTGTCCAAGATCGTCGACGAACGTCCGGACGGCAAGGGAGGGATGGCGCCCTGCGAGACGTGGGACAACGCGATTCTCGCCTGCGACGTGAAGACGGACGATCAGCGGTTTCCGATGGTGCTGTCGACGAAACGAATCGCGCCCGGACACGCCAATACGTGGTTTATTCGCATCCAGGGCACGGAGATGTCCGCGGAATTCACGACCAAAAATCCGAAGCAAGTGGCCTCCCTTCCTTACACGCCGGGCGGACGGCAGGCTTGGCATGTCGTTGATGCGCCGTACAAGTCGACTTACGACACGATAACCGGCGGAATTTTCGAATTCGGCTTCTCC
Organism: Cohnella cellulosilytica; assembly: GCF_042431195.1. Taxonomy (NCBI): domain Bacteria; kingdom Bacillati; phylum Bacillota; class Bacilli; order Caryophanales; family Paenibacillaceae; genus Cohnella; species Cohnella cellulosilytica. The sequence goes on from NZ_JBHMDN010000020.1 coordinate 253,229, forward strand.
GACTCGATTCTGCAAATGTGGGCGGCGTTCTGCGACGAAGTCGCACACGGCAGGGCGGGCATGCGGCAGCCGTTCGCGTGCGCGCTGCCGGAGGAGGCCGCCGGCAGCCATCGCCTGTTCACCGCGGCGCTCGAATCGCACAAGACGGGCGGAACGGCGCTTGTCGATTGGGGGGACGGGGCGTGAGCGAGCGCCGGAGTTCCGCGGCGGAAAGCGAGGTTATCGTAGCTGGCCATATCTGTTTGGATATCATTCCGGCGATGCGCGGCGCGGCGGCGCCCGGACAGAGCGTCGGGGAGCTGCTCGTCCCTGGCAAGCTGATCGACGTCGGCGCCGCGGCTTTCTCTACTGGCGGAGCCGTGCCGAATACGGGGATCGCCTTGCGCCGTCTCGGTTTGCCGGTTACTCTGATGGGGAAGGTCGGAGACGATCTGATCGGTTCGACGATTCAGTCGATCGTCGGCAGCTATGACGAACGGCTTGCGGAAGGGATGATCGTCGCCCCCGGGGAGCCCAGCTCGTATTCCGTCGTCATCAGTCCTCCGGGCATCGACCGGATTTTCCTTCATTGCACCGGCGCGAACGATACGTTCTCGGCGGACGACGTGTCCGCGGAGAAGCTGGAGGGGGCCAGGTTGTTTCATTTCGGCTACCCGCCTCTGATGAAGCGGATGTACGAGAGCGGCGGGGCCGAGCTGGTGCGGCTGCTTTCCCTGGTGAAGTCCCAAGGGCTGACGGTATCGCTCGATCTGGCGCGTCCGGACCCGGAGTCCCCCGCGGGACGGGCCGATTGGAGGGCGATTCTGCAGGGCGCGCTGCCGCAGGTCGACGTGTTCCTGCCGAGCTTCGAGGAGATTTTGTACATGCTGCAGCCGCGGCGGTATCGCGAGCTGGCGGAGCGTCAAGGCTCGGACGAGCTGCTTGGCCATGCGGACGGTCCGCTGCTGTCCGAGCTCTCGGCGGAGCTGCTGAATATGGGGGCGGCGATCGTCGCGATCAAGCTGGGCGAGCACGGCTTGTATGTGCGGACGACCGATAGCGCCGAACGTCTGGCGGGCATGGGGCCGTGCACTCCGACGGACGCAAGCTGGCGAAGCCGCGAGCTGTACGCGCCGTGCTTCCGGGTAGAGGTGGCGGGAACGACGGGGGCCGGCGACTGTACGATCGCCGGATTTCTGACCGGGCTGCTCAAGGGGCTGACGGCGGAGGAGACGCTGCTGGCGGCCGTGGGCACGGGCGCGCATAACGTGGAACGGGCCGATGCGGTGAGCGGCATTCCGGATTGGGCGAGCCTGCGAAGCAGAATTGCCGCGGGCTGGGCTCAGCGGGAGCCGGGACCGTCGCTGCCCGGCTGGTCGCGCGATCCGGCGAGCGGAGTATGGTCCGCCGAGGCGGACCGATAAACAAGGAGGTTGAACCATGTCCATATTGCGAAGCGAAGTGAGAAGAGCCCAGGAGCGCGCGGCGGAGCTGCTGGCATCCGCCGGCGTCGTGCTGACCGCCGCCGAACGGCAAGCGATCGAGGTGGCCGGCTTCGGGCTGGGCCAGTTGGAGACGCAAGGCTTGGAATTGGTTACGTACGTGAACACGGATCGTTACTGCGCCAAGGATCTGGTGCTGTTCCCGCGCCAGACGTGCCCGGAGCATCGGCATCCTCCGGTAGACGGCGAGCCGGGCAAAATGGAGACGTTCCGCTGTCGCCGGGGACTCGTGTATTTGTATGTGGAAGGAGAGGCGGCAGCGGCTCCGCAAGCCGTTGTGCCTTCGGGAAGCGAGAGCTACTATACGGTATTCCATGAGATCGCGCTTCAGCCGGGCGAGCAGTATACGATTGCTCCGAATACGAAGCATTGGTTCCAGGCCGGTCCGGAGGGGGCGGTCGTGTCCGAGTTTTCCAGCACAAGCCGGGACGAGTGCGATATCTTCACCGATCCGCGAATCGAGAGAATGCCTCGCGTCGTCGAGGACTGACGGGAGGAGGGGAGACCGCATGCGGCTGCACGGCAGACAGTGGACGAGAAGGGAAATCGAGGCGCGTATCGGCGGCATTGCGCAGATCGGCGGCGTTCGAAGGCTGACGCTGACGGAAGGCAGAGAAGCGGGCACGGAGCTGATCGAGGTGCGGACGGGCGCCGGCCTGGCGCTTGAGATCGCGCCTTCCAAGGGACTGGACATCTCGCTGGCCCAGCTCTGGGGAACGCCGATCTCCTGGCAGTCGCCGAACGGGAATGCGCATCCGGCGTTGTACGAGCCGGAAGGGACGGGCTGGCTGCGCACGGCCTCGGGCGGACTGCTGATGACCTGCGGCTTGGCGCATGTCGGTTCTCCTTCCCGGGACGAGTCCGGCAGCTACGGCCTGCACGGCCGGGCGCACCATACTCCGGCCCGCAGCGTCGGCATCCGCGAGGAATGGATCGGCGACGAGCTGCACTGGAGCGTGTTCGGCGTCGTGGAGGAAACGGCGATTTTCGGCAGCAAGCTAAGGCTGACAAGGAAGCTTTCCGGCAGGCTGGGCGACAATCGCGTCGAAATCCGGGACCGGGTGGAGAATTTCGGATTTCGGCCCGCGGAGCATATGATGCTGTATCATTTCAACTTCGGATTCCCCCTGCTGGACGAGCGGACGGAAATCCGGCTTCCCGAGGCCGACCGCGAAGTTCGCGCCGGAGGTCCGGCGACGCTGGACAGCTGCGCCTCGTGGGAGGCGCCGAACCCCGACGCCGCGGAAACCGTGTATTACCATTCCTTGAAGCGGGAGGCGGTCGGCGCAGACGGGATGGCCGAGGCTCGCATCGTCCAGCCGGAATTTCCGGCCGCCGCGGGCCCGCGGCCGACCGAGGTTGCGCTGCGCTGGTCGGCGGACACGCTCCCGCTGCTCGTTCAGTGGCGGATGCCCGGAGCCGGGGAGCACGTTCTCGGCCTGGAGCCGGCCAACTGCCGCGTCGAAGGACGGGAAGCGGAACGCCGCCGCGGAGGCACGCTCGTTCTCGCGCCCGGCCAATCGGTCGATTATCGATTGGAGTTGAACGCCGATTAACGGAAGGCGATAATAGAGACATCTCGATCGGGAGGCCGCACGGCGATGAAAGGAAATTATTACAGTCTAAATGCAAGGCAGCAGCAGATGCTTGAACAGATTTCGCGCGAAGGCGAGGTCCGGGTGACTGCGTTAAGGGAAACGTACGGCGTCACCGAGATGACGATTCGCCGCGATCTGGAGAAGCTGGAGGAGACCGGCGAGGTTAAGCGGACGTTCGGCGGCGTCATCTTCGTCGGCCGGGACGTGGCGCTGCAGGAGCGCGTGACCCTGCTGTCCGACGAGAAGGCCAGAATCGGCCGCTATGCCGCCGCGCTGATCAAGCCGGGGGAATCGGTCTTTATCGACGGAGGCACGACGACCTCGCAGATTGCCCGATTTTTGCCGCACGGGATGAACATTACGGTCGTGACCAACGCGCTTAACGTCGTGACCGAGCTGTCCGGCAAGCAAATTCCCGTCATGATGACGGGAGGCGTGTATATGGAAGCGACGCATTGCCTCTCGGGGCCGCTTGCGGTGCAGAGCTTGTCCGGGATGGCGTTCCACCGGGCCTTCCTCGGCACGACGGGCGTTACCGCGGACCACGGCTTCAGCAATTCCAACATTTACGAGGCGGAGATCAAGCAGCTGGCGATCCGCCAGGCAACCGAGACGACGGTCGTCGCGGACCGTTCGAAATTCGGAACGAAGATGCTGATTTCGTTCGCGCCTCTGTCCGGGGTGCAGCGGATTGTGACCGACAGCCTGCCTGATGAAACGCTTGCGCTGGCCTGCCGGGAATCCGGCGTTCTGCTGGAGGTCGCGGAGTAACGGCGGACGCAAGCACAAACGCCTGCGGCGTCCATAGGACGGCGAACGCGTTTGTGTCGGAGACGATACAGAAAGGATAAGGGTGAAACTTATAAATTATGTATAGTGAACGGAAAGACGCCCCCTATGGCCGCTGTTCAGGCGGTCAGGGGGCGTCTTCTGCATGCGTGGAGGAGAATGTCCGGCAAACCGGCTTTCGCGCGCCCGAATGTGTCAGGACAAGGGATTTCAGACCCTCCGCAAGGAAAATCGTACCTTCTCCCCGCAATTGTACCTTTACGCGGCCCGCCGTATTCCGCTAACATTTTCGATACGGAAAACGCTAACAAGCACGGGGAACAGGCGCAATTGGAGGAGGGGCGGACGAGAGGTTCCCCGCGAAGAACGAATTTCGACGGGAGGAGCGGCCGGGCGCGGACAACTGGAAGGATATCCCGGATATCGCTTCCTCGCCGCTTCATGTATCCTTTTATACAGAGATCAAACTCCGTCAGTCAGGCAACGCCGAGAACGCGCGGTCCGGCGTTGTTTTCCTTTTTCTTGCGGGCGCAGCGGGCTGTTCCGCTGTTGCGTGATAGCGCTCTCAACAAGGGGGGTCGTCATGTTTCGTTACTCGAAAGTATTTCGAAAATTTTTGTTTTCATACGTGCTGATCTTGCTCATTCCCAGTCTGGCCGGATTTATGTCCTACCGGACGTCCGTCTCCGTCACGGAATCGATCTCGATCGAGAACAGCGTGGCCCAGCTTCAGAAAAGCAAAGAGCAGCTGGAGCGCCGAATCGCCGAGGTGGAGGGGTTTACCCGGCAGATTGCGATTCAGGCCGATTTGAACGTGCTGATGACCGATCCGTTGTCGGATGAAAAGCAGAACGTCTACGGCATCTGGAAAATGACAAGAGATTTGACGACGTACGGCCAGACGAACGATTTCCTGGGCCACTTTTTCATCTATCTCCGCAATTACGACGTGGTGCTGACGCCGGGCTCCGCTTTTTTCCGGCCCGAGCATTATTATGAGAGCTACAGGTATGAAGATATGTCCGTCGCCGATTGGGAACGCCTCGTGTTGGACAAGACGCACCTCAGAGAGATGATGCCGCTTCGCCCGTTCGTCACCCCGATTTCCCGGACGTCGGTCATCACCTATATGCAGTCGCTGCCGCTGGACAGCTTCGGAGAATCTTCGCCGGCGGTCGTGGTCGTCGTCATCGACGAGAAGGTGATCGCCGAGCTGCTGGCGGGCATCACGAACCAGAACGGCGGCTGGGTCCATATTCTGGACGCGGACGGCAATACGATCAGCCGCCAGGGGGACAGCGATTCGATGGCCGAGGCGCTCGCCTCCGATCCGCGCTTCGACGGAAGCCGGACGAGCCAGTTTTACGAGGACGACCTGGTCGTCACGATTCGTTCCGGCACGAACGGCTGGGTGTATCATGCCGGCATACCGAAGAAGGCGCTGATGGAGAACGCCAACAAAATCAAGCGGATCTCCCTCTCCGTCACCGGCGGGGCCGTTCTCGTCGGCTTGCTCGTCGGCCTTGCGCTCGCCTATCGGAACAGCGCTCCGATTCACCGGCTGCTCGCCGCGCTCGGACAGGAGACGAACAACGCGGACAGCAACGTGTACGACTTCCTGCACGGCAACATTTCGGAGATGATTCTGAGCAACAAGCAGCTCGAATCGGAGCTGAAGCGCCAGCAGCCGATCGTCCGCGACGCATTCTACAAGCGCCTGATCGCCGGGGAGTTCCAGTCCCGCGAGGAGATCGTCGCCGCGGCCGTCCAATCGAACGCCGGCCTGGGAGGCAGCGCCGGTTACGCCGCGATTGTCCAGATCGACGGCTACTCCGGCATGGACAACGTCGAGGTGCTGAACGAGCTGCATGCGGCGCGGCTTGTGCTGAAGCAGTCGCTGCAGGAGCTGTCCGGCTCCGTGCCGACGACCGAGCTGGGCGCGGATAAGCTGGTCGTACTGTTCGTCACCGAGGAGACGGACAGCGGTTCCTACGTGCAGGAGCAGGTGGACGCGATGCTCAACCAGCTCGCCGAATCGCTGTTCCGGGAATACAAAATTTCGATCAAGGCGGTCGTCAGCGCGCGCTTCGCTTCCATTACGGACATCAGCCACGCTTTCGAGCAGGCCAAGCAGACGCTCGAGAACGCTGCGTCCTTCAGCGCGGCGCCGGTGTCCTGGTACGGGGAGACGACGCTGAGCAGCGCAACCTATTATTATCCGCTTGACGTGGAGATGCGCCTGATCGGCACGATCCGGGCCGGGGAGAGCCGGGAGGCGCGGCGTCTGATCGATCGGATCGTCAAGCAGAACACGGAGGAACGCGAGCTTTCGGCGGAGATGCGCCACCAATTGGCGCTGGAGATGAAGGGGACGCTGCTTAAGCTGCTGGACCAGAAGTCGTTCGCCGAGTCGGAAGCGATCGAGCCGGTGAAAAACCGCATCGTCGCGATCCAGCCGACGGAGGCGATCGACCATCTGCGCGACGAGTTCGTGGAAGTGATGGAGGCGCTGTGCGGAATGGTCGCGAGCAAGAAGAACGACCAGCATGTCCGCATCGCCGAGCAGCTCAAGGCGCTGATTGAGGAGCAGTACGCCAATTCGGAGATGAGCTTGTACAGCCTTGCCGAACAGGTCGGCAGACCGGAGAAATACATTTCTCAAGTGTTCAAGGAAGTCGTGGGGGACAATCTGTCCGATTACATCGAACGGGTGCGGATGGACCGCGCCGAGCGGCTTCTGAAGGAGCGCGGGCATACGATCGACGAGATTGCCGCGCTTGTCGGCTACAACAGCTCCCACTCGTTCCGGCGGGCGTTCAAGCGCGTGACCGGGGTGTCTCCGAGCGCGTACCGCAGCTTCCAGGGCGATTGACGGAGAAAATGTACGCCGACCGAATATTGTACGCCATAGAGCCGTTGCGCAAGCCGGGGTCGTAAGCGGCCCCCGTCAGCTTGCGCAACGGCTCTTTTCGATGTGCGGGCATAGCGTACGCCCGTCGGCGGCCGTACCGTGAATGCGCTTGCGAAAATCGGCCGAGGTACGGAAAAGTGGCCCCCGGAAATCGGGAGAACGGGACGCAAAACGACCGAATTGTACCTACACAACCGGGGGCCGGATGGACTATGATCAAGCCACGAAAGCGCTCGCAACATAAATGGCGTCACACAGGGAGGGATCGTTCTGCAATCGACCACGGTTTCAGAGGCAGGAACAATAAAGCGCATTCACAAAGAGCGGAAAGGATTCCGGGGACGAGCGCTCAAGAGCTTCAAAGCCCACTGGCAGCTGTATTTGCTCGTATTGCCGCCGCTGCTGTTCTTTTTGATTTTCAAGTATTACCCGATGGCGAACGCGGTGCTCGCGTTCAAAGATTTTAACGTCGTTAAGGGAATTTGGGGCAGCCCCTGGGTCGGCATGAAGCACTTCGACTCGTTTTTCGAAAATCCGATTTTCTGGACGCTGCTGCGCAATACGCTGCTGCTCAGCCTTTTTCTCCTGCTGGCGGGCTTCCCCATACCGATTCTGCTGGCACTGATGCTCAACGAGGTGCGCAGCGCCCGGTTCAAGAAATTCGTGCAGCTCGTTACGTTCGCGCCTTATTTTATTTCGACGGTCGTCATGGTCTCGATCATTATGCTGTTTCTGGCGCCGAGACTCGGCTTCGCGAACGTCGCGCTCCAGCATTTCGGCTTCGAGCCGATCAACTTTCTGGGCGAACCGGGCATGTTCCGTTCGATCTACGTCATCTCGGACATTTGGCAGACGGCCGGCTACGCGGCGGTCATCTATTTGGCGGCGCTTGCGGGCATCGATCCGACGCTGTACGAAGCGGCCAAGGTGGACGGAGCCTCGCGGCTGCAGAAGATCATTCACGTCGACCTGCCGGGCATTCTGCCGACGATTACGATCATTCTCATTCTGAATGTCGGCAACGTCATGTCCCTCGGCTTCGAGAAAATCTACCTGCTGCAAAATTCGCTGAACCTGCCGACCTCGGAGGTCATCGCCACCTACGTGTACAGCATCGGTCTGCTTAACGCGAATTACAGCTTCGCCACGGCCGTCGGGTTGTTCAACTCGGTGATCAACCTGATTTTGCTGGTCACGGTCAACTCTTTGGCCAAGCGCATATCGAACACGAGCATCTGGTGAATAAAAGGAGAGAGAATCATATGGCCATTTCTACGGCGGCGCCCCGGCGCCGAATCCGGGAGTCGGCCGGCGACCGGCTGTTTATGTTCGCGATTTACGCGATTTTAAGCCTTGTGCTTATCGCCGTCTTGTACCCGCTTATCTATATTATCAGCAGCTCGATCAGCAGCCCGTCGGCGGTAACGTCGGGGAAGGTGTGGCTGTGGCCGGTCGACGTGTCGTTCAGAGGGTTCCAGACGATCTTCAAAACGCCGCAAATTATGACGGGATACGGCAACTCGCTGTTCTACATGTCCGCGGGCACGGTGATCAGCGTGACTCTGACGATCATGCTGGCGTATCCGCTGTCGCGCAAAACGTTCTTCGGACGAAGCGGCATTCTGATGCTCGTTACGTTCACGATGCTGTTCAGCGGCGGGCTGATTCCGACTTATCTGGTCGTCAAGGAAGTGGGGCTGATCGATTCCCGTTGGGCGCTGCTGATTCCGAACGCGATCTGGGTCTGGCAGGTGATCATCGCCCGTTCGTTCTTCCAGTCGACGATTCCGGATGAGCTCGTGGAAGCGAGCGAGATCGACGGCTGCAGCGACTGGCGGTTTCTGTGGAGCGTCGTGCTTCCGCTGTCCAAGCCGATCATCGCCGTGCTCGTGCTGATGTACGCCGTCGGCCAGTGGAACGCGTATTTCGACGCGCTGATTTATTTGAAGTCCGACAAGCTGTACCCGCTGCAGCTCGTGCTCCGCAGCATTATTATCCAGAACAACAGCGCGGGCGTCATGGACCCGAGCATCCAGGTGCAGCGGGCGGAGATGGCGGAGCTGCTCAAGTATTCCCTGATCGTCGTGGCGACGCTGCCGGTCTTGATCATCTATCCGTTCGTTCAGAGGTATTTCGTGCAAGGGATGCTCGTCGGTTCGGTCAAAGGCTGATTCGCGATCCGCAATCCGTAAAGGTGGTGAGGACGATGTAGGCGGTGAAACGGAAGGCCCAGCTTGGTATACTAATAACTCGAACATGCAAAGGGGAGCTACATCGAATGAAAAAAGCGACATGGAGTCTGCTGTCCGTTCTGCTCGTCCTGAGCCTCGCGCTCGCGGCTTGCTCAAGCAACAATTCCGGGGGATCGAACGCTTCGCCCTCCCAAGGGGCGCCCGGTTCGCCGTCGGAGAGTTCGTCCAAGCCGGTGGAAATCCGGGTGTTCGCCGTCCAGGAGCAGGGCATCGACCTGGCGACCAACAAGTTCACGCAGCACGTCGAGGAGAAGTTCAACATCAAGTTCAAGTTCGAGACGATTCCTTCCGACGGCGCCAAGGAGAAGCGTCAAATCTCGCTCGCCAGCGGCGATTATCCGGACGCCTACATTTTGACTCACTATATCGACCAGTTCTCGCAATCCGATCTGCTCAAGTTCGGTCAGCAGGGCGTTATCGTGCCGCTGAACGACCTGATCGATCAATATGCGCCCAACATCAAGGCCGCGCTGGACAGCAACGCCGACCTGAAGCTGCTGAACACGGCGCCGGACGGCAATATTTACGGTTTGGGCGCCTACACGCAGTGCTTCCACTGTTCTTATCCGAACAAGATGTGGATCAATACGAAATGGCTCGACGCGCTGAATCTGCAGATGCCGACGACGCCGGAGGAATTCAAGAACGTGCTTAAGGCGTTCAAGACGCAGGACCCGAACGGCAACGGCAAACCCGACGAAGTGGCGCTCAGCGGCTCCACGGAGGAGTTCGGCGTACGCGTGCTGCCGTACCTGATGAACCCGTTCGTCTATAACGACGACCGCAACTATTTGAACTTCTCGAACGGCAAGGTTGAATCCGCGGCCATCAAGCCGGAGTGGAAGGAAGGCCTGGCTTACGTCAAGTCGCTGTACGACGAAGGGTTGATCGATCCGGGCGCGTTCACGCAGAACGCCGAAGCGTTCAAGAAAATCGGCGAAAATGCGGACGCGGAAATTCTCGGCGCGGGCGCGGGCATGCACCCGGCGATCTTCCTTGAGCTGGACGGAGCGCGCGCGGCCGATTACAATCCGGTGCCGCCGCTGCAAGGACCGAGCGGTTCGTTCGCGACGCACGACAATGGCGGCGTATCTCCCGGCGCGAAGTTCGTCATTACGAACAAAGCGAGCGAAGAAGCGAAAATCGCTCTGATCAAGCTGGCGGACTATATGTACACGCCGGACGGACAGACGAACGGCGCCAACGGCATGAAGGGCATCGACTGGGAAGACCCGGCTCCGGGCGACAAGGCGCTCGGCGAGAACGTGGAGCCTAAAGTCAAGCCGATTCCGGCCAAGCAAGGGGAGCCGCCGCACAATGCGGGCTGGAGCGGCATGGGTCACTTCTACATGCCGAAGGATTACCGCGACAGCTGGGTTCAGGGCACGGATATTTACGATTCGGCCAACTACGAGCGCCGTCTGTACGAGGCGACGCTGAAGTACGAAGGCCACGAGCCGCCGGAATTGTTCCCGATCTGGTCGCTGTGGGTCGATCCGGCCACGCTGGACGAGTCGAGCATTCTGCAGACGAACATCCGCAATTACATCGAGCAGAACGCGCTGCAATTCGTGACCGGCAACAAGGATTTGGACAAGGATTGGGACAGCTACGTCAAAGGACTCGAAAACCTGAAGCTGGGCCGTTATCTGGAAATTCTGCAATCGGCGTACGACGCGTCGGCGAAGTAAGAAGCGCAACAATCATTCGGCGTGGTGCGGGGGGTGTGGCCTGCACCACGCTTTTTACAGACAACACTTTCGTCAATGCGGGAGAGAACCTGCTGTGCAATCATTGAACGATTAAGGAGTTGTTGATAATGATACGATTTGCGAAAAAGATCCGGACGGCTATTATCGTCATCCTCGCGGTTTCCCTGACTCTGGGCTGGACGTTCCCGGACATTCCGTCCGCGGAGGCGGCGAGCAACCAGTATCCGGGCAAATCGGCGGTCGGAGAGAAGCCCTACATGGGGTGGAGCAGCTACAGCATGCAGGTCTATTCCGGCAACGGCCAGTGGATTACGGAGGAAAATATTAAAGCCCAGTCCGACGCCATGGCCCGATACTTGCAGCCTTACGGTTATACATACATCAATGTGGACGCGGCGTGGAACGGGGGCATGGACGGCTACGGCAGGCCGATTCCCAGCACAACGCTGTATCCGAACGGCTTTACCAATCTGATCGATTACGTGCATGCCAAAGGCCAGAAATTCGGGATCTATTTGATTCCCGGACTGTCCCCGCAAGCCTACGAGCAAAATCTCCCGGTTTACGGCGACGACAGCTGCCGCATGCAGGATATCGCCAAGCAGCCGCTCAGTCATGCCGATTATTGGGACTTGACCTACAAGATCGATTTTTCCAATCCGTGCGCGCAGCTGTATATCGATTCCATCGCCGATATGATCGCCGATTGGGGAGTCGATTTCGTCAAATTCGACAGCGTCACGCCGGGCTCCGGCGTATCCGATCTTTCCCTGGACGCGCGCGAGGACGTGAAAGCCTGGTCCAAGGCGCTGGCCCGCCATCACATTTGGCTGGAGCTTTCCTGGGCGCTGGACATCAATTACGCCGATCTGTGGAAAACGCTTGCAAACGGGTGGCGGATAGATTGGGATATCGAATGCTACTGCGGAGACGGGGTGGCTCTGACGACATGGCCGAGCGTCGCCCGGCTGTTCCCGCTGGCGGCCAAGTGGTGGAGGCATGCCGGCCCGGGAGGCTGGAACGACTTCGATTCGCTGAGCGTCGGCAACGGAGCGATGGACGGGCTGACCCGCGACGAACGCAAAACCGCGATGACGTTCTGGGCCGTCTCCTCGGTGCCGATCTATCTGGGCAACGATCTGACCCGGCTCGATTCCTACGGGCTCGAGCTGCTGACGAACGAGGAAGTGATCGCCGTCAATCAGGCCGGCCGACCGGGACAGCCCGTCTCGATCGAAACGCAGCAGCAGGTCTGGTACGCGAACAACGACGACGGCAGCCTGTCGGTCGCGCTGTTTAACCTCGGCAACACCGAAGCGACGGTTCGCGTCGACTGGAGCGACATCGGCTTGAGCGGACCGGCGGCGGTTCGCGATCTGTGGAGCCGTCAAAATTTAGGAACCTACGATACGGGCTTTACGGCCGAGGCCCTTGCGCCGCATGCCTCCAGGCTGCTGAAAATCACCTCGCAAGGGGGAACGGTCGCCGCCAACAACGACGATCCGCGGCTGCTCTATACGGGCGATTGGCAGCGCAATGGCGGACAGGAGATGATTGCGACATCGCAGACGTTCCCGATCGCCATAAGCGATTCCTCCGCCGCGAAGCCCAGCAGCGAGCTGCTCCTGACGGGGGCCGAGTTCGATCGCGCTCCGTCCGGACAAACCGATATCGTCGTTCCGCTCCGCTTAAACGGGAATGCGCTTGCGGGCATTCGCAACGGCGCATCCGCACTCGTTCCGGGCACGGATTATACCGTAACGAACGATCAGGTCGTGATCAAGAAATCGTATTTGTCCGGCCAGCCGCTCGGAATCGCCTACCTGACTTTTGTTTTCGATGCGGGCTCGCCTCAGACGCTGGGCCTTGCGATTCGGGATTCCGTCGACAACACGATCACTTTGAACGATACGGACCCCCGCATCGTCTATACGGGCAGCTGGTCAAGAAGTGCGGACAGAGGCTTGGGTGATTATATGGACGACGTACATTATGCGGAGGACGACGGTGCCTCCTTCGAAATCGCGTTCGAAGGCACCGGAATCGACTACATTACGGAAAAGGATTCGTCGCAAGGAGACGTCGCGATCACGCTCGACGGGCTGCAAGCCGTAACGAGCACCTACGCGCCGAGCAGGTCCGTTGCGGAAGCCGTCTATAGCGCGCAAAACCTGCCGAGCGGGCCGCATACGTTCAAAGCCGAAAAGCTGAACGGGGGTTACATGCTCCTGGACGCATTGAGGATAACGCTGAGCCCGGCCGAGCTTCCGGAACCGGCGGCGCTGGACGGCGCGCTGGAATCCGAACGCGTGACGGTCAACAAAGCCGCGCCCGGAGACGCGACGGTTAAGCTGATCTCGAACGGCAATGCGCTTGCGGGCATCCGCAACGGCAGCGAGGAGCTGACGCCGGGCTCCGATTATATCGTGTCGGGCGAGGAGGTTATTCTCAAGCAGGCCTATTTAGCCGGACTGCCGAACGGAACGGCCTATTTGACCTTCGTGTTCGACAGAGGGGCCGCCCGGGCGCTGGCCGTGGATGTGATCGAGAAATCGCTAGTGCGCTCGCTTGCGGTGAACAACGACGATCCGACGATTGTCTATACCGGTTCCTGGGGCAGAAGCACGGGCCGGGGCATGGGCGATTATATGGACGACGTTCATTACACCGATACGATCGGTGATTATTTCGAATATAACTTCGTAGGAACGGGTATCGAATACGTGACGGAGAAGGATTCGTCCCAGGGGGATATCGAAGTATTTCTCGACGGAGCGTCCGTTCTGTATACGAATACGTCCAGCCCGAGCCGGCTGGCGCAGCAAACGGTGTACAGCGTCTCTGGACTGCCCAACGGCGCCCATACGCTTAAAGTCGTGAATCGGACCGACAAGAAATTTCTGCTGCTGGATAAGCTGAACGTTCTGCTGGAGGATCTGATCGCCCCGAACGAAGGCAGCTTCGACAAGGAGGCGTCCTTGCAAGCCGACGTGACGACGACGCTGAAAGTCGACGGAAGGAACCTGGCCGGGATATCCCACGGCGGGCAGCCTCTCGTACGAGGGACGGACTATACGGTCGCCGGGGATCAGGTCACGATCGGCAAAGCGTATCTGCTGACGCAGCCGGTCGGCGTCGTCAATCTGGATTTCGACTTCCGCGGCGATCACAAGAACGATATTCAATTTACGCCGACGAACGGCGACTCTTTCGAATATGCGTTTAAGGGGACAGGAGTCCGGATGGCGGTTCAGAAAGGGCCGGACGCGGGAGAGATCGACGTCTATATCGACGGCGAATTTAAGGAGACGGTAGACGCGTACGATGCCGGCAGGGCGGCGAATCAGACGGTGTTCGACATCGCCGGGCTGGCGAGCGGTACGCATACGATCAAGGGCGTCAAGAAATCGGGCGCGTTGATGAAGCTGGACGCTCTGACCTTCACGACCGCGACCCTCTATTCGCCGCCGGGATCTTCTTCGGGCGGAGGAGGAGGCGGCCCAGGCGGGGGCGTTCCTTCGCCGGCGCCATCGCCGGAGACCGATCCGGAACCGGAAACAGAAGTTCCCGAACAGCCCGTTTATTCGGAAGCTTATATTAAAGGATTTGCGGACGGCACCTTCCGTCCGGGCAGCGACATTACCCGCGCCGAAATCGCCGCGCTGCTGTCCCGGGTCCTTCAAAGGGAAGAAACCGCGCAGGACATTGCGTTCATGGACATTCGGGAAGGCTATTGGGCGAACGACGCGATCGCACGAATCGTCCGTATGGGGCTGATGAAGGGCTATGCCGACGGCACGTTTAAGGGCGAGCGTCCGATTACGCGCGCGGAGATGGCGTACATTCTGTCGATGCTGACGGATGCGGTCGCCGCCGAAGGAGCCGGGTTCAAGGATGCGGATAGCCATTGGGCCCAGGCAGCCATCCTGAAGGCGCAAGCCGCCGGTTGGATGAAAGGCTTCGCCGACGGTACCTTCCGTCCGGATCGCACTCTGACCCGCGCGGAAGCGGTCGTCATCCTCAACCGGCTGATCGGCCGCAAGCCGCTCGAGGGCCGGATCGAATCGTCCTGGAAGGACGTGCCCGATACGCATTGGGCGCTGCCCGATATCGAGGCGGCCGCCCGCGACGCCCAGCCGTAAATGTTAAGCTCGCGGCAATACCGGAATAGACGAAGGAGCGTTTTCCGTGAACAACATGCAACTGGCCGGCAAGCACGCGATTCATAGCGATCGTCCCGCGGCAACCTTTTTCGAAGGCGCGCTGCTGGGCAACGGCGGAATGGGCGCGGTCGTGACGACCCGCCCCGACGCCGTCGTCATCCACTTCGGCCATAACAACGTATGGGATATCCGCATTGCGGAAAACAATCGGGAGCGAATCGGAACGTTCGCGGACTTGTTCGCCCGGCTGCAAGAGATTCCGTCCCATTACGAGTCGCTGAGCGACGATCCGTGGTACAAGGAATACGTCGCCATGGCCGGCGAAAACTACGATTTTCCGTATCCGCGGCCGATGCCCTGCGGCTCTCTGCTGCTCGGGTTCGACCGAAGGAAGACGGAGGTGCTCGGACATACGCTGCGGCTGGAAAACGGGCGCTGCGAGATCCGTTTGCTGATCGACGGACGCGAGGCGACGCTGGACGTGTTCGCGGACCAACGCGCGGACCGACTCTGGATTTCCTTGCGGAATACGGAATCGGGCGAGCCGGAGATTTCTCCGTTTAATCGCATTCGTCTGCTGCCCGATCCGCATACGCCGCAGGAGCTTCCCGCTTACGAAGGGGGCGTGGATGAACGGGCCGGGCAAATCTCGTTCCGTCAGCGGCTGCCTTCGGACGTCGAGGGGAGAACCGGCTCCGCCAAGGACAAGGCTTTCCGCCTGGCGGTTCGGCTCCCGGCCGGAGCGGCTTTCCGGGCCGGCGAACGCGAGCTGGAGGCGACGCTCGGGCGGGAGATCGGCTTCGTCGCATGCGTTCAACTGGACGAAGGGAAGGATTCCGCGGTGACCGGAACGGGGGAGGCGATCGCGTCTCCGTCCCGGGAAGCGTTCGAAGCGGCGTTCGCAGCCGCGCGGGTCGATTGGGAGCGCTTCTGGTCGCGGTCGGGCGTTGCGCTCGAGGACGAATTTCTGGAACGGATCTGGTACCGCAACCTGTATTTCTTCCATTGCTCGGTCAAGCCGGGGGCGACGTGCCCGGGACTGTTCGCGAACTGGAGCTACGGCCGGATCGGCTCGGAGTGGCACGGCGACTACCATATGAACTACAACACGCAGCAGCCGTTCTGGGTCGCGTTCTCCAGCAATCACGTCGACAAGCATCTCGCCTACGTCGACATGGTCGATCACGTGCTGCCCGTCAGCCGCAAATGGGCCCGCGAGTATTACGGCTTGCGCGGAGCTTATTTTCCCCATTCGGCCTATCCGGTGGAGATGAGCATGATGCCGTATCCCGTGCCGCACTGGGGCTGGGAAATCTGCGAAACTCCGTGGACGGTCCAGAGCCTGTGGTGGCACTATCTGTACACGATGGACAAGAAGTTTCTGGCCGAGCGCGCGTTCGAGCCGATCAAGGACGCGGCGCTGTTCATGGTCGACTATATGAAGCGGCCCGAAGCCCGGGGTCCGCAATGGGGGGACGACAACTATCATATTTATCCGACCGTTGTTCCCGAGCTGTACGAGCTGACTCCCGGGTTCGGCCGCAATCGCGACTGCATCGTCGATCTGACGCTGACGAAGTTTCTGTTCCGCGCGTTCGAGGGAGCCTGCGAGGCGCTTGGACTGGAGGAGGAAGAGACGGATCTGCTGAGCGAGGTGCGGGAGGTCGCCGCCCGCTTTCCGGAATATCCGACCGCCCGATCGGAGCGGGGGACCGTGTTCGTGTCCGTGCCGGGGGAGGATCCCGAGGTCGTGTACAACGTGCCCAACGGCATCGCAACCGTGTTTCCCGGGGAGGACCACGGCCTGCATTCGCCTCCGGAGCAGTATCGCGTCGCAGTCAATTCCTACCTCAACCACCGCAACGAGGGAGGGAACGAGCTCGTATTTCTGAATTTGGCCGGCGCCAGACTGGGAAAGCTCGATCTGGAGCGCTTCAAGCGGCAGGTCGAATACTGCCTGCTGCCGAACGGAACGTGCACCGACAAGCTGCTGGAAGCGGGCGGCAGGTATGCGGATACGACGCTGTTCGATTATATGGCGCCGATGGGCGTATGGTTCGAGAACTTCGCGCTGCCGGCGCTCGTCAACGAATGCCTGATGCAGAGCTACAATGGCATCGTTCGCCTGTTTCCGAACTGGCCGGCGGACAAGCGCGCGGAATTCCGCACGCTGCGCGCGGTCGGAGGCTTCCTCGTCAGCGCGGTATGGGAAAGCGGGCAGGTGCGGGAGCTCGAAATGGTCAGCGAAGCGGGATCTCCGTTGGAGGTTTACAACCCCTGGAGCGGGGCCGCGGTCCTGTGCTTGCGTGAAGGTTCGGAGCCGATCAAGCTGGAGGGCGATATTCTGCGAATGAAAACGAATGTGGGAGAGAGGCTTCGTCTCGTCCCGGCCGCGGACGCCGGGCCGATCCGCTAATCCCTTGATCGCCGTCCCCCCGGCAGCGAGGGCGTCGCAACGATTATGCCGCGATCAAGGCGCCAACATCGTATAACGATGTCGCGTTTGTGGATACACATAGGCGGCGCGATCTGCTACCCTAATCTTGTCTATACCGAATCTAATTGGCGGAGGGACGAACATGAGCAGATTGCGTATCGGCATGATCGGCACGGGCGGAATCGCGGAGTGGCACGCTCGGCAGCTGTTGGAGCTGCCGGAGGCGGAGATTGTCGCGATCGCGGACACGAGCGAGCAGAGCAGGGACAAGTTTGTCGGGAAATTCGAGCTGCGCGAGGCGAAGCAATACGCGGATTACCGCGGCATGCTGGAGGAAGTCGAGCTTGACGCCGTTGTCATTTGTTCTCCGCACACGCTGCATTACGAGCAGGCGACGGATGCGCTGAACAAGGGACTGCACACTCTGATCGAGAAGCCGATGACCTGCAGTTCCGCCGAAGCGGAACGGCTGATCGAGACGGCGAAACAATCGGGGAAAATTTTGCAGGTATCGTACCAGCGTCATTTTCAGCCGGAATTTCTCTATATTAAGGAAGCGATCGAGCGGGGCGAGATCGGCAAGCTGACGTCCGTCACCGCCTCTCTCTACCAGGAATGGAGGCAGGGCACCCCGGGAACGTGGCGGCAAAATCCCGGCTTGTCGGGCGGCGGCTTCCTGATGGATTCGGGCAGCCATATCATTGACGTACTGCTGTGGACGACGGGGTTGACGCCGGTCGAGGTCAACACGCAGCTTCATCGGCACGGCTCTCCGGTCGAGATCGACACGTTTACTTCGATCCGGTTCGCGGAAGGGGCTGTCGGCGGACTGAACCTGGTCGGCTATGCCCCTTGCTGGCATGAAACCTATGCCTTCTGCGGGGAAGAGGGCGGCATTTTCTACGACAACGGCCGCATTACGCTTCGCCGCCTGCGCCAGGAGCCGATCGTTCCCGAGCTTCCGACACAGACGACGAACCAGGACAAGAGCTTCATCGACGCGATTCTCGGTCGGCGGGAAGTGGCGGTTAGCGGGGAATTCGCTTATCGGGTCGTGAAATTTTCGGAAATGGTATATGAAGCGGCGGGGTATTCTCCGGCAGAGGATGCGCGCGCGGCGACAGGAGGCGTTCAATCGTGAATTTTCGCATCGGTATGAGAATTCCCCCGCAGATCGGGAAAGAAGGCATCGAGGCGGTCGCCGCCTGGTCGGCGCGTGTCGGTCTCGACGTGCTGGACGTGCCGGAGCTGACCGCGGACGTCAAGGCGGCATGCGATCGGGCGGGGCTTGGCATCGGATCGGTGGATGCCCGGGGCGTTGCGCAATTGTTAAGCCGGGACGAAGCCCGACGGGCGGACGCCGTCGAATCGGTGAAGAAGCAGATGGACGGGATGGCCGCTCTCGGGGGCCGGGTTATGTTCATGTGCCTCGTGCCCGAGGACGCGACGCTGCCTCGCGACGAAGGGTTCGCGATCTGGAAGGAGACGTTCCCGGAGCTTGTCGCCCATGCGGAACGCGTCGGCGTCTATATCGCGATCGAAGGCTGGCCCGGCCCGGCTCCTCATTATCCGACGCTCGGATGCACGCCGGAAATGTGGCGGGCGATGTTCGAGGCGATTCCTTCGCGGCATTTCGGCTTGAACTACGATCCGTCCCACCTGGTCCGGCTCGGCATCGATTACTTGCGCGCGCTGTCCGAATTCGGGGAGCGAATTAACCACTGCCACGGCAAGGATACGGAAATTTTGCATGACGAGCTGTACGAATGCGGCACGCTGACCGCGACCTTCGGGGCGAAGTACGGCTTCTCGGAAGGCTCGTGGCGCTATACGATTCCCGGTCACGGAGAAGTGGACTGGAGCAGGGTCGCCGTCCGTCTCGAGAGACTGGGCTACGACGGCGCGATCGGCATCGAGCTGGAGGATCACCGCTACTGGGGAACGATCGAAGCCGAGCGCCAAGGCATCGAGAAGGCTGCGGCGCATCTGGCTCAATACTTCAGATAGCAAACTCAGGCATCCGAAAACGGGTTGTTTCGTAGACACAAAGAGTCGTACCGAAAGATGATCGATGGAATGGTGTAAGTCGCATCTATCTCCTTCCGATGCTATACGATCCTGAAATTTGAACTGGTAAACCCGTCACAGGGTAATTTCAGGAACGTATGAGGCAGTCTCCAGGAGATAGATGCTTCTTCTTTTTCCTCGATCATCTTGTACGCCCTAGCCTACGAAACAGCCCGTTTTTTACTGCCTACTCCGCCGAGAGAGCGACGCGAAATCCGGCGTTGCCGGTAGAGCTGTCCGGTGTATTGGAGCTTCTGGCCGCCACGCGGTACCGATTGCAGTAGGAACGATGGCACAAGTACGAGCCTCCGCGCATCGAACGTCTGCCGGTGGGCTGTTCGAAGCGCGGGTTTTCGCTCGGGGTCGCCTGATGGTAAGCCGGGGTGAACCAGTCCGCGCACCACTCCCACACGTTGCCGGCCATATTGTACAGCCCGTATCCGTTCGGCTTGTACGCATCGACGGGAGCCGTTCCCTCGTAACCGTCGCTTGCATTGTTTTTGACCGGAAATTTGCCCTGCCAGATGTTGCAGCGATGCTCGCCGTCGGGTTTGAGCAAGTCGCCCCACGGATAGGTTTTGCGCTCCAGGCCGCCTCTGGCGGCGTACTCCCACTCCGCCTCGGTCGGCAGACGCTGGCCCGACCATCGGCAATACGCCTCCGCATCGTTCCAGGAGACGTGGACGACCGGATGATCCATTCGGCCGCGGATATCGGAATCCCGTCCTTCCGGCTTCGCCCAGTGCGCTCCGCTGACCACGTACCACCAAGGCGTCGCCTGCGGCACGTTGACGACCTCCCGCTTCATTTCCTCCGATACGAACAGGTGAAAAACGTACGTCCAGCCGAACTGCTCGGCTTCCGTGACATAACCCGTCTCCTCTACAAATTGCTGAAATTGCGTATTTGTGACGGCGTACGGCGCAATATAAAAAGGATCGACGCGCACGGGACGCTCCGGACCCTCCCCGTCCGCCGGGAAGCCTTCCCGCGAATCGGTTCCCATAACGAATTCGCCGCCGGGCAGCAGCACGAGGCCGTCGGAGGGATTGCGCGAGGAGGTCGCTTCGACCGGCTGCGGAGACCGGGGCGGCTCTTGTCCAGTTGCTGCGGAGACGTCGCTGCGGCGCGCCGCGCAGCAGGCTTTGATCGGTTGTTGTTCCATAGAATTCGGCTCCTTCCGTAGATCAGGCGCGAATGTGCGGCCGGCTTAGCCGTAGACCGCGATGCCGACGAGCCCCGAGAGCAGCACGACGGTAAACGGATGCTTGTGCAGGTAAATCAAGGCGAACAGAGAACCGGCGAAAATCGCCAGCTGGCTCCAGGTCCGCCAATCGAACGCCAGCGACATGCCCGAATTTTGCGCGAACAGAATGGCGGCGTAGACGATCATGCCGGCCACTGTCGGGCGAAGTCCGAAAAAGGACGATTTCACAAGCCGGTTGTCGCGATACCGCATAATAAGCTTGCCCGCGGCCAGAATAAGCGCCAGCGACGGAAGAATCATCGCCACGGAAGCGACGACGGCGCCAGTCGCTCCGGCCTGATGGTAGCCGACGGCAACCGCGATATTGGTCGCGATCGGTCCCGGAGACATGCCGGCAACCGCGACGATGTCGGTGAGCTGGGCCGCGTCCATCCAGTGATGGCGGTTCAGCACCTCTTCTTGAATAAGCGGTATCATGGCGTAGCCGCCCCCGAAGGAGACGAGCCCGACCATCAAAAAGGTCAAGAACAAATCGATAAGCATAGCCATTCCCCATTATCGTCGTGATTAGATCATGTAGTCGTATACGGGTTCCTTCTCTTCCAGCTTGGTCTTCTTGCCCAGCAGCGCGCGGATCTTCACGACGGCGATGCCCGCGAGCGCGCCGAAGACGATGACCCAGACGGGATGCACAAGGCCTCCGCCGAAGAGCAGAAGGCAGACGGCGATCGTCGCAAGCGCCCCTGTGGCGAAGTCGACGATGGCGGTTTTTCCGATCTTGATGGCGGCGTAGACGATCATGGCAACGACCGTTGCGCGGATAGAGAGGAAGGCGGCTTCGATCTTCGGATTGTCCTTCATCTGAATGTACACCAGAGACAGCCCGATCATCAAGACGAACGTCGGGAGGAAAATGCCGAGCAGAGCCGACAGCGCGCCGCGAATGCCCGCAATCCGATAGCCGATCAGCGTGGCGGAGTTGACGGCGACCGCGCCGGGCACGGAACCGGATACCGCGACGATGTCGGCGACGTCCTCGCTTTGCAGCCATTTGCGCTTCTCCACGATTTCCCTTTCGATCACCGGAATGAGCGCGTAGCCGCCGCCGAATGTAAAGGGACCCATTTTCAGAAAGGTCGCAAACAGCGAGCCGATCATCCTCCAATTCGCATTCATAGACGTGCCTCCTTCAGTTTTGCCTCTCTAGTATACCATCTTTATTTCATTTTGGAATTAAGTTTTGGGAAAATGGATTTATAACATCTTCTGATAGCGGCTATTGATTTGACTTAATTTCATTTTGTTTTTATGTTACGAAGGGGGAAAGTCGTCTAGTAGTCTTGTCGAAGGAAATCGGCTATAATGTTTAATAGATTTCCAATGCGGTTACTTGGGTAAAAGGGGAATGCTCGTGTCGCAACGAAACGCCGGCTTGCCGTCGCCGAAACGGCTGATTTACACCCATATCGCCGAGCTGGGTCAAGCCTCCAAGGCGGAGCTGCTGGAGCGTTTTGCGATGACCAGCAGTACGATGACCCGTCTCCTGGAGGAGATGGTATCGGAGCAACTGATTCTGGCTTCGGGATTCGGGCCGTCCAGCGGCGGCAGAAGACCGATTCTATACGAGACAAATCCGGAGCACGGCTATTTCTTCGGCTTGGAGATCTCCCGATTCTCCTCGTCGCTCGGCTTTTTCGACGTGCGAATGAATCCGATGTCGTTTACGCGCTGGCGCATGGATGAGGCGATGACGCCCGAACGCGTCGTCGAGCACGTGGCCGCGAATATGAGGGCTATTCTGAACGACCACAAAATCGATTCCGCCAAAGTCGTCGGAGTAGGCATCGGCGCGGTAGGTCCGCTGGACAGGGAGCGGGGCGTGATCGTGAAGCCGAAGTATTTCTCCTCTCCGGGCTGGGTCGACGTGCCGATCTGCCGCATGATCGAGGAGCAAACCGGCTTCCGCGCGGAGCTGGAGAACGGCGCCAACGCGGCGCTTATGGGCGAGCAATGGGCGATGCGCGGCTCCAATCCGCTGCATATGCTGTACGTGCATGCCGGGGTCGGGCTGCGCTCGGCGATGATGTCCTATGGCCAGATCATTCACGGATCGCTGGATATGGAAGGCGCGATCGGGCAGATGATTATCCAGACCGACGGACCGCGGCTGAGCGAGGACGGCAATTTCGGCGCGCTCGAGGCGTTCGTATCCGTGCAGGCGCTGGAGCGGTTGGCGCAATCGCGGGCGAAAATCAGCGGGGGACAATGGAACGACAAGCTTCGGGTGCCTCCGGATCGCATTCGCTACGAGCTGCTGCTCCAGGAGCTTAGACAGCGCAACGCGCATGTCGAGGAACTGTTCGAACAAGCGGCCTCGCATCTCGGCATCGGCCTGGCCAACATGATCAACATGCTGCATCCGGAGACGGTTGTGCTGGGAGGAGCGCTGATGAATTCGTACGATCGTTTCTTCGAAACGGCGATCGGCATCGCGCGTAAAAACGTATATTATTATCCGGAGTACGAACCGATTTTCACCAAGGGCGAGCTGCAGGAGGACGCCGTCGCGACCGGGGCCGCTCTGATGGTGTGGAAGAAGATGCCGGTTTAAACCGGGCGAAGGACAAGGGCGGAAAATTGCAGCCGAACCAGGGCCGTTTTCCGTCGTTTTTTTATAGTTGAACTCGGCTCCCGATGTGGTAACATGTGGAGGGATAAAGCTTCATTACCTTCATTCTTCGCCGAAAGGGATGTTTAATCCATGCCGTTAGTCGATATGCCGCTAGAGAAGCTGAAAGAGTATCAGGGAATCAATCCGCGTCCGGCCGATTTCGACGCCTATTGGGAGAGAGCGCTTACAGAAATGCGGGCCGTCGACCCTCAGGTCGAGCTCGTTCCAAGCGCCTTCCAGACGCCGTCCGCCGAATGCTTCGATCTTTATTTCACCGGCGTGCGCGGCGCGCGCATTCATGCCAAGTACGTTCGCCCGCGCCACGTCGCCGAGCCTCATCCTGCGGTCGTGCAGTTTCACGGGTATTCCGGCAACGCCGGGGACTGGTTGGACAAGCTGGCCTACGCGTCGCTCGGCTTTTCCGTGCTGTCGATGGACTGTCGCGGACAGGGCGGCTTCTCGGAGGATACCGGAGGGGTCAAGGGCACGACGCATCACGGCCATATCATCCGCGGTCTGGACGATCATGAGGACAACCTGCTGTTCCGGCACATTTTTCTCGATACGGCTCAGCTTGCGGGCATTGCGCTCGACCTTCCGGAGGTCGATCCGGAGCGCGTATACGCGGCCGGCGGCTCCCAGGGCGGCGCGTTGACGATCGCCTGCGCGGCGCTGGAGCCGAGAGTGAAGAAGCTGGCGCCGGTATTCCCGTTCCTGTGCGATTATAAGCGGACTTGGGAGATGGATCTGGCGAAGGACGCGTACCAGGAGCTGCGGACGTTTTTCCGCCATTTTGATCCGCTGCACGAGCGCGAGGACGAGATTTTCACGCGGCTCGGCTACATCGACTTGCAGTATTTGGCGAACCGGATTCGCGGCGAGGTGCTGATGTTCGTCGGCTTGATGGATACGATCTGTCCGCCATCCACGCAATTCGCAGCCTATAACAAGATAACCGCTCCCAAGCGGCTCGTTGTCTATCCGGACTTCGGCCATGAGCATCTGCCGGGCTCGGGGGACAAGACGATTCAGTTTTTCCTGAGCGAGAACTGAACAACCGGGCGTTGCGCGGGTTTTCTGATAGTCACAGGGCAAAGGGCATGTCTTCTTCCCGGCAGTTTCGACTGCTTGGGAGAGACATGCCCTTTCTTAACGATACAGAATTTATAAGTTTCACCCTTATCCTTGTCTGTATCGTCTCCGACAAAAACGCGTTCGCCGTCCTATGGACGCCGCAGGTGTTTTTGCTTGTCGTCCTGTCTTAGGGATTATCGAACAGCAGCGTCTGAATCGCGTGGGCGGGAATCGACGTTTCCGCCAACTCGTCGTTATTGCGAAGCGTGAACGGAACGGCCTCGTCGGTTCGGTTCAGCACGACGACGGCGATTGTGCCGTCCGCGTTGCGGAAGGCGGTCGTCTCCAGCTTGTCGGTATATTTCGTGCAGCCGATCCGCACCGCGCCCGGGCGAATGTATTTGCTGAAGTGCCCGATGTAATAATAAGAGCTTTGGTACGTCAGCGAGTCGGATTGGGTATCGGCGATGATCGGAGCGTCGCAATAGTTGCCCACATGGTTCGG
Source organism: Cohnella cellulosilytica (assembly GCF_042431195.1). Taxonomy (NCBI): domain Bacteria; kingdom Bacillati; phylum Bacillota; class Bacilli; order Caryophanales; family Paenibacillaceae; genus Cohnella; species Cohnella cellulosilytica. The sequence goes on from NZ_JBHMDN010000020.1 coordinate 278,096, forward strand.
GCCGCCCTGCTCGTCGAGCACGATGTTCCAGTCCGTCCAGGCGGACATCCAGTTGTTCAGGTTGCCGATAATGTCGTGCGCATAGCGTTCGCCGCTTTTCCAGGAGCCGAGCTGCACGCCGCCTTCGTGGCAGCCTTCGGTGAAGACGAGCTGCTTGTCCGGGAAGCGGTCGTGCACGGCGGACAGCGACTCGAAGTGGTCGCCCGAATACCAGTGGAAGCCCGCGCCCCAGATGTATTTCGAAGCTCCCGGGTCCTCGAAGGCGATTTTAGCCCGATCGTAGAGGCGCTCCTTGTTATGATCCCAGATCATCAGCTTGACGCGGGACAGATCGGCCGCTTCCAGCGTCGGTCCCAGATGATTTTTAACGAAGTCCCGTTCCTCTTCGCCCGTATAGATGCACGAGTCCCAGCGTTGAACCGCCTTCGGCTCGTTCTGGACCGTCAGTCCCCACACCGGCAAATCTTCCGCTTCGTAGGCCTCGATGAATTTCACGTAATAGCGGGCCCAGGCGTCGCGATATTCCGGCTTCAGCTTGCCGCCGTTGTTCATTTCCCCGGTCGTCTTCATCCATTGCGGCGGGCTCCAGGGGGAGGCGTACAGCCGGAAGTCGTCTCCGGCCGCGTTTGCGGCCTGCTTGATGTACGGGATCAGCGTCTCCTTGTCCCGGCTGATGTCGAAGTTGGCGAGCATCGGATCTTCCTCTTCCACGTAAGCGTAATTGCCGAGGGAGAAATCGCAGCTGTTGATGTGCGTGCGGCAGATCGTATAGCCGATGCCGTCCTGCGCGTTGTAGTAGGAGTTGATGATTGCGTCGCGGTTGCTCTCGCCGAGCTTGGCGGCGGTTACCGCGGAAGCTTCCGTAATGGCGCCGCCGAAGCCGACGATCTCCTGGTAAGTCAAGTCTTCGTAAATATTGATCAACGGCATTTCTACGCCTTGTTCGTCCGGACGGAAGGTCAGGGAGCTTTTCTCCGTTAGCCTGTCTTGGGAATGCTGCTCGGTCTGAATGACTCTGATCGTTCTTTGGCCCATCGTCGTTACCTCCATAAGTATATTCGTACTTTATTATAGGAGGAAAAATAGCGGAATTTGTAGAAACAATATGATTGTAAACCTATACGATATGGTCATTCTAATCCGGAAGACCGGGGTGGTCGTGAAAATGGCGATTAGCGCAGTCGACGTTCGTTTATGCGGACACTCGAGGCATCGGGAGCCCTTCAAGCAGGAGTACAAGAACGGACTCGACACCTATATTATCCGATTGCAGCTTGAAGGAACCTGCCAGGCGCTCGTCGACGGGAGGATGACCGATCTGATGCCGGGCGATCTGCTGCTGTGCAAGCCGGGCGATCCATACGAGCTGAGGATCGGCGCGCCCGGGGAGGCAAGGGTGAAGCCCAGCGGCGATTATTTTATGATGTGCGCGGGAGCAGGTATGGACGAGTGGTGGGCGGAGAAAGAGCGGCCGACGCTTCGGAAGATCGCCGAGGACGAGCGGATCAAGGCGGCCTGGCATCAGCTGTTTCTCGAAAAAAGGAGGCTGGACGGGGGACATCCGGAGCTGATTTCCCTGATCGTCCGCACGCTGTTGCTGCTGCTTGACCGCGCGCTGGAGGAAGCTCCGCCGGCGCAGTCCGCGGCCGCTTTTCACGCGATCCGCATGCGGAATTTTGTGGAGGAGAATGCCTCAAAGCCGCTGAGGCTGGAGGAAATCGCCGGCCATGCGGGGCTAAGCGTGTCGCGCGCCGTTCATCTGTTCAAGGCTTTTTTCGGAATGTCCGCGATACAGTATGTTCAGCAGCTCCGCCTGGCGCACGCGGTCAACCTGCTGGAGCACAGCGTGCTGTCGCTGGAACAGATCGCTTACGAGACGGGACTGGGCAGCTACACTTACTTCCACCGGGTATTTCGCGCGGCGTACGGGATTTCTCCGGGCGTCTACCGGAAACGGCGGACCAGGGACGATTGACGCGGAGCGGCTATTCGCGGAGGATTTGACAGATTCCTGCATTTTCAACATAATAAAAGGAACAGAAGCCGGGGAAGCACCTCACAAAGTCCAACACAATACGTGTGGCTTTGTCGGGTGCTTTTTTTGTAAAGGGGAGGCGACGGAATGAAGAAGAAACGGGACGAAGAGCCGGTCGTTCGCGAGCAGCCGGTGACGTACGACGACTATGCGGCGATGCCGGACGACGGCAACCGGTACGAGATCATCGACGGCGTGCTGGAAATGATGTCTCCGGGACCGATGACGATTCATCAGAAGGTGAGCGGGGAACTATTTCTGGCTTTGCAAAGCTGTCGCTCGAAGTATGAAATCTATTACGCTCCGTTTGATGTCATTTTAAGCAGAACTACCGTGCTCCAACCGGACATTATAATGATTCATCATAGCCGACTCGATATCGTCAAGAAGCATGGAGTCGAGGGAGCGCCGGATCTGGTCATCGAAATTCTTTCTCCGAGCACGCGCAAGCGGGACAAGGTTGTGAAGGCGGCGGTTTATGCGGAGCACCAGGTGCCGGAATACTGGCTTGTCGATCCCGAAGCGCGAACGTTGGAGCAATATCGGCTGGACGGTGAGCGTTACGAATTGGTGCGGACGTACGTTGAGGACGATCGGGTTTCTTCGGACAAGCTGCCTTGCGTTTCTTTTGTGCTGGGAGAGATCTTTAACGAGGTTGATGGATTGAATTTTCCGACTTAACTGGAGGGGAAGGAGCGCAAGCGCGATGAAGAAAAAACGGGAAGACGAGCCGGTCGTTCGCGAGCAGCCGGTGACGTACGACGACTATGCGGCGATGCCGGACGACGGCAACCGGTACGAGATTATCGACGGCGTGCTGGAAATGATGTCTCCGGGACCGACGAAGATTCATCAGGGGGTGAGCAGGGAGTTGTTGTTTATATTGCTGCAGAGCTGCCGCTCGGAGTACGAAATCTATTACGCTCCGTTTGATGTCATCTTAAGCAGAACCACTGTGCTCCAGCCGGATATTATCATGATTCATCGCAGTCGATTGGAAATCGTCAAGAAGCATGGGGTGGAGGGGGCGCCCGATCTTGTCGTGGAGATTCTTTCCCCAGGTACGCGCAAACGGGACAAAGTCGTGAAGGCGGCGGCTTACGCCAAGCACCAGGTGCCGGAATACTGGCTTGTCGATCCCGAAGCGCGGACGTTGGAGCAATATCGGCTGGACGGTGAGCGTTACGAATTAGTGCAGACGTACGAAGAAGACGATGGAGTTTCCTCGGACAAGTTGCCGTGCGTTTCTTTTGTGCTGGGAGAGATCTTTAAAGAGGTTGATGGATTGAATTTTCCGACTTAGCTGGAGGGGAAGGAGCGCAAGCGCGATGAAGAAGAAGCGGAAAGACGAGCCGATCATTCGAGAGCAGCCGGTGACGTACGACGACTATGCGGCGATGCCGGATGACGGCAACCGGTACGAGATTATCGACGGCGTGTTGGAAATGATGTCTCCGGGACCGATGACGATTCATCAGGCGGTGAGCGGAGAGTTGGAATTTTTGCTTATGCAGAGCTGCCGCTCGGAATATGTCATTTTCGATGCCCCTCTTGATGTCATCTTAAGCAGAACCACTGTGCTTCAGCCGGATATTATCATGATTCATCGCAGTCGATTGGAAATCGTCAAGAAGCATGGGGTGGAGGGGTCGCCCGATCTTGTCGTGGAGATTCTTTCCCCAAGTACGCGCAAGCGGGACAAGGTCGTGAAGGCGGCGGCTTACGCCAAGCACCAGGTGCCCGAATACTGGCTTGTCGATCCCGAAGCGCGGACATTGGAACAATACCGGCTGGACGGTGAGCGTTACGAATTGGCGCGGACGTACATTGAGGATGCTCGGGTTTCTTCGGACAAGCTGCCTTGCGTTTCCTTTGTGCTGGGAGAGATCCTTAACGAGGCTGATGGATTGAATTTTCCGACTTAACTGGAGGGGAAGGAGCGCAAGCGCGATGAAGAAGAAGCGGAAAGACGAGCCGATCATTCGAGAGCAACCGGTGACGTACGACGACTATGCAGCGATGCCGGACGATGGCAACCGGTACGAGATTATCGATGGTGTATTGGAGATGATGTCTCCGGGGCCAATGACGATTCACCAGGCGGTGGTCAGAGAGATTGAATTTCTAATGATGCAGAGCTGTCGCTCGGAATATGAGATTTTCAGTGCGCCTTTGGATGTCATATTGAGTAAAACGAACGTGCTCCAGCCGGATCTCCTGATGATCCATATCAGTCGACTCGACATCGTCAAACCCCACGGAATCGAAGGCGCGCCCGACCTCGTGGTCGAGATTCTTTCCCCAAGTACGCGCAAACGGGACAAAGTCGTGAAGGCGGCGGCATATGCCAAACACCAGGTGCCGGAATACTGGCTTGTCGATCCTGAGACGCGGACGCTGGAGCAATATCGGCTGGACGGTGAGCGTTACGAGTTGGAGGAGTTGTATGAAGAGGACGACCGGGTTTCCTCGGACAAGCTGCCTTGTATTTCGTTTAGACTTGGAGAGGTTTTTGACTCTATTCGCATGATTGGCTCGTAGTTAGATTCGACGCATAGATCATCCGACTCCAAGCGCGAATCAACGGAGAAGTGAAAATGAGGGTTAGAGAACAGTGAATCACGCAACGAAAATCAAAATCGGAATCGCAGGGATCGCGGCGCTGGGGTTGGCGGTAATCGTTATGGCCGTCGCGCTCGTGGCCGAAGGCCTGGGAAACATGCGAGAGGCCGACGAGGCCGATATGCCGCGAGCGTACGAGTACGGGACGGCTGTCGCTGCCAACGGCATGGAGCTGCATTACTTGCAGACGAGGCCGTCCAACGTCGAACCTCTGAGCGTCCGCAACAATGTGTCGGCAGCCGCTTATTATGGCATTAACGGAGGCTTCTTTTACGAGGATGCCTTGCTTAGCGTGTCCGTCATTAACGACGCGCCGGTGCACGGGGAACCGGGGCAATACGGGGCCGGCGATTCCAATGCGAAATATGCAAGAGGAACGCTGGTATGGGACGGCGTCTTGGATCGGTTAAGTGTGCAGGTCGTTCGTCAGGCACAGGAAATAGAAGTAACGGATCGTTCGCGTTTCTGGGCGCAGGGCGGCATCAGCATGAGCTTGCCCCTCGGCGAGGAATGGGCCTTGCAAGCGACCGAGGAAGCGGCGCCGCTGCCCGACCAGAACAGTTTGCGTTCGGCAGCCGTTTACGATACGGAGGGCAATCTGTATCTTGTCGTAAGCGCAACGAAAGGACCGCTGGCGGCTTTCCGGACTGCGATCGTCGAGCAGATCGGCGCGGGCAAGCTCGTAGACGGCATCTTTCTCGACGGAGACGGCTCCTCCCAGCTTCACAGCCGGGAAAAGAAACTTTCCGGAGACGGCAGGCCGGTCGTGCAGATGCTGCGGCTGATCGAATAAAAGCGGCCCATGCGTCGCTTCCAATATGGAAAAGCTGCCAAGGCGGCGCCTAGTGAAGTCCGACATATAAGTTGGTCTTTGCCCGGGGGCCGTCTTTTTGTTTGACAAAATTCGACGGCGTATACCATTTGGTAGACGCGGAGCGGTCTCGGAATGGCCTATAGTAAGGCCGATAACGGCATAAAATGGAGGGGATCAAGCTTGTCATTCAAACGATCACGACCAATAAAACGTCCCGGATATCTCGGAACCTCTGCCTTACTCCTCGCTTTCGCGCTGCTCTCGGCTTTCGGTCCGGGACGCGCCGACGCTGCGGAGCCGCGTTTTCTTACCTTCATGTACGAGGATTTTTCGCAGCATACGGATGTTCTGAAATTCAATTACGATGCCTCTACCGCATCGGGAGGATCGGGCACGGTGCTGCGTCTGGTGCCGGCGAGCGCGTCGAAGAGAGGCTCCGTTTTTAATATCGAGCGGGTGTCGCTGCAGGACGAGCGTTCCTTCAGCGCCTATTTTACGTTTCGGCTGCACGGACAGGGCGGGTATTCCGATGGGGGCAACAGCGCGGGCGGAGACGGCTTCGTATTTACGGTTCAAACGTCAAGCAACTCCGTCGCTTCCTCCGGAGGAACGCTCGGGTACGGATCCATTCCGGAAAGCGTAGGGATCGAATTCGACACCTGGAGAAACACTGAGGACGCTCATAACGACGCTTCAAACAATCACGTAGCGGTCAACCTGAACGGCAATATGAAAGATCCCGTTGCCTATCAGGATGTGACCGGCATCGATTTCAAAAGCGGCAGTATCGTCCACGCCTGGGTCGACTACAACGGTCCGCTGGGTTTAATAGAGGTGCGCGTCGCGGAAACTTCCGATCGTCCGGCCGCGGCTGTATTGGTTCATCCTTTGACGCAAAAGCTGACCGCGGTGCTCGGCTCCGACGACGTCTACGTCGGATTCACGTCCGCTACGGGAGGCTCCTATCAGAATCACGATATTTTGTCCTGGTATTTCACGAATCGCTTCGATCCGATCGACGTTGCGAATAACGAATACAAGCAGGCTCCTTCCGGTTATCTTTTGGATGTCTCCCCTGTCGCGCAGACGGACGGAAGCGTCGAAGTGACGGTGACCGCTTCGGGAGGCTCGCATAACGATAACGTGCCGATCCGTCTGTCGACCGACGATCCGAACGCGGAGGTCGATCCGGCCGAAGCGGTTACGGATTCTGCCGGACAGGCCGTTGTCCGCATTGTGTCGGTCGACGGAGAGAGCGTTGCGACGACATTAACGGCAGAAGGACCGGGCGGTGTCGTGCGCCGGGCTGCGATCAGCGTTCCGGGACGCACCGCTCCTCCTCTGGAAAGCGATATCGAGGCCAACGCGACGAACGGCATCGTGACCGTTAGCGGCGTTCCGGTCGGCGCGATCGTCCGCTTGTACGATTCCGAAGGAGGTTTGATTACGCAAGAAATATCGGCAGCGGGAGGCAGACTCGAAATTCCGGTTAGCGACCCGGCCTTGTCGCCCGGCGATTCGATCGGGGTATCCTTCCAGGCTGCGCCGAAAGCCGAGAGCGCGATCGTCTATGCCGACCCGCGCTACCGTACTTCCGCTCCGGCCGCCGAAGCGATCGAAGCCGATGCGGAAAGCGACAAGGTGACGATAGCGGACGTTCCCGAGGGCGGCGTAGCGATCGTATACGACGAGAACGGCAACGAGCTTGGGCGGGGCACGAATCCGGGACCGGGCAGCGGCGTCGTTGTCGTCATTACGCCAGATCTGGAGCCCGGCGATGCATTGGAAGTCACCGTCGCGGTTCCGGGGGAGCAGGAGAGCGAACCGACCGGTGCGGTCGCAAAGGCCCGTTCCCGCGTTCCGGCACCGCCGGACGTCCGCTTCGTCGGAATTGCCGACCGCCGGATCGAGATGGTTAACGTTCCGGCAGGCGCGGAGGTACGCATTTACGACCTGGCCGGAACGCTGATCGGGCAAGGAACGAATGGCTTAGGGACGACCGGCGAAGCGTTGATCGAGCCGATCGATCTGGATTCGCTCGCCGCGGTGCGCATTTCCTATATGGAGCCGGACAAGCTGGAGAGCGAACGCCTGACGGTCGTCATCGACGAGATCGCCAAGGCGCTTCTGGACGATGCCGTACGGGAGCTTGAAATCGGCTACCAGTCCGGCGATACGTGGGAAAGCGTAACGCTGCCGATCTTCGTCGCCTCGGTCGGCAAGCATTCGGCCGCCGTGCAATGGGTTTCCAGCAAGCCGGCCGTCGTGGAGCTGGCCGATCCGGCAGGGGGAACGATCGCAGCCGCGGTACATCGGAAGGCGCAGGACGAGAGCGTAATCCTGACCGCGACGGTTTCGCGCGACGGCTTGAGCGCTGCGCGGACTTTCCTGGTCATCGTCAAGGCGGAGGGAATCTCCAAAACCGCGACGCCGAACGTGCGAACGGTCGAATTGCAAAGCGAAGACGAGGAGGCGCCGTCCGGAGCCGTCCCGGTGACTCGAATCGAGCTGTCCGACGGAGCGGTCATCGACAAGGTGGTGCTCGAACCCGCGGTCGCGCAAAGCTTCGTCGCCCATCCGCCGACTCACGACCGGGTCGCCGCGTTGATCGTGGACGAGGCGCCGGGAGACGCGGCGGACGAATATGCGATCGAGGTTCCGGGGGAAGCGGTGCGGTTGCTGGCGGAATCGGGCATCTCGCTGCGCGTCTCTACCGCATTCGGAACCGTGGAGCTTGCGGCGCCCGTATTGACGGCGATGAGCGAAAACGGACTTGATCTGTTTTTCCGCATCGTGCCGGTTAAGGACGGGGCGACGCAAGCGGATGTCCGCAACCGGCTGCGGAACGATCCGGCCGTCGCCGCGTTGGCGGCAGGCGGCAAAACCGCGGTGCCGGCGGGCACTCCGATGCGCATTCAGGCCAATTACACCGGGTATGCAACGACGGTAGGCCTGCCGCTTGGCGCGCTCGGAACGGTCGTTCCGGGCGGGAACGCGGACGAGTATTACGACAGCCTACGCATCTATATTCTTCATAGCGACGGTGACGTGGAAGCGACCCGTCCGACGCTCTTGCCGGAGGAGGAGAGCATTGCGTTCGAGGTCGACAAGTTCAGTGTGTTCTCGTTGTTTCGTCTGGTCGCGGCGAGCGGAGGAAGCTCCGGCAGCGGCGGAACCGGCGGAACCGGAGGAACGGGAGGCGGTTCGGGACAGGGAGAAGCGGAAGAGAACGCTGCGGGCGAAAATAGTTCCGGTACCGGCGATGACGGGGCGGCAGAAACAGATAATCATCCGTCGCGCGAAACGTCCGGGGGCTACGTCCAAGGTTATCCGGACGGGCTGTTCCGTCCGGAGGCTGAAGTAACAAGAGCGGAAGCCGCCGTCATGCTGGCCAGGCTGCGCGGCTTAACCGAAGCCGGCGGTTATGCGTCCTTGTATCCGGACGTATCCGAGGCGCATTGGGCGGCATCGCCGATCGAGCGCTTGAGCGGCCTCGGCCTGCTGATCGGGGATAATCGCGGCCGATTCCGCCCGGCGGATTCGATTACCCGCCGAGAGATGGCGACGATTGTCGAGCGGTGGCTGCGCGAAGTCTCCGGCGCCAATGCTTCTACGGACGCCGACGCTTCGTTCGCTGGCGCGGGGGAAACGCCTTTCGCCGATGTCGCAGCCGCGGATTGGGCGGCCGAAGCGATCGCCGCCGCTTACGAAGCCGGCGCGATGACCGGCTATCCGGACGGCCGATTCGAGCCGGCAAGGCGGCTGACGCGGGCGGAGATCGTCGTCGTGCTTAATCGATTGACGGGAAGATCGGACATCCTGTCCGTCGTCGAACCGTCCTGGCAAGACGTGTCCCGCGGCCATTGGGCTTTCGGGGCGATCGAAGCGGCAACGCGTTCTCTCTTGCCGACAGAAGCGGTTATCCCTGTCGCTCCGACGACGGGTGCCGAGTGACGCATCCGCATCCGCAGCCCACAGCGGAAACGGCGGTATCCCCCTCCCTGAGCGAGGGGGATATCTTCAAATCGGGGCGTGCGGGATGTCGATTCCGCACGGTTAGCTGAAGTCGCAGGGCTGTTCGATCAGCTTCAGGCGGATGGCTTCCGTTACCGCTTTCGTGCGCCGGTTGACGTTCAGCTTGCTGAAAATGCGGTGCGTATGCACTTTAATCGTCCCTGCCGTTACGCCCAGCCGGATGGCGATTTCCTTGTTGGTCAGACCTTTGGCCAAATAGTCGAGCACTTCCAGCTCCCGCTCGGTCAGAGAATCCAGGTCGCGCTCCGCGGACGGAGCGGGGGGCGTATCCTCCGCGCGGTCGGCGGACGAGAGCACCGTCGTCAGCTTGGACATGAAGAGCGCTTGCGAGGCCAGAATGCGCAGCGCGTCGCCGTGCTCCTCCGACAGCGGAGGAACGCCGCCCGGGCGCTCCAGGCACAGCATGCCCGTCATCTGCTGCCGCGCGAAAATCGGCAGGCACGCGACGCCGCAGCCGGGATGGGCGGGCCAGAACGGATCGCCGGCGAACAGTTCCTCCTGTCCGGCATGACTCAGCACGACGGGTTTGCCCGTACGCGAAGCGTAGTTTACGACCGTCCAGGGAACAAGCGTCTCGTTGTCGGCGGATTGCCGTCGGCGCTCCGCGCTCGCAACGGGTCCGCTCAGGTCTCCGTGCTTGTCCCAGCCATGGGCGACGGCCAGCCGCCCGTCGCGGGGAGCGAGCAGATACAAGCGTTCTCCTGAAGCCGTGTCAAGAATCGTCTGATACAGCTCGTCCAGGACGGAACGGGAGCTGACCGGATGGGACAGCGCGATCGAATGGCGTATAATTTTCAGCAAATCCCGCTGTTCGGTCTCGGGCCCGTTCGCTTCCCGCGCCGCCGCTTCCTGCGAAGCGCGATCCGCCGCAGGAGAAGCCGAACGAGCCGGGGGAAACCAGTGCGGGTACTCCCGGCGCAGCATCAAGCGTTTCGCTTCCGCTTGCCAGAGGCCGCAGGCTTCGTCCGCTTCCAGCCAGTAGGCCTGGGCCAAGCGCTCGCGGTTTCTCTCCAGATGATAACGGGAGGCGCATTCGCAGATGACCGCCAGCGACTGGAAGTCGCCCTGCGTCCGGGCAAGCGCCGCCGCTTCGTCGTACCGGGCGATCGTCCGCTGCTCCGGCTCGCGCCCCCGGCGTCGTTCCGCGGCCAGGAGCGCCGCGCGGTGGGCGAACGGCTCCGGCGACATGCGCGTCCATTGCGCGAAGCGCCGTTCTATGGCACGCAGCCTCGCGGCCCGTTTCATCGAACGACTGCCGTGGCGGCGGCTTAGCGCGGCCAACGCAATTCCTTCATAGAAAAGCAGCATCGGCAGATGGGGGAATTGCACCGCGAACGAGACGAAGGGCCTGGCGAGCGCCGCCGCCGTAGCGGCTTCTTCGTAACGGCCCAGCAGGCAGGCCAGCTGCGTTCGGTACGTGTAGACCTGAAACAGCGTCACTTTGCCGTTGTCATGATTCCTCAAGCCTTCGAGAAACGCTTGCTCCTCCTGAAGTCCATCCGTCACGGTCAGGTCGAACGGGGCGGACGCCGACAGCTTCTCGACCATTTCGGCGTATATCCGCATATTGACGCATACGACCTCTTCCTTGGTCTGCTCCATCACCTGCATGCTCCGTCCCAGCACCTGCCGCATCCGGTCGAGGCTCAGCTTGCCGTAGCCCACGTTCATCATCCCGCCGATCGCATAGCTGGCGAATATATAATCGCCGGCTTCGACCGCCATTTGCGCGGATTCCCAGAGCGCGGACTCGTCCCGGTCGGCGGCCCGCATCCAGGGAGCGACAACGCAATGGAACATGACGCTCACCTGGGCCAGAAGCGAATCGCTGCCGGATCGCTCGGCCTGTTCGACGGCCAAACGGCCCAGCTCGAAAGCGAGCGGAGGGTCGCCTCCCATCGTGACGAGCACCATGCCGAAAGCCGCATAGACGGCCGGAGACAACGGGGACGAGCCGGTGCGGAACATATCGCGGATCAACCGCGCGGCCATCAGGGCAAGAAGATCCCGGCGATAGAAGAAAGCCGGCCCGATCAGCGCCCCGAACAGCTCGATCCGCAAGCGCGCGGCTTCGTTGTCCGAAACCGGCAGGCTGCGCAGCTCCGCGACCCGGCGCCGCAGCAGCTTGCGGGTTCGGGCAATCTCCAGCTTCACGGCCCAGCGCGAAGGACGATCGGGAATGGCCAGCCCGTCTTCGCGCAGAACGGCCAGCCCGGCTTCGATGGCCGGCGCGAACTTGCCGGAGCGCGAATGATGGGCGATCCGCAGCTTGGCGACGCGGGCGCGTTCGACCCAGCGGCCGGCCTCGCCGTCCGCCTCGGCCAGCAGCGCGGCGGCCCGTTCGTCGTCGCCGCATAGGAAAGCGCATTCCGCGCAAGCGAGCAGCAGCTCGAACCGGGACGGGGCGCCGTCGATGGCCCAGGCGCCCTCGGCGGCCGCACGGCCGGCGGCGGGCAGCGCCCGTTCCAGATACTTGGAGGCCGCCTCGTAATTGCCGGCCTCCATCGCCTTGCGCCCGGCCCGGACGTTGCAGGCCGCCGCCATGCCGCGCTGCTCGTCCGTCAGCAGACGCTCGGCCCGGTTCAGATGGTTGGCCGTCTCGAACAGCCCGGTATCTTCCCCTTGCCCGTGTCGATCGAGGGCAAGGCCGTACAAGCCCGCGGCGAGATGGATGCGCTCGCGTTCGGCCCAATCGCTGAGAGAATAGGCGGCCTGCCGGATGCGGTCGTGCGTGAACCGGTAGGTTCGCGCTTCATCGCGCTGTCCTTCGTCGCCGCTGGCGGAGGAAACGCCCAACAGTCCGGCTTTAACCGCGATGTCCAATCCCCCGGCGCAGTCCGGCTCCTCCGGGTCTCCGATCGCCGTCAGCGTATCGAGATGGAATGCGCTGCCGATGCAGGCGGCGCAGACGAGCAGTCTGCGCACCCGCTCCGGTAGACCGTTGATCCGTGCGGTCAAATAGTCGAGCTGGCCTTCGATATCCTGCAGCGCTTCCAATTGCTCCGGCCGCCAGGCCGGTCCCTCCGGAGTCGAATACACGATGCCTTGCTGCACGGACGTCAAGAGCAATTGCTTGAAATGAAACGGATTGCCGACCGACTTGGTGAACAGCTTGTGGCCCAGCTCGAACGCCCGGGGTCCGCTCAGTCCGAGCGAATCGGCTAGCAGCGCCTCCACGTGCTCCAGCTCCAGAGGGGCCAGCCGAAGGCGCTGGACGGAGCCGGAGGACGAGCAGGATTCGGCCCAGCGAACAAGCTCTTCCGCCGTCTCTTCTCCGCCCTCCTCCCTGAACGTGCCGATCAGCCAGAAATGCCGGATATCCTGGTCCGCGAGCAGCGATTGCAGCAGATGAAGCGCCGCCTTGTCCGCCCATTGCAGGTCGTCCATGAACAGCACGACGGGGCGGTCGGGCTGCGCCAGCGTGCGGATGAGCGTGCGGAAGGTTTGCTCGAAACGAAAAGGCGCATCTATGACGGAGTCCCGACTTGACGACGGCAGCTCGGGCAGAAGCAGCCTCAGCTCGGGAATCGCGTCTCCGACCGAGGCGCCGCCGGAGCGAAGCTCCGGCTCCAGCAAGCGCTGCCAGCGCAGCAGCGCTTCGTCCGGCTCCGTCAGCAGCTTGCGGATCAGAAACCGGACGCCGTCGATAATGGCGTGATAGGGGTCGCGGTTCGCCAGCAAGTCGAATTTGCCCCAGGCGAACAGACAATCGTTCTCGATTGCGGGCCGCAGCAATTGCCGAATCAGCGACGTTTTGCCGATGCCCGGAGGACCGGAGACCAGCGTCAGCTCCGTCGTCCCCAGCGAAGCGAGCCGGAACGTCGCCTGCAGCTCCGCCAGTTCGGCTTCGCGTCCGTATACCCGGTTCGTCCATTCCGTCTTCAGAGCGATGGCGGTCATCGCGCGTCCTCCATTCCGATAATGAGTTGTCTCCATCATAGAGGATGAAGACGGCCCGGTTCAACAGAAAACGTCCTGTTCTCTGCAGGAAAGATCATCGCCAAAGTCCGTCCGATGCATTAAGCTGGTGATGGGGCATCCATGCTAAACGCGAAGCGGGGGATCCGGAATGTACAAAATATTGGTCGTGGATGACGAGCCGCGGGCGAGTATGGGCATCAAAAGCTTCCTGCTGGCTTCGGATTTGAATATTGCCGCCGTCGAAACCGCGCTGAACGGGTTCGAGGCGATCGACTATTTGCGGATGGAGACATTCGACCTGCTGATTACCGACATCCAGATGAGCCGAATGAGCGGGATCGAGCTGATGGAGACCGTCTGCATGGAGCAGCCGGGCCTTCCCGTCATCGTTATCTCGGCCCATGAGAAGTTCGATTTCGCCAAGCGATCGATCAGTCTGGGGGCCAAGGAATATTTGGTCAAGCCGGTGGAGCGGGACGACCTGCTGAACGCGGTCGCCAGAGTGCTGCAAGAAAAAGAGGAGATCGGCCGCAAGACGCTGGAGCTCTCCCGGAGGCAGCGGGAGGAAGAGAAGGAGGCGGACGAAGCGGCCGGCCGCAACGAATTGCTGCTGGAGCTCGTCACCGAAGGCAATCTGTCCGGGAAGGACTACGAGGACCTGGTTGCCCGGCTGGGAGAGGAAGCGAAGGACCGTTATTTCGGCGTGATGTCGATCCGCCTCGACCTTAGCCGCGCCGGATTCAGCCGGCGGGAAATTGCGCTGCGCGACCGCAAGCTGCTGAAGTACGCCGCCATTAATATTTTGGGCGAGAGCCTGGCGGAATGGAACGGGGTCGTCATTAACGGCTTCGGCAACGAGCTGATCGCCGTCATCCAGCTGTGCGATCAAGAGTTGTCCGGCCAACGCGTCGGGGCCAAGCCGCAGTCGCACCTGATCGGGCAGATGATCCACTTGAACCTGAAGCAATACTTGAACGTGGACGCGACGGTGGGCATGAGCTCGCTGCATCCGAACCTGCTCATGCTTCCGAAGCTGATGGAGGAAGCGGGGAAGGCGGCGGAATGGAGCGGACTTCATCCGGGCAATCGCGCGGCCTGCTATGAGGACATCAAGCCGCAGGCCGCGCTCAACATCGTGGATTGGGCCGCCAAGGTGGACGAATACGTGCAGGGACTGAAGACGGGCCTGGATCGGCCGCTTCCCGTGGAGACAAAGCCGATTCTCCGGGCGTTGGAGGAGCTCGGGGATTCGGAGGAGCTGTTCAACAGTTATTTCGGCATGCTGGCTTACCGCCTGTACGGGCTGATGCTGGAATTCGGACCTGCGAGCGGAATATCGCTGCAGCGGTTCGATCCGGACGTCTATTTTCGCCAAACGGCGGGGGTTCGGCGGCTCGCGCTTCTGGACGGGTATATTCAGGAGGCGGCGGAGCGGGTCCGGTTGTCGGTCAAGGAACGGGAGCAGACGATACTGGCCAGAATCACGGGATACATCCGCGAGAACTTTCGCAATCCTGCGCTTAAAATCCAGAATATCGCCGACGAGGTGCATTTCAGCCCGGCTTATCTCAGCTATCTGTTCAAGCGGCAGGCGCGCAAAAATATATGGGACTACGTGACGGAGCTTCGGATCGAAGAGGCCAAGCAGCTGCTGGCGACGACGGATAAAAAGCGGTACGAGGTCGCGTACGAGGTCGGGTACGAATCGCCGGAGCATTTCGGCAGAATGTTCAAGCGCTACGCGGGTGTCAGCCCCGCCGAATATCGCAAGGAAGGTCAGGGGGGAGCGGGCTGAAGCTCAAATACAAGGTGACGCTGGCGTTCCTCCTCTTCATCGTCGGTCCCTTCCTCGTCGTCGGATGGATCTCGGCTTATAAAGCCTCGGACTCGATGAAGGACGAATGGGGCCGAACGACGCTGCAGCTCGTCAGACAAAACCATATGACGATCGAGAAAACGATGGCTTCCGTCAACGGCAAGTCGACGACGTTTCTGAACAACCATTTTTTCGGCGTGTCGGGGGTGTCGTTCTGGACGGATATCGAGACGCTCGGAGAGATTCGGGAAGCGGACAAAATTCTGGAGAGCTGGTCCTCGGACGGGACCGACTTTTCGCTGTATATGCGGAATGCCAACGGAGTCAAGACGCCGATCGACCTTTCCGGCAAGCAGAAGGGCTTCAAGTATCTCGATCCGGACGGCCGGGCCGACCCGGACTGGATCGAGCATGCAATCAAATCGAAGGGAGCCGGAACGTTCCGGCTTATTCAGGAGAGCGACGGGACGACCGATGTGCGCTTCACGCGAAGCATTCTGAATCCGCAGAAATACGACGAGATTGTCGGCTTCCTGATCATCTCGAATTTGAAGGTGCTGCTGACCCGGGATCTGGTGTCGGTGCGGCTGCCTGACCATGCGGGCATTTTCCTGTATAACGAGCTGAACGAGCAGTTGATGAGCACCGGCTCCACGGAGCCGCTGATGAACGAAATTCCCGAGCGGCTGCGGAAAGAATCGGAAGGGTACTTCTTCGACACCCGGGGCGGCCAGCGCTGGTTGTTCGCATTCTCCCACAGCGCCGCGTTCGACACGCTGCTCGTCTACCAGGTGCCGGCCGATTCGATTACGGGCAGCCAGACGGTGTTTCAATGGCTGATCATGATTCTGTCCGCCATCTATTTGGCGATCGTACTGATCTTCGTGCTGTATCTGGTGCGCATGATCGTCAAGCCGCTGGCCCGCCTCGTCTCGATCACGAAAATTTACGAGCCGGGCAAGAAGCTCGATACCGGCGAAGGGGAGCTGCTCCGCTCGGACGAATTCGGCATTTTGTACGGCGCTTTCCTGAAAATGACCCGGAGATTGGACCATCTGTTCGAGGAAAACTATCTGATGGAGCTTAAGCAGAAGGAGAACGAGCTGTCCACGCTGCATTCCCAGATTACGCCCCATTTGCTGTACAACACGCTCGATTCCATCTACTGGTACGCGCTGGAGAACGGCAATGAAGACGTCGGGAATATGGTCAAGGATTTGTCCAAGCTGCTGAGAATCGGGCTGAGCAAAGGAAAGACGATCATCACAATCGGCGAAGAAATCGAGCATGCCGGAGCGTACAGCCGGCTGCAGGCGATGCGCTATCCGAATGCGTTCGAGGTTCGTTGGGACATCGAGGAGGGCGTGCAGTCTTATTTGACGCCCAAGGTAATTTTGCAGCCGCTTGTCGAAAACGCGATTTTCCACGGCGTAAGCGGCATGGACGGAGAAGGGGAGGTCGCGATCTCCGTTCGCCGGGAGGAGGGAGAAATTCGAATGATCGTGGCCGACAACGGCTTCGTTCCGGTGGACGTCGATCGGCTGAACCGGATCGCGAGGGGCGAGGAAGGCGAGAAGGGCTACGGCATCCGCAACGTCCATCAACGGGTGCAGCTGCACTTCGGAGAGGCGTACGGACTGCGGTACGAACGGCAGGAGGGCGGAGGCGTCCGGGCGATCCTCAATCTGCCCGCCAGAGAACCGCTATAGACGCGTCGGCCCGTAGGGGACCCGACTGCGGCGGACCAGAAGAAACCTTGCGCATGTCATTGCGCGGAGGTTTCTTTTTTTTGCACGATATGGACGCCGCAGGCGTTTTTGCTTGGTGATTCAGAAAGTATAAAATTCGCATACTTATCTGAATCACCTCCGACATAAACGTTATCCCGCCGATCCCAAGGACGGCGTAAGCCGTTTATGCTTGACGATACAGAATTTATAAGTTTCACCCTTATCCTTGTCTGTATCGTCTCCGACAAAAACGCGTTCGCCGTCTTAAAGACGCCGCAGGCGTTTTTGCTTGCGCGGGCCGGTTGTGCGATCCCCGGTTTACATCACACTCAGCCGGGAATAGATCATCGTCT
Source organism: Cohnella cellulosilytica (assembly GCF_042431195.1). Classification (NCBI taxonomy): domain Bacteria; kingdom Bacillati; phylum Bacillota; class Bacilli; order Caryophanales; family Paenibacillaceae; genus Cohnella; species Cohnella cellulosilytica. The sequence continues at coordinate 295,422 of NZ_JBHMDN010000020.1, forward strand.
TAAGCGGGGCGCCCTTCTATACTGGGATCAACGGAAAGGAAGTGAACCCCTTGAGCGGGAGAATGAAGCTGCTGTGGAAATACCGGTACTTGACGATGATGGTCGCGCCTCCTCTCGTCGTGCTGCTCCTGAACAACTATTTGCCGATGTTCGGGGTGTTCATCGCCTTCAAGAACATCAATTATATCGACGGCATCTGGGGAAGTCCGTGGGTCGGCTTCGACAATTTTACGTTCCTGTTCACGTCGGGCTCGCTGTGGAGAATTACCCGCAACACCGTGTCGTACAGCCTCGTCTTCATGGCCGTCAACCTGCTGCTGTCCATCGGGATCGCCGTCGCCATCAACGAAATTCGCAGGCGCTGGCTGGCCAAGAGCTATCAGACGTTTCTGATCATGCCGTATTTTCTGTCCACCGTGGTCGTGAGCTACCTGGTTTACGCGTTTCTGAATCCCGACAAAGGGTTTCTGAACCATACGATCATCGAGTGGCTGGGCGAGGAGAAGGTGTACTGGTACGCGGAAAAAGGCTACTGGCCGTATATTCTGACCGTGGTCAACGCATGGCGGAGCGTCGGAATCGGCGCGGTCATCTACATCGCCGCGATCGCCGGCATCGATCCCGAATACTACGAGGCCGCGGTGATCGACGGGGCGTCCAAGTGGCGGCAGATTTTCCACATCACGCTGCCGACGATTCAGCCGGTCATCATCATTATTACGATCCTGAACATGGGACATGTGTTCAATTCCGACTTCGGGCTGTTCTATCAAGTGCCGCTCAATTCCGGGGCGCTCTATCCCGTGACCGATACCGTCGATACCTACGTTTTCCGCGTGCTGAGAGAATTGAACGATATCGGAATGTCGTCCGCGGCGGCGCTTGTCCAGTCCGTGCTCGGCTTCGCGATGGTGCTGATGACGAACGCCACGGTGCGCAAAATCAACAAAGAGCAGTCCCTGTTCTAGAAAACGACCCGAGGTGAAAGCAGATGAGAATATTCCAACCCGCCCGGCGCGAGAATACGATCTCCCCGCTCGCGAACGCCGTCTTGAACGGAGGGTTCGTCCTCCTGTCCCTGGCCTGCGTTCTGCCCGTGCTGCTCGTCTTTCTCGTGTCCTTCACCCATAACGATTCGCTGCTGTCCAGAGGCTACAGCTTCGTGCCGGAGAAGTGGTCCCTGATCGCCTACGAGAGCTTGTTCAAGGATTACGCCACGATTGCCCGGGCCTATGCGGTCAGCATCGGAATTACGGCGGGAGGAACGTTGGCGAGCGTGCTTATGATGGCGCTGTACGCCTATCCGATTTCCCGGCAGGATTATCCGCTTCGCAAGGCGTTGACGTTTATCCTGTTTTTCACGATGCTCTTCAACGGGGGAATCGTCAGCAAATATATGGTGTTCACTCAGGGATTCGGCCTGCTGGATTCCTACATGGCCTTGATCCTGCCCCTGCTCATCGTGCCGTTTAACGTCATCATTATGCGGACGTTTTTCCAGACGACGATCCATCCCGCGCTGATCGAATCGGCGCGAATCGACGGAGCCGGAGAGCTGCTCATTTTCACCCGCATCGTTCTGCCGCTGTCGCTTCCGGTTCTGGCGACGATGGCCTTGTTCGGCACGATTCTGTATTGGAACGATTGGTTCAACGCGCTGTTGTTCATTCGCTCGGAGGATAAGTATCCCGTTCAATCGCTGATGATCCGCGTTCTGAACGACATCCAGTATTTGCGCGACAACGTGCAGCTTGCGGCGCAAAATCCGGAGCTGATGCGCAATCTGCCGAACGAATCGCTGCAGATGGCGATGGCCGTCGTCGGCATGGGACCGATTCTGGTCGTGTACCCGTTCTTCCAGAAATATTTCGTCAAAGGATTGACGATCGGCGCCGTGAAAGGATGACGCCCAAGCTTCGGTAGCAACGGCCGAAGGCCTCGTCCCTATCGGGGCCGGAAGACGTTCTATATAATGAAACCTATCAGGAGGGTTACGCACAATGAGACAAAGAAAGTCGCATGGGGTGCTGCTCGCAGTTATTCTGGTCATGATGCTCGTTCTGCAAGCCTGCGCAGGAGGGGGCAATGAGGCGGCTTCGCCGTCGGCAAGCGAGCCGGCCCCGAGCTCGCCCGCTTCCTCGGAGTCGTCTTCCGAGCCGAGCCCGGAGCCGTCCGGGCAGAAGCTGGAGCCTTACGAGGTATCGATCGTTTACTTCGGCACGCCGCAAGCGGACGACGCGCTGGTCGAGGAGAAGCTGAACGAATTTTTCAAGGAGAAGATCAACGCCACGGTGAAGCTGATGCCGATCGCCTCCAGCGATTACAAAAACCGCACCGAGCTGATGATGAACACCGGAGAGAAAATGGATCTCGTGTTCACCGCGTCCTGGCTGAACTTCTTCGGCAACGTCTCGAAGGGCGCGTTCCTGGAGCTGGACGATCTGCTGGAGCAGTACGGCCAGGGCATCAAGGAACGGCTGAACCCGCTCTATCTGGAAGCTCCGCGCATGAAGGGCAAGCTGTACGCGATTCCGACCAACAAGGAGATTACGCAAGGCAAAGCGTTCACGTTCCGCAAGGATATCGTGGATAAATATCAGATTCCGATCGAGACGATCAAGCAGACGACCGATCTGGAGCCCTGGCTGGACAAGATCAAGAAGGAGGAGCCCGACTTTATTCCGTATTATGTCGACGGGGGCTCCGGCAACTTCGGCGGCGGCTTCATGATGTACGAGACGCGCGGCAATTACCGGCCGATCGGGCCGACGCTGGCCAAGCAGCCGATGTTCCTGCTGGACTACACGTCCACAAGCGACATGAAGGTGAAGTCGGTGCTCGATCCCGAGATCGTGGCGATCAACGTCGAAGAGGTGGAGATGTTCCGCGATTTCTACGAAAAGGGATATATCAATTCCGACGCGGGCACGAGCACGACGCTTGTCGGCGATCTGCAGAAGCAGGGGAAAATCTGGGTGCAGTCGGCGACCTGGAAGCCCGGAGCCGACATCGAGTTCAAGATCAACGCCAACAACGAGTACGATTACGTGTCCCAAGTCGTCGAGGAGCCGATCGTGACGACGGATTTGGCGGCGGGCTCGATGTTCTCCATCTCGAGAACGTCCAAGGACCCGGATCGCGCGATGATGGTGCTCAACTATTTGCACACCGATCCTTACGTGGTGAACCTGATCGTCAACGGCATCGAAGGCAAGCACTACAACAAGGTCGGAGACAACCGGATCGAGCCGATCGCCGATTCCGGCTACGGCGGCAGCGCGCTGTTCTGGGTTATCGGCAACCAGTTGATCAACTATCTGAAGCCCGGACAACCGGACGATCTGTACGAAAGCTGGGAGAGATTCAACAACGAAGCGAAACGGTTCCCGCTCATGGGCTTCGTCTTCGACGATTCGAACGTGAAGAACGAGCTGACGCAGATGACGGCGGTCGTGACGGAGTACAAGTCGATCTACACCGGAGCGGTCAAAAACCCGACCAAGCTGCTCGAGGAGAGAAACGGCAAATTGAAAGCCGCCGGCATCGAGAAGGTTCAGGCCGAGCTGCAGAGCCAGATCGACGCCTGGTGGGCGGAGAACAGGAAATAGGACGGCGCGGGCCGGCTGCCGCGAACTTCTCGCGCCGGCTGACCGGGCAAACGGCAATGAATTAAAGGAGGGGCATGTCTCCCAGAAGGGTGCATGCCCTTTTACTATCCATCACAGCTTATCCGCATACGGGGGGAACGTACGGCATGAAACCGGAAAACCTGATTTACACCTTCGTCAGCTACGCATCGCATTACGATACGCCCTGGGGCCAAGGGACGGCGATCGACGGCATCGATCGGACGGCCGCGATCGCCCACAAGCACGGCGTGCCGATCACCTGGATCGTGAACGGCGGCTCGGTGCCCGTGCTCGCCGGGAGGATTCGCGAATGGCACGAGCGGTACGGGGACGACGTCATTCTGCAAAGCCCGTTTTTCATCGAGGATTGCGGGGCCTCCAAGGAGAAGTTCAAGCAGGCGCTGGAACGCGATTGGCGTATCGTCGAGGAGGCGTTTCCGTGGGCGAGGACGAAGATCGCCGCTCGCGGCAAAATCTACAACGAGGTTATCGAGGCGTTGGAGGAACTGGATTTTCAAGGGATGTGGGGCTACTGCTGGGAGCAGGTGTGGTGGGACGGCATTACGCACAAGGGCATCCCGTGGGGCTCATGGTACGCGGACGGCAGCCGCTTCAAAGCGCCGCACCCCGGCAAGGGAAAGATTGTCGCCTGCGAATGGACGGCGCGCGATCTCAACCTGACGTACCATTCGGGAAGCCCTGTCGTCTACTCGACCGATCCGAACGACGTGCTGCGCGCCGGATTGTGTACGGCGGACAACATCGATTATTGGAAAAACCTGTTCGACGACTATTTGTACAATACGGACCATAACGAGCAGGTGTATTTTCTGCAGCAGCAGGAGGCGCACGAAATGGAGTTCACCGAGCGCTTCTCCGTGTTTCCGGCCGCCGACGTCGAGGCGTGCGCGGGCATGCTTGACTTGTTTTTCGCCTATGTGACGACCTATCCCGTGACGCTGACGACGCTGCCGCGGGCCGTTGAACTTTATCACGAACGCAACGCGGTGACCGCGCCCGTCTACATGCTGACGCACGACACGAAAATTCGTCCCGGGACAAACGAATATACGCTGACGCTTGGCGGCACGGGAGCGGGGCCTTGGCCGACAACATTTCTCTATTACGACCGCGAATGCCAGCTCGCTTTCGTCGAAGGGGAATGCAGGCCGCACCGGCTGCTGAGCTATGTCGGCAAGGCGGATATGACCGACGATTTCCGCGAGGAGCGGCTTCCTCCCGTGTTCGTCAGCGCCTTCGAGCGATCGGGGGAACGCATTCGCATCGTCTTTGATGTCGGCCAATGGAGGCCGCTCCCCTACGGTCTCGCGTATTGGGACGACCTGGCCGGCTATGCGGTCGAGAGCTGCGCGCAGGACGTGGAGGTGAAGCTGATCAAGGATCGGTTGGCTTTTATCCGCTTTAACCTGACCGGAGAAGCCAGACGAATCGAGCTTACTCTAATCAAGAAAGCGCAGTAAATGGAGCGGCAGCGCCCGAAGGTCTCACGCGGCGATTCGGATGACGGAGAACCCGACGGGCGGTGCAAGGAGAGCGTTGATCAAGGTGTCGTTACGTTGACGTGAAGCAGCGTGCTTCCCGGGTAAAAATCGCCGCGAATGCGGATATGCTCGTAAGGCATGCTCGGGTTCGCCAGCCGCCATAAGAGGCGGTCGGCGGCCCGGTAGCCGCTTTCCTTGATCGGCAGCAGCGGCCTTGCCAGCGTCGGCAGCCGGTCGGTCTGCTCGTTCACGATGCCGACGAAGGAGATGTCCTGAGGAATCCGCGCCCCGGCGTCCCGCAAAGCATAGTAGGCCGGCTCCGCAAGCTCGTCGATGCCGCATAGAACGGCGCTGGGGCGGAAGCTTGCGATCCGCTCAATCAAACCCCGCGCCCAGGCGCCGGCATCTCCGTCCATCGGCTTCGTCCAATGTCTCTCCGGATCGACGGCAATTCCCCCTTCGCCCATCGCCTCCTGAAAAGCCGACCAACGCAGGCGAAATCCTCTCTGGGACACAATATCCCCCACGTACAGAATGTCGCGATGTCCGGCGCGCAGCAGGCGCCGAACGGATTGATGGACCGCCTCGTGCACGTCCCAGATGACCGAATCGACCGCGGACTCGGGCGGAGGAAAGTTCAGCAGAATGCGCGGCATCGGCAGCGCCAGCAGCCGTTCTTCCAGCTCCGCGCCGGCCATCCGCGGAGCGATAAAGACGCCTTCGGCGTAAGGCAGCCCGACTTTGTCCGTCCAGCGGTCGAAGGCTTCGGGCTTCAGTTCCGGAGGAAGCAGACGAGGCTCGACGATATGCCCGAACTCGGTGAAACGTTCGTGCAGGCCGGCCAGCAGCAGGCGGTTAAAGTTGACGGATTGCTCGTTATGCAGAAGCAAGAAACGCCGCCGTACGATCGGATAAGGAGAAATTCTCTCGTAGGTCAGCGCGTTGCGCTGATCCTTGGTCCAATAGCCGAGCTCTCTCGCAAGCCGGAAAACCTCGCTTCGGGTTTCCTCCGACATGCCCGGCTTGCCCGATAACGCCTTGGATACCGTCTGCACGGACAGGCCGAGCTTGTTCGAGAGATCGGTTAACGTCACCTTTTTGCGCCGCATTTGCGATTTCCGCCTTTCTTGCGAGCTGTTCATCTCTATTTTAAACAAAAGTTAAACTAACTTTAAGGCTTTTTCTCCTTCATAATCAAGATGAAAATTCATAGTTCGCACCCAAAGGAGAGAGGTCGGCTTGAAAACGATAGAGGCGGACGTGGTCGTATGCGGAGGGGGCCCGGCGGGCGTAAACGCGGCGATCGCGGCAGGCAGAAGCGGGGCAAAGACGGTTCTGGTCGAAAGATACGGATTTATCGGAGGGATGTCGACGGCGGCGCTCGTCTATCCCTGGATGACCTTCCATACGCTGCAGGGGAAGCAGGTCATCAAGGGCATCGCGCAGGAGATCGTCGACCGGCTGGCGGCGATGAACGGTTCGCCGGGCCATCTGCGGGACACGGTGGGGTTTACGAACACGATTACGCCGTATCATCCGGAGCTGTACAAGGTGCTCGCCGTCGATATGCTCAAGGAAGCGGGCGTTAAGCTGCTGCTGCACAGCCTGATGCACGAGGCGCGCACGGAAGGCGGCCGGATCGAATCCGTCCGGCTTGCGACCAAGTCGGGGAAAATCGACGTCAAAGGCAAGGTGTTCGTGGATGCGACGGGGGACGCGGACCTGGCCTTTCTCGCCGGCGCTTCATGCCTGCAGGGCCGGGAGGGGGACGGTCTGACCCAGCCGATGACGATGAAGTTCCGGATGCGGGGCGTCGATCAGGCTCGCGTGAAGCGCTATATGATCGAGCATCCCGACGAGTTTTACGCGAAGACGCCGTTCGACGAGCTGGACCGGCTTCCGCTATCGGGCGTGCTGGGCTTCTTCAAGCACTGGAAGCGGGCGAACCTGCCGATCAACCGCGACCAGGTGCTGTTCTTTACCGGACCGGCGGACGACGAGGTGCTCGTCAATACGACCCGCGTGCAGGGGCTGAACGGCCTGGACGCGGAGGAGTTGACGGAGGCCGAGGAGCTGGGGCGGAAGCAGGTGCTGATGGTGGCGAGCTTCATGACGGCCAACCTGCCGGGCTTCGAGAAGGCGTCGATCTCGAACGTGGGCGCGCAGATCGGCATCCGGGAGACGCGGAGAATCGACGGCCGGTACGCGCTGCAGGCGGAGGACGTCGTGCAGGGCCGCAGGTTCCCGGACGCGATCGCCCGCAGCGGTTATCCGATCGACATTCACGACCCGTCCGGCAAAGGGGTGACGGCCGCCTGGGTGCAGGGAGACGGCGCTTACGATATCCCCTATCGCTGCTTGCTGCCCAAAGACATCGACAATCTGCTGGCCGGAGGCCGCTGCATCTCGACCTCTCACGAAGCGCTGGCGACGACGCGCCTGACGCCGAGCTGCATGGCGACGGGGCAGGCGGCCGGGACGGCGGCGGGCCTGGCCGCGCGATCGGGCAGGACGCCCGGGGAACTGGACGTCGACTTGCTTCGGCGGGAGCTGGCCGCGGGCGGGGCCGTCGTGGAATAGCCGGCAGATTTCGCGGAAAACTCGGAGGGGACGCGATTTCTTCCGGGTTTTTGTTGTACAGTAGAAGAACCAGAAGCAAGAAGGAGCGTCGGCATGCTCGATATCCGCTCGCGGTTTGTCTCGATTCGCACGAAATTTCTCGTGCTGTTCGCTCTGCTGATCACGCTTCCGTTCATGCTCAGCGGCTTCCTGACGTACTGGAAGTATTCCTCCAACGTGGAGCGGGACGCCCAGGCTTATTCGGAACAGATCGCGGAGCAGGTGGCGATCAACCTGCGGCAATACGTGAAGGAGATGGATCGGATTACGCTGGCTCTCTATTACGATTCGGAGGTCATGCGGATTCTCGATCGCCGCAAAGCTTCGGAGCAAGGACGGAATTATTTGACCGTAGGCGAGCTGACCGCCATGAACCAGCTCATCTCCAGCGTCATCATCGAACGGACGGAGCTGGAGGGCGTGTTTATTTTCGCGCTCGACGGAAGCTTGTTCAGCAATCTGCAGGAAACGATTCGCACAAGCTGGGAGCCCGAATCGAACGACTGGATGGCGCTCGCCAAACGGAAGAACGGCGGCCTGGCCATTATCCCTCCCCTGGAAGGCCGTTATTATTTAGGTCCGCCCAGAGTCGTTCTCTCGCTCGCCCGGCTCATTAAAGATCCGTTCACGACCGAGGATTTGGGCTATATGAAGATCGACTTGACCAGCGCGGGGTTCGAGAAAATCATTTCCTCCGTCCGGGTGACGCCCAACAGCAAGCTGTACGTCTTTAACGAGGAGCTTCAACAGCTGTACCCTTTTACCGGGCAGGCTCCGAACGGCTACGGCGCGCTCGCGGACGAGAGGTCCGATCAGTGGATCGTCTCCGAGCGGGAGGTCGATTACGGCAATCTGCGCATCGTAAGCGTCGTTCCCCGCGAGGACGTGCTCGCGGACGCACGGCAGCTGACCAGCTTCACGCTGTGGATTTCCGCGGCGGCGCTTCTGCTGGCTTATCTCGCGGCGGTGCTGACCTCGAACGCTTTCGTCAAGCCGATCAACCACCTGCTGAAGAGAATGCGCCGGGTGCAGACGGGAGATTTTCAGGGAAGGGCGGAGGTTTATTCCCGGGACGAGGTGGGCCTGCTGACCGAAGGCTTCAACCACATGGTGTCCCGGCTCGACCTCATGATCAAGGATATGTACGAGCTGCGCCTGCGGGAGAAGGATTCCGAGCTTAGCGCCCTGCAGAGCCAGATCAATCCCCATTTTCTGTATAACACGCTGGAGTCGATCTCCATGTTCGCCCACAAGGAGAAGAACGAGGAGCTGTCCCGCGTAATTACGAGCCTGGGCAGGCTCCTCCGCTATACGGTCAACAACAAGGAGCGATTCGTTACGCTGGCGGAGGAATTGGCTTTCGTCGACCATTATTTGAGCATTCAAAGCTTCCGGCTGGAAGAACGGCTGTCTACGGAAATGCTGTCCGACTTCTCCCATGAGCCCGCGATCGTGCCGAAGCTGATTTTGCAGCCCCTCGTGGAGAACGCGATCGAGCACGGGCTGGGGGCGGCTCCGCTGAAGCTTACGCTGCTGACGAAGATTATCGATCAGGATCTGTTTGTTTTCGTTATGGATAACGGCAAAGGGATCTCTCCCGAACGCAAGCGGGAGATTGAAGGCAGCATCGGACGCACGCCGGCGCAATCTCCGGAAATCGGGGCGGACAAGGCGACGAAGGGCTTTGCGCTGCGCAACATTCATCAGCGCCTGCTGCTCCTGTACGGGGAGCCTTACGGGCTGACAATCGAAGATACGCGCGGCCGGGGAACTTCCGTGTACGTGCGTATTCCGTTCAGATGGGAGGAGGCGGAATGAAAATATTGCTGGTAGAGGACGAAGTCAAGATCCGGCAGGGCCTTCGCAGCCTGGTGGAATCGATTCTTCCCGGACAGGCCGAGCTCGCGGAGGCCGCCAACGGCCGGGAAGCCTGGGAGCGGCTGAAGACGCAGGACGGCGTGGATTTGGTCATTACCGATATTCGGATGAACGAGATGGACGGAATTGAACTGCTGAAGCGCGCTCAGCAGGCTTACCCGGACATCGTCTTCGTCATCGTCAGCGGCTACGACGAATTCGTCTACGCGCGCGAGGCGCTGCGGCACGGCGTCGCGGATTATTTGCTCAAGCCGATCGACCGGGTCGAGATGGCTCGCGTATTGACGCGGATCAGGGACAAGCTGGCGGCCAGGAAGGGAGAGCGGGCAGAAGGCGATCCGAATCCGGGCGGCGAGGACAACGAAAGGCTGATCATCCGCAAGGTGAAGGAATTGGTCAACGACAGTCTGGATCGGGACATTTCGCTGCAATTTTTGGCCGAACGCGTCTACCTTCATCCGAAATATTTGTCCGATATGTTCAAGCGGGAGACCGGGCAGAACCTGTCCGATTACGTGACGGAGCGCCGGATGAACCGGGCGAGGAAGCTGCTCAAGGAGACGGCGCTGAAAATTCCGGACATCGCCGAGCTGTGCGGCTTCGCCAATCATAAATATTTTCGTGCGCTGTTCAAGCAGCAGACCGGAGCGACGCCGACCGAATACAGGGAGGATTGAAACATCTTACGATTTCGGGTCTTTTATGGATTTTGTGTCGTTACGGAGCGCGTTTGCCGTCTCTTATAATTTTGTTGTAAGCGCTTAAAAACATGCAGGGGAGACGGGGAAATGAAAAAGGGAACGATCTTGGGTTTATGTATTCTGCTGCTCGGCGTCGTGCTGTCGGCGTGCGGCTCGGGCGGCAACGAGCCTTCAAGCGGCAGCGGAGCGAAGGCTTCGTCCTCCGGGACGGCGTCCGGGAAAGAGGTCAAGCTGACTTTCGCCATCTGGGGGAACGACACGCACAAGATGATGTACGAAGAGATGATCGCGCAGTACAAAACGGTCAAGCCGAACGTCAGCGTGGAGATCATGACGATTCCGGCCGGCGAGTTCCAGCAGAAAATCTCGGTGATGATGGCTTCCAAGACGGCTCCGGACATCATGTGGATGCTGGAGCGGGCGATTCCGCAATTTCTCGATAACGATCAGATCGTCGATCTGTCGGCGATCAAATCCGACGCGGAATACGATTTCGCCGACTTCATTCCGTCCACGCTCGAGCTCGTGACGCGCGGCGACAAGCTGTACGGGGTGCCGTTCTCCACGCCGCCCAATATGATCTACTACAACAAAAACCTGTTTAAGGAAAATGGGTTGAAAACGCCGACCGAGCTGTACGAGGAAGGCAACTGGACGTACGAGGAGATGGAGAAGGCCGCGAAGGCGATCTCCCGGCCGGATCAGGGCGTCTATGGCATCAATCTGATTTTGCCCTCCCAGTCGTGGACCGGAAGCTGGATGGAATCGATCATCTCGCTCGTGTGGGCGTTCGGAGCGGATTATTTCAGCCCGGACAACAAGGCGTTTGTCCTCAACACTCCGGAAGGAGAGCGGGCGCTCCAGTTTTTCAGCGACGCGATGTTCCAATCGCAGATTCATCCGAAGCCGGGAGACCAGACGGGCTTCGAGTCGGGCAAGATCGGCATGCAGCAAAATCTGCTCAGCTATATCGGCAAAGCCAAGGAGATTCAGGATTTCGAATGGGACATCGCGCCGATGCCGGAAGGCCCCGGCGGGCAAGGAACGACTCTGGGCTACGCCGCTTACATGGTAACGAAGGACAGCCCGCACGAGCAGGAAGCGATCGATTTTCTGAAGTTTCTGACGAACAAGGACAACATGGCCGTTACGTCGCAGTTTTTCGTGCCCGGACGCAAATCCGTTCTCGGTTCGGACGATTTCCTCAAGCAGGGCCCGTCGCCGGAAAGCGTCAAGATGGCGATTCTGGAGCAGATGGACAAGGCGAGGGTAAGGCCGGGCTTCAACAACTTCCAGCTGATCGACGATAAAATGAAGCAAAACTTCGATTCGATCTACACGCAAGCCGGATCGATTCCGGACATTATCAAGAAGATGGAAGCCGACGTCAACCCGTTGTTGCAGCAGTAGGGAGGAAGGACGATTCCGCAAGCCGGCGCGCCCGGAAGCATCGAGGGCGTGTATGCATACTCCGAGGACAGCAGATTTTGTATACACGCCCTAGGATGACGGTTCCGGCTGGACCGCTTGCGGGACGTCCGCCCCGGAAGGAGCGGAGACCGACTTGAGCACCACTTACAGCAGACTGCGCCGCAAGAAGGCGATCTACGGCTACTTGTTCATCGCCCCGATGATGCTCGGATTTTTCTTTTTCATGGCCGGTCCGATCATAGCTGCGATGGGCTTCAGCTTAACCGACTATTCGCTGCTGAAGCCCAGTTCCTTCGTCGGCTTGGACAACTACGCCCATATTTTGGCGAAGGACGATATTTTTTGGACGACCGTCCGGAATACGCTCGTATTCTCGGCCGGGCTGATTCCGCTCAACCTGATATTGGCGCTGTCCCTGGCGCTGCTGCTGTCGGGCAAGCTGAGGGGAATGGGCTTGTTCCGCACGGCGATCTTCACCCCGGTCGTAACCTCGATTGTCATTTGGGCAATCGTGTGGAAATATATTTTCGCCACCGATGCAGGCCTCGTCAATCAAATGCTCGGCATGTTCGGCATCAAAGGGCCGGCCTGGATGTACGATACGAATCTGGTTATGCCGGTCGTGATCGTGACGAGCGTATTGAAGAAGGTCGGCATGAACATGGTTATTTTTCTGGCCGCGCTTCAAGACGTGCCGAAGATGTACTACGAAGCGGCCACGATCGACGGAGCTTCGAGATGGAGGCGGTTCACCCATATTACGCTGCCGATGATCTCGCCCGCTCTGTTCCTGACGCTGATTATTACGTTAATCGGATCGCTTAAGGTGTTCTCGCAGATCGTCGTCATGACCGACGGCGGGCCGGGCACGAGCACGAGCGTTCTGGTCTATTACATTTATAAGCTGGCGTTCAAAAACTACGAATTGGGATACGCTTCGGCGGTTGCCTTTATTTTGTTCGCGCTCGTGCTTCTGCTGACCGTCGTGCAATGGACATTGCGGAAAAGGTGGGTGCATCATGAGGAGTAGGCCGCTGCGTTTTTTCATGGACGGGGCGAGGTACGCGCTGCTGACGGCCGTCTCCCTGGTCGTGCTGATTCCGTTTCTCTGGATGCTTACGACTTCGCTGAAGGACCAGACGAAGATTTTCCAGTTTCCTCCGCAGTGGTGGCCGAATCCGATCGTCTGGTCGAATTACGCGGACGTGTTCAAGGCGCAGCCGCAGTTTCTGCTGCAATACTGGAACAGCCTGTACATCGCCCTGCTCGTCACGGCCGGCACCTGCCTGGTAGGGGCGCTGGCGGGCTTCGCGTTCGCCAAGATCCGCTTTCCTCTCCGGAATCTGTGGTTTCTGGTGCTGCTGAGCGGAATGATGATCCCGAACGAAGTGACGATCATTCCGAATTTTATCTGGTTTTCCAAGCTGGGCTTGATCGATATTCATTTCCCGCTGATCGTCCCGCCTATGCTGGGCGCGGGCGGCATATTCGGCGTGTTCCTGCTGCGGCAGTTTTACATTACGATTCCGAAGGATATCGACGAAGCCGCCGAGATCGACGGCTGCACGCCGTGGCAGACGTTCTGGAAGATCATGATTCCGATGACGGCGCCCGCCTTCGCCACGCTGGCCATCTTCACTTTCCTGAACAGCTGGGAGGACTTCCTGGACCCTCTCATCTACATCAATTCTTCGCATCTGTTTACGCTGCCGATCGCGATGAGGCTGTTTACGGATACGGCCGGTACGGCCTGGCATCTGCTGATGGCCGCTTCGGTGATGGCGACGGTGCCGCTGCTGCTCGTGTTTTTCTTGGCCCAGCAGAAATTCGTGGAGGGCGTGGCCACCACCGGTCTGAAGTGAAGAGCCGCCCGCCGGCCGAAAGGCGGTCCGCGTGCAACCTTTTGGGTTTAACTTCCGTTTGTTAGGGCGTGTATGCCTACTCCGAGGACAGCAGATATTGCCGAATTTTCATTCCATGCAAGGAACTTTTGTGAAGGCGTGCCGGGGGTACGTCAAAGGGTCGAAGCAGGGGGCGAAAAAGGCGGTGAAAGATGCTCCTGAGCGGGTTTGCATACCGCCCTAGGGAAATAGCGTACGAACAGCGGAGGTATCGCAATGAAGAAGTTGACCATGCTGCTCTTGGCGGCGCTGTTAAGCGGATGCGGGGCGGCGGGGGACACAGACCGGGCGTCGCAGGCGTCGCCGTCGGACCCTCCCTCGCCGATGCCGTCCATCTTTTCTCTTCCTTCCTCGAAGGAGGGGCAGAACCTTCAAAATCGGGTTGTAGAGGTATGGCCGGAGATTCGCGAGCGTCACTCCGTCGAGCTGCGCTTCGCGTTGACCGAGAACGATGTCGTCCACCTGAATGTTCGCAGCTTTGGAGATTTCGAGAGGGAACTGACGCAGGAGGACCGGGAAGCGATTCGGGAAAGTCTGTACGAGCTGATCGGCGAGGAGTTTAAGGTGGAGATCGCGGTAGAAGGCTGCTGCGACGGACCTCCCGCAGTAACGGGTATCGTCAAGCAGTTCGACGCGGACACCGGCCGCGTCTTGATCGTGAACGAGGACAAGATGATCGGCGATTCGGAGATGCCCGACGCCTACTGGATCGGCCTGGCCTCGGACGGGAAGGTGTTCGCGGAAGACGAGGAGCCCGTCGACGTTCTGGACGCCTCGCTGGTCGGCAAGCAAGCGCAGGTCTGGACGACGGGCATGGTGAATCAATCCTATCCGGCCCAGACGAGCGCGATCAAGATCGTCGTCGAATAAGGAAGGCGGGGCTGTTCCCTAAGCCAACCAAGTTGCTTTGAAAGGCAATCGATGAACAAGGGGTAAGGGGTATGTACCTCCTTCCGCCGCTATACGCTCCTGAAACCTGAGTAGGTAAACCCGAGATAGGGTGGTTTCAGGAGCGTAGGAGGCAGGTCTCCAGGAGGCACATACCCCTTCTTTGTCTATCGATCATCTCAAAGCAGCTCCGCTTAGGGGACTGCCCCGTTTTTTTATACGTACGACGCGGCGATGCGCTTCGTCCGTTCCAGGCCTTCCCACATATCTCCGGGACCGTCGTAGATCAGCACGAGCGCTCCGTCGAAGCCCTTTTCTCGGACGGCTTCGAGACAGCGGACGAGCTCGGCTTCGTCCGGTATGCCGTTCTCGTCGTAAGCGGGCTTGACGTGCACGGACTGGCTGCGCGGCGCGGTCATTGCGATTTCGTCGTACTTGGCTGCGCCTTTGTAATTGCCGAAATCCGTAATCATGCCGACGGCGTCGCCTGCCAGGTTCAGCAGCTTTGCGCTGCTCTCGCCGGTGGAGGTCAGCGCCTTGAAGTTTTCCGTCACGACGCGCACTCCCCGTTCGGATGCATACTCGGCGAGCTCGCGCAGCGTCTGCGCCGATCTGCGGATTGCCTCCTCATCGGTCGGCTGAGCTTCTCCCGCGACAATCCGAATCCGCTTCGCGCCGCATTGCGAGGCGACGTCGATCCATTCGCGGAACAACCGGCCGTCGGCGGCTTGCCGGGCTTCGTCCGTCGTCGACGGATCGCCGTAGTCGAGCAGCAGCGTGTCGAAGGAAACGGCCGCGTCGGCGAAGGCCCGGCGCAGGCTCTCCAGATAAGCGGTTTCCGTCGAAGGAAAATGAAAGTGGCATACCTCGACGGCGGCATATCCTCTGCGAGCGGCTTCGCGAGGCAAATCCACAAGCGAGTGAACTTGCGGCTGAGGCTCTTCGTTCGTGCGATGCTCTCCGGCCTCGGCGTCCCATGACGTCCAGCGAAGAGGGCCGAGCAGGCGGTGCAAGCTCCAGGTACTGACGGACAGATAGGACATTGGGGCATTCCTCCGTAACGATTTTGGCTTGGTTGCTGCTTTAATCGTAGTCCTTTTTGTCGGAACATTCCAATAGGGATTGTGGTAATGTTGTCTCGTATTTTGGCATTGGGGAAGAGATTCGTTTTACAATAGGAAGACAACGATACGTAAAAGGTGAGGATAGGAATTGGCGGATTGCCTTTATGCGATAGCTTCTACCGAAGAGGAACGGGACTTATGCTTGCTGGAGCTGCGCTCTCTGTTGGGGACGGACTGCCGGTTCAACCTGGCGCGAAGCCGCGAGGAGGTCGGGCCGGGCCGCAGTCCCTTCATCAAGAGCCGGATTCGCGTCCTGTTCGAGAGTGCCGGGGTGGAGGAACTGGCCGAGCTGGCCGGGGAGCGAGTGGAGCTGAACGGAGCGACGTTCAAGGTGACGGTCGTCGACAACGACGACCCGGAGGAACAAGGACGTTTCGATTATGCCCGCAAGCGCGAGCTGGAACGGGCGGTCGGCTTTCGCCTGCGGGGGCGGGCGGATATGCGGAATCCGGATCGCGAATTCGGCTTCGCGAAATTCGGCGGCAGATGGCTGTTCGGCGAGCTGCAGCGCGGCAGTGCGGACTGGATGAAGCATCGCGAGCAGCCCCGGCAATATTCGACGGCGCTAAGCAACCGCTTGGCCCGTTCGATCGTTAATATCGCGGTGCCGCGCACGGAGGGTGTGCGGGCGATCGATCCGTGCTGCGGCATCGGCACGGCGCTCCTGGAGGCGATGTCGCTGGGAATCGACATTGTCGGAAGAGACATTAATCCGCTGGCCGCCATGGGCGCGCGGGAGAATCTGGCTTACTTCGGCTACGGCGATTCTTCGACTGTGACGCTGGGCGATCTGCGGGAGATCGGAGGGCGATACGACGTCGCGATTATCGATATGCCTTACAACCTGTGCTCGGTGCTGTCCGGCTCCGAGAAGGCGGAGATGATGCGCAGCGCCAGACGCTTTGCCGCCAGAGCCGTTATCGTGTCGGTCGAAGAGATGGACCCGTTCGTCCGCGAGGCGGGATTCGAGATAACGGATCGCTGCGCGGTCCATAAAGGCAAACGGTTCGCAAGGCAGGTGCTTGTCTGCAAATAACCGCGAACAGCTTATTGAAATTATGGCCGCTTTCGTCCACAATGGATGAAGAATGTTAGACCAGTCTATTTTAGCCTCAAGGAGAGAAACCGAATATGAAATATATAAGCACGAGAGGGAAAGTCGCGCCGATTGGCTTTATCGATATGTTCCTGATGGGACTCGGCGAAGACGGGGGATTGATCGTTCCCGAGAAGATTCCGACCGTCTCCGCAGAGCGGCTGCAGGCATGGTCGGGCTTGTCCTTTCAAGAGGTGATGTTTAACGTCTTCTCTTTATATACAAACGGAGAAATCCCAGAAGCGGATCTGCGCAAGCTGATCGGGGACAGCTATGCCGGCTTTACAAGCCCGGACGTGCTGCCCCTGACGAAGATCGACGACGGGCTGAGCGTGATGGAGCTGTTCCACGGGCCGACGTTTGCGTTTAAGGACGTTGCCTTGCAATTTATGGGCAATCTGTACGCCTACGTGGCGAAGGAGCGCGGCGAGGTGATCAACATTCTCGGCGCGACCTCGGGCGATACGGGGGCTTCGGCGATCAGCAGCGTTCGCGGCAAGGAAGGTATCCAAATCTGTATTTTGCATCCGGACGGCAAAGTCAGCCGAGTCCAGGAGCTGCAGATGACGACGGTGCAGGACGACAACGTGCTGAACCTGTCGGTGAACGGCAACTTCGACGACTGTCAGCGGATTATCAAGGATTTGTTCGCCGACGTGTCGTTTAAGACCAAGTATCATCTGCGGGCGATCAACTCGATTAACTTCGTACGTATTTTGGCGCAGGCGGTATACTATTTCTACGCTTATTTGAAGCTGCCGGAGGCGGCTCGGGCGGGCGGGATCAACTTCAGCGTGCCTACGGGCAACTTCGGCAACATTTTCTCCGGTTATCTGGCCAAGAAAATGGGCGTGCCGATCAAGCAACTGGTGCTGGCCACGAACGAAAACAACATTCTGGAGCGGTTCGTCCGCGAAGGCGTGTACAAGCCGGAAGGGTTCCGCAGCACGCACAGCCCGTCGATGGACATTCAGATCGCGAGCAATTTCGAGCGCTATCTGTACTACTTCCTCGGCGAGGACGCGGCGGAAGTGACGGCGCGGATGGACCGGTTCAAGGCGGAAGGCCAGCTGACGTTCACCGCGGAAGAGGTCGCGCGCATTCAGGGCGATCTGTCGGCTTACAGCGTCGGGAACGAGGAATGTCTGGAGACGATTCGCGACTATAAAGGAAAGTACGGCTACCTGCTGGACCCCCATTCGGCTTGCGGAGTGGCGGCCTACGAGCGCGCGGGAAGCAAGGCCGACGGGACGTTCGTCTCGCTGGCGACGGCTCATCCGGCGAAGTTCGACGAGGCGATTCGGCTGATCGGCATCGAGCAGAAGTATCCGGAGCGCATCTCCGAGCTGTTCGACAAGCCGCAGCGTCAGACGGCCGTCGACAATTCTCGGGAAGCGGTGGCGGCGCTGCTGGTGGATTTTTACCGGGTGGACAGCTAGATAGGTGAACCGAAAACGCGGCGAAGATTTCAGCCCTGATGCAATGGAGACAGGGAGCGGCTTGCCGCGAGCGGTGGTTGTGGTTCACAACATAATTGAAACGGGGGAAAACGAAATTGCTTATCGGTGCGGTAGAAGCGGGCGGCACGAAGTTTGTGTGCGGAATCGGCAATGAAAACGGAGAGGTGCTCGATCGGATCAGCTTTCCGACGGAGCAGCCGGAGAAGACGCTGGCGCAGGTAGAGGCGTATTTTCGGGACAAGCAGGTGGAGGCGATCGGCATCGGATCGTTCGGACCGATCAATATCGATCGGCAGAGCCCGCAGTACGGCTATGTTACGACGACTCCGAAGCCGGGCTGGTCGAACTATCCGGTGCTGCCGGAATTGCGGAAAGTATTGGACGTTCCGTTCGGCTGGGACACGGACGTGAACGCGGCGGCGCTTGGCGAGGCGACTTGGGGCGCGGCCAAAGGCTTGGATAGCTGTCTGTATTACACGATCGGTACGGGCGTCGGCGTCGGCGTTTATGCCGAAGGCCGATTGGTGCACGGCCTCGTGCATCCGGAGGGCGGCCATGTGCTGACGCGCCGTCATCCCGACGACACGTACGAAGGCAAATGCCCCTACCACGGCGATTGTCTGGAGGGCATGGCTGCGGGACCGGCTATCGAAGCCCGGTGGAAGGTGAAGGGCCACGAGCTTCCGGTCGACCATCCGGCTTGGGAGATGGAGGCGTTCTACATCTCGCAAGCGCTCGTGAGCGCGATCGTCCTTCTGTCGCCGAAGAAAATCATCCTGGGCGGCGGCGTCATGCATCAGCTGCAGCTGTTCCCGCTTATCCGGGACCAGGTTCGGAGCGGATTAAACGGCTATGTCGCATCGCCGGCCTTGGAGCCGGGCGAGGGCGGCATCGACAGCTATATCGTATCCCCGGGCCTTGGCGACAACGCCGGCCTCTGCGGCTCGATCGCGCTCGGCCTCCGCGCATACGAAGAATCTCGGAAATCGTAAATTTGCTTAGGACCTCCCGGCAGATCAAGTCGGGGCGGCCAGGGTCAACCAGGGAACAACTGGTTGGCCTTTTTTGCTGCGCCCGGTGGTCAAAGCGATCTTCTCCCTCCTTTCGCGCGAAAAGCCCCTTGTCGAGCCGAGATGTTCTACAGAATCGGTTATCCCCGAACGAAAAACCCCTTTTGGCATCGAGATGTTCTACGGAATCGATTATCTTCGAGCGAAAAGCTCCATTTGGCATCGAGATGTTCTACGGAATCGATTATCTTCGAGCGAAAAGCTCCATTTGGCGCCGAGATGTTCTACAGAATCGGTTATCCCCGAACGAAAAACCCCTGTTGGCGTCGAGGTGTTCTACAGAATCGGTTATCTCCGAGCGAAAAACCCCTTTTGGCGCCGAGATGTTCTACAGAATCGGTTATCTCGAAGCAAAAAGCTCCATTTCGGGCCGAGATGCTCTACAGAATCGGTTATCCCCGAGCGAAAAGCCCCATTTGGCGCCGGGATGCTCTACATAATCGGTTATCGTCACTTTCTTCTCCGAGAAATTCCGCCTGACTCCCCGAGCTGCTCGGAAGAACTAACCAATTTACTTTCCTGCCAAAAACCGCTGCCTGATCATGATACGAAGCAAAACTGTCCACTCCCCTCAATCCCCATACAGGTGCCTGGCAATCTCGAGTATCGAGTTTTTCAAACAGCTCCGGCGAACGGACGAAAGTGGAAGTATCATCCTAATTATTTCATCGCAATGGCTAAGTACTTATTTATATGTAATGTTAATGTTAGTTTTAGTTGCGTGTATAAATATGGGGAATAGACGTAATTAGAAGGTATTGTAAGAAAAATCAAGATAAAACAAAATGTTATCGCTTTAATGGCCTTCTGATGAGTTTGTAATTAAACGTGACATTAATATATGATTCGATTAGTCATGAGGCATATAACATAACATTGGAGGTAATTTTCATGTCGTCATCCATCGTTTTTCGCAAAATTTCGGTTTCTCTTCTGGCGCTGCTGCTTCTCGTAACCGGGATGAACGCGGCTTTCGCTGCTGATTCTTCCGCGGCTCCGGCATCGTCGGGGGTTAAAATTCCGGCTGTCCCTTTTGCTTTCAAATCTTCGCCACTTCCTAATGTTATCGTTATTGCTACGGGCGGCACGCTGGCCGGAAAGGCGGAGGACCAAACGAGCTTCCAGAACTACAGAGCCGGAACGTATTTGATGGAAGATCTGGTAAAGCAGCTTCCGGACAAAAACAAAATCGCAGACGTTTCGGTCTACCAGTTCGGCAACAAAGGCTCGGGCGGCTACACGATCGCCGATCTGTACGATCTGTCGCAGGTTGTCGACCAGGCGCTGACGATGTACGACGGAGTGGTCGTAACGACGGGAACCGATACGATGGAGGAAATCGGCTATTTCCTT
The DNA here is from genome assembly GCF_042431195.1 of Cohnella cellulosilytica. Classification (NCBI taxonomy): domain Bacteria; kingdom Bacillati; phylum Bacillota; class Bacilli; order Caryophanales; family Paenibacillaceae; genus Cohnella; species Cohnella cellulosilytica. The sequence continues at coordinate 316,074 of NZ_JBHMDN010000020.1, forward strand.
GATCTGACGGTACAGAGCGAGAAGCCTGTCGTCATTACGGGAGCCATGCGGCCTTGGGACGTAATCGGAACGGACGCTCCGGCCAACCTGTATAACGCGATCAAACTGGCGGGCAGCGGGAAGACGACCTGGTTCGGAACGGTCCTGATGCTCAACGATATGATTCATGCCGTTCGCGATGTAACGAAGACGAATGCGCATCGCTTGGACACCTTCGAAACTCCGATCATGGGCGCTCTCGGTTATATCGACGAAAAGGAAATCCGCATCTACCGCGCTCCGGCTCGGGCGCTGAAGGCGGGCAAAGAAGATTGGAAAACGCCGTTCGATCTGAAGAAAATCGCGAAGAAGGATTTGCCGATCGTAGGTATCGCCTACAACGGACAGGAAACGAGCGGCGGCGCGATCCGCGGTCTTGTAGCCGACGGAGCCAAAGGGATCGTTACCGCCGGTACCGGCGCGGGCGGCATTTCGTCCTTGATGAGCGAAGCGCGTAAGGAAGCGATCGGGAAAGGCGTTATCTTCGTCACGACAACCCGCACGGGCTCGGGCACGATGTATGGCGGCAGCGAAGGCATTATCGCCGGCGACAGCCTCAATGCTCAGCACGCCCGCATTCTGCTCATTCTTGCGCTGGCCTTCTCCGACGATTTCAATACGATAAAAGGATGGTTCGAGTCGGTCGGCACGCAAGACATCGACGGCTCCAAGCTGGCTTCTTAATCTGCACGATTGCGGGAGCGGACGTCGATTGCCCGGACATAGGCACTGCATTCAAAGTTCCGGTTGCTATTTGAAAGATACGGTTATAAAACGCAAGCGTCGGGGGGATCCTCGCGCTTGCGTTTTTTTTGCGTATTCAAAGGCGTCGCGCTTTTAATTGGTGGAATTTGGTATGATTGACGAAGTCGAATGATGATACAAGGAGGATGTCGCATGATTAGAAAGATAGGATCGGCATCGTTCGTAGTTGTGGGCATGTTGGCAATTTTATATTTAATGACAAAAAATTATTTAGTAACAAGCAATAACAAATTGCTTATAATGAGCGTTTTGGCTTTTTTATTCGGCGTCCTTATGGAATGGGATAAAATGATGAAGGTTTTAAAAGGGGGGATTGGAGTCAATTGGACGATTGTCCCGTGTGTAGGATTGGTTATTATTACATTTGTTCCAAGGACAAAATGGATGGAGTGGTACGGGGTCGATCAACCCTTTTTCATAAAAATGCTTGGGATACCTGAGACGCAGATGATTTTAACCGTTCTTGCCGGGCAATTCATTATCCGATCGCTGACTGCTGGTAGAAAAAAATAAGAAACCATGTCGGGGGCGAGCTCTGCGTTACGTTTTTCCGTACATTAATCCGTTTCACAGCCATCAGGCTGTCCTTGGTTGTAAAACTTACGGGCAGCTTCTTTGCGTTATTGAAGATAGCGTCGGAGTAAATGTGCTGCCAGCCGGAAAACCTATTGACAATTGGAGAGATGTAGAACATCATAATATATGATCAAGTATTCATATGTTATGAATTGAGGGATGCTTTATGTCCAAAACGGATTTCCATCATGAAAGCGAACATTTGCATAAAAACTGTCACGACCAGACTTGCGAACACGACCCTAATCACGACGATGACCACCACCAACACGCCGACAACGACGCCCATCGACACGATCACGACGATGAACGCCAACTCGTACACAATGACGACTATCGACACGATCACGACCCTAATCACGACGACGTCCAACACGCCCATGGCCATCACCACGATCATAACCACGACCATGGGCACGGTCATCACCATCATCACGGTATCGGCGGTCATCATCACCATTTTGACGGCAATCGCGACGGGAACAAAAAAGGCTTGATGATTGCGCTGTTCATTACGGCCGGCATCATGGTGCTGGAATTCGTCGGCGGACTCGTTACGAACAGCCTTGCGCTGCTCTCGGATTCCGGTCATATGCTGAGCGACGCCAGCGCGTTGGCGCTCAGCCTGGTCGCATTCTGGTTCGCGGCCCGACCGGCGTCTCCGAACAAGACGTACGGCTTCTATCGCTTCGAAATTTTGGCTGCGCTGTTTAACGGGGTCACCTTGTTCGTCATCGCAGGGTTCATTATGTGGGAGGCCTATCGGCGCTTCTTCGCGCCGCCGGAGGTGTCGAGCCTGTCGATGCTGCTGATCGCCTCCGTCGGGCTCGTTGCCAACCTGCTCAGCGCGCTGGCGCTCATGCGCAAAGGCGACGTCAAAAACAACCTCAACCTGAGAAGCGCCTACCTGCATGTGCTGGGAGACGCGCTGGGCTCCGTCGGCGCCATCGTCGCCGGGATCGTGATGCTTCTCTTCGGTTGGTACGTCGCCGACCCGATCATCAGCGTGCTCGTCTCGCTGCTTATCCTGCGCAGCGCCTGGAGCGTCATCAAGCACACCGTCCATATTCTGATGGAAGGAACTCCGGCGACGATCGATCAGAGCGCGGTCAAGTCGGCGTTAACCGGCATCCGCGACGTGCTCGACGTCCACGATCTGCATATTTGGACGATTACTTCGGGGCTGGATTCGTTGAGCTGCCATCTGCTCGTTCGGGACGAAGCGGATCAGCAGAGCGTTTTGCAGCAGGCCATTCGGACGATCGAGGAGAAGTTCAAAATCCAGCATGCCACGATCCAGATCGAGACGTCGGAAATTCGGCATACGGAGCTGAAGGTTTAGCGGAGGAAGACCGGATTCGGAGAAGTCCAAACCATCTATTACCCGAATAGAGCGGAGATGCAACAAAAATTAACGTTTTCTAACCGTTTTTTAAGAAAAGCTTAAAATGCCTTTAACAGCGGCAATTGTTCTCTCTTTGGAAAAATATCGGCGAAAACGGATATGTTATAGTTAATCCCGACAACGATGGTTGGCATCAACCAGAGAAGCCCGGGAGGATTTACGGCAATATGAGGAAAAGCAAACTTGCGATAAAATTGTGGTTGGCATGCGGCTTGGCGGTTACGGGACTGTTCGGGACGATGATCGGAACTTCGGCTCAGGCCAGCGCGGCCACGGAACAATCGTTAAACTTGATCGAATTCGGCAAAGACTACATCGGAACGCCTTATAAATTCGGCTCGTCGGCGGGAAAGACTTCCTCCTTTGATTGCTCCTCGTACGTGCAGTACGTATTCGATCAAGCGGGGGTGTCGCTGCCGCGGACTTCGTCGGCTCAAGCCTCCGTAGGCGATAAAGTCGATAAAGCGAATTTGAGCGTCGGAGATCTGTTGTTCTTCAAAACGGGGGGCGGCGGAATCAGCCATGTCGCCATCTACGCCGGAGACGGCAAAATGCTCCACGCCAGCACCAGCCAGGGAGTGACTCTCTCCAGCATGAACACGAGCTACTGGACGAAAGCCTATGTAACGGCGCGTCGCGTGCTTTAACGCATCAGCCATCCCGCGGAGAACGCCGGGGTGGTTTTTTTCTACGCTACAGCGTACTATGTCAACTATTTTTTTCCGACTTTAGAGCAACCCAAACACACCCAACCAGATATTTTTACAAAATATGGTTACCTACTGACGAAAAGCGGTGGACGAAAGCGGTATGTCTCGAACCTGAAGAAAATAGCCTCGTTTCAATCCTGTATGCAATCTGGCTGAGTGCAGATTGTAGAGTCTAACGTACAATTCGCATTGACAGGACGAGGTGGATAACGCTTTAGTACGAGGTCTGAGCCTCCAGAATTTGATCCGATCTTCCCTCGGCCCCAGACATACCGATTTCATCATTTTTCATTGCACTTAGGCAGCTTTAGTTGTGACCATGCAATTAAAGTTAAGTTTCTTGTTGACTTCCTGTATGAGCCGGCAAGATGCCTTGGAGGAATGGAACGGCTGCTTATCACGCAGCATGGCAAAAGCGATCTTAAGCATCTTGTTGCCCATTGCTACAAATGAAGCGCGCTCATGCTTTCCTCGGCTCTTGAGACGCTCGTAGAACGGCTTCAGGTCCTCATTGTGCAAGCAGAGACTCCGGCCAGCAAGATAAGTAACGTAGCGCAAGTGGGTATTGCCTTGCTTTGAGATTTTGCGATAAGACCCTGCGCCGCCGCCTGACTGCTTGACGATCGGATTCGTGCCGGCCTTTTTGATGAGCTGCCCGGCATGCTGATAATCCAAGCTATTACCGATCTCCGCGTAGAGTTCCGCTGCCAAGGATACGCCGAGGCCAGGAACGGTAAGGAATAAGCGCCCGTCGGTCTGAAGCAACAGGTTTTCTATCTCCTGCTCCAGCGTAATAATTTTGGTATCGAAGGCGCGGAGGTCCTGTAGCTTCATGCGCAGCACCATGAGCTCGGGACGGAGCGTCTGCGCGTCTGAAGCAAGGGATTCCTTTGCAACATGAAGCAACTTGCGGATTGCGGTCGTGCGCAGCTTCAAGTTGTGCTGAATGGAGAGCTTCCGTAGCCCATTCTCACCAAGCTGTAGAACGAGAGCGGGATGTGGGTAATGCTCCATGAAGAAGAGAGAGGCTTTCCCCCACAAGTCGCTAAACACTTTAATTTTCTTGGCCCTTTCGTTCTGATGTTCGGCGTATCCCTGATACTCGCGCCAGACGATATCCAAGATGGTTCGGATCTCCATACGAAGGGAGGAGCGCTTACGAATTTCCGAGCGCTTTGCACGAGTTAGGACGCGCAGTTGTCGTTGCAGGCCTTCCGTCAAGCGAGACTCTGTTGCCTTGTTGTTCCGAATGGCGTGGGCGATGGCGACAAGATCGAGATCATCGGTCTTGCACCAACTAAGAGCGCTGGCACGCTCTTCAGACGTCGTGTAGGCGTTGAGAATTTGAACGTGATACCCATGCACGGCCATCTGTCTGACGATGTCCTCGTAGTAGTGTCCGGTTGCTTCAATGCCAAGAAACAAGCGAACGGCCCCAGTATCTCGAATTGCCTTTTCGATTGTGTCATAGAGGAATTTCATTCCTGATTGACTCACCGAAAAAAAGAAGGGTTTTTCAATCACGTCGCCGAAATAATTGCATATGAGCGCTTTTTGGTGGAGCTTGGCTGCATCGATCGAAACGATGAGGACCTGCTCCAGGTTAACACCTCGCAGTTGTTGACTGAACTTTGTTCCCTTTAAGCCTTGAATATGTTGGGATTTCCCCATGCGACTTCAACCTCCTGTGGTGGGTGGTTAGATTGAAGCTCTTCGTCAGGTGCTTCTTTCTTCGATAGTCGCTGGGGATTTTCCTTTTCTAAGATGATTATATTACACGCCAGAATTTATAAGTTTCACCCTTATCCTTGTCCGTATCGTCTCCGACAAAAACGCGTTCGCCGTCCTAAGGACGCCGCAGGCGTTTTTGCTTGGTGATTCAGAAAGTATAAAATTCGCATACATATCTGAATCACCTCCGACATAAACGTTATCCCGCCGATCCCAAGGACGGCGTAAGCCGTTTATGCTTGTTTGGTTCGATATTCATTAGACGGGGGGGCGTATGCAAAAGGTTGCATGCGCTGCCGAGCTTCCAGAATTTACGTGAATTTTAAGATCGGATTCTCGAAACGCGTCGAAATTTCTATTATAATAGACAAGGTTGAAACCTTTTTGTCGGAGCATCGTAAATGTAGGTAGTTACGGGATGAGAGATTGCTAGAATCCGATTCCGCTACGGCGCTAGCCGAAAAGAGTTTGAAGGGAGATCCTGCTGGACATGACGATTTCGCTTGTAAAAGGACAGAAAGTGGATCTTACGAAGGGAAATACCGGACTGAGCAAACTTACGGTAGGTCTCGGGTGGGATCCGGTCGAGAAGAAGGGGTTCTTCGGTTCCAAGAAAGTGGACATCGATTGCGACGCTTCCGCGCTGCTGCTCGACGAGAATGGCAAGCTTCGGGACAAGCACCTCGTATGCTTCTACAATTTGAAGAGCCTGGACGGGTCGGTCGTTCATTCCGGAGACAATCTGACGGGAGAGGGCGACGGCGACGACGAGCAGATTGCCGTTGATCTGGCGCGCGTTCCCGCTCACGTGCACAAAATTTTGTTCGTAGTGAATATTTACGATGCCGTCAAGCGCAAGCAGGATTTCGGCATGGTCTCCGCAGCCTACATCCGCGTGTTGAATCAGACGAACGAGCAGGAGCTTATCCGGTTTAACCTGACCGACAATTACGGTGGCAAGACGGCGCTGATCGTCGGTGAAATCTACCGGCACGACGGGGAATGGAAGTTTAACGCGATCGGCGAAGGCTCGCTCGCCCCGCATGTCGATCTGCTGGCCAAAGAATATCAATAAAACATTCAAATTCAAGAAAAGAGGGAAACGCACATGTCTATCAGCTTATCCAAAGGTCAAAAAATCGACTTGACGAAAACGAACCCGGGTCTTACGAAAGTTCTCATCGGCCTCGGCTGGGATACGAACAAATACGACGGCGGCAAGGACTTCGACCTCGACGCTTCCGCGTTCCTGCTCAACGGCGCGGGCAAAGCCTCTTCCGAGAAAGATTTCATCTTCTATAACAATCTGAAGAGCACGAACGGAGCGATCGAGCATACGGGCGACAACCTGACGGGCGAAGGCGACGGAGACGACGAGCAAATCAAAGTCAATCTGGCGACCGTTCCCGCGGAAGTGGAAAAAGTATCGTTCTGCATCACGATCCACGAAGCGAACGAAAGAGGCCAGAACTTCGGACAAGTGACGAACGCGTTCGTCCGCATCGTGAACGAAGATACGGGCGCGGAGCTGATTCGTTACGACCTGGGCGAAGACTTCTCGGTCGAGACGGCGGTTGTCGTAGGCGAGCTCTACCGTCATGGCGGGGAATGGAAATTCAACGCGGTCGGCAGCGGCTACAAGGACGGATTGGCCGGCCTGGTGAAAGACTTCGGACTGATGTAAGACCGTAGTACCCCGGTTTGCGGGACCGCTGTTCAATCGGATTGCGGTCCCTTTCCAATTGACGAGGAGGTAGGCCGATCATGGCGGTGAATTTGTCCAAAGGTCAGAAAGTCGACTTGACGAAATCCAATCCGGGGTTGTCCAAGGTCAAAATCGGGCTGGGCTGGGATACGAACAAATACGACGGCGGCAGCGCGTTCGACCTCGACGCTTCGGCATTCTGCCTGAACGCGGCGGGCAAGGTCAGCTCGGACAGCGACTTTATTTTCTACAACAACAAGAGCAACCCGAACGGCTCGATCCTGCTGTCGGGAGACAATCAGACCGGCGAGGGCGACGGGGACGACGAATCGCTCGTCATCGAACTGGGGCAGGTGCCGGCGGACGTGCAGAAAGTCGCCTTCTGCATTACGATCCATGACGCCGCGGGACGCAACCAGAACTTCGGCCAGGTGGCCAATTCCTTCGCCCGTGTCGTGAACGAAGCGACGAACGAGGAATTGATCCGCTACGATCTCGGGGAAGACTTCTCGATCGAGACAGCGGTTGTCGTAGCGGAGCTGTATCGGCATAGCGGCGAATGGAAATTCAGCGCCGTGGGAAGCGGATATCGCGACGGCTTGGCCGGTCTGTGCCGGGACTTCGGAGTACAAGTATAGGATCAGGAGGGATTACGGATGACGATCAGCTTATCCAAAGGACAAAGAATCGATCTGACGAAGACGAACCCGGGACTGAAGAAGGCCATTATCGGACTGGGCTGGGATACGAACAAGTATACCGGCGGAGACGACTTCGACTTGGACGCTTCGGCATTCCTGCTGCATGCCAACGGCAAAGCGAACGGCATCGAGGATTTCGTCTTTTACAACAATCTGAACGCTTATTCCGGGGCCGTCGTCCATACCGGCGATAATCGCGACGGCCAAGGCGATGGAGACGACGAGCAGATCAAGCTCGACTTCGATAAAATCCCGCAGCACATCTATCGCATCGGCATTACCGTCACGATTCACGAGTCCGAGCGCCGTCATCAAAATTTCGGACAGGTTTCGAACGCGTTCGTTCGGCTGGTGGACGAGCAGACGGGCAGCGAGATTCTTCGCTACGATCTGGGCGAGGACTTCTCGATCGAGACGGCGGTTGTCGTCTGCGAGCTGTACCGCCACGACGGGGAGTGGAAGTTCCAGGCGGTGGGATCGGGCTTCTCCGGAGGTTTGGCCGCACTCGCGAACAACTACGGACTGGACGCCAAGTAACATCACTTAACGGAGGATTCGCAGCGCATGTCTCTGACAATCATTAAAGGCCAGAAAGCGGATATTACGAAGAACACGCCGATTACGCGCGTTGTCGTCGGAATGGGCTGGGGAACCGGCGCCGGCGTAGATTTGGATTTCTCGGTATTCACGCTGCAGGCGAGCGGCAAGGTGCGTTCGGACCAGGATCTGATCTTCTACTCGAATCCTGTGGGAGCCGGAGGCTCGATTCGCATACTCGGGCAGGAGAAGATGAGCTTCGGCGGTTACTCGGACCAGGAGCAGGTGAGCATCGACCTGCCCAACGTTCCGCAAGAACTGGAGCGGATTCCGTTTACGCTGACGATCTACGAAGGAGATGCCCGCAAGCAGAATTTCTCGCTCGTTAAGGACGCCTATTTGCGGATTATCGACGAAGCGACGGGCAGCGAGCTGCTGCGGTATGACCTCGGCAATCAATTTCCCGTCGAAACGGCGATCGTTGTGGGAGAATTATATAGATACAACGGGGAATGGAAGTTCAACGCGGTTGGCTCCGGGTACTCCGGGGGCCTCGCCGCCCTGTGCGGCAGCTTTGGCGTAGTCGTTCGCGAGGAGCCGCAAGCCGCTCCCGCAGCGGAACCCGCACCGAAACCAGAGCCGAAGCCCGAGCCGGCACAACCGTCGGTCGGACAAGCCTCTCCCCCGTCTTCGCCGCCGGCGGCTCCGTCGATTCGGCTGGACAAGATCGAGCTGAAGAAGAAGGGCGACGTCATCAACCTGGAGAAAAAATCGGGGACGTTGGGCGAAATTCTCGTTAATCTGAACTGGAATCGCAAGAAGTCGGGAGGCGGCTTCTTCAAGGCGGCGTCCGGCATCGACCTCGACCTCGGCTGCCTCTTCGAATTGAAGGACGGCACGAAGGGCGGCGTTCAAGCGCTCGGCAACGCCTTTGGAGATTACCAGCGGCCGCCTTACGTATCGCTTGACGGAGACGACCGGACGGGCGCGCTCGAGGGTGGGGAGAACCTGCGGATCAACGGGGCCAAGGTCGCGGAGATCGAGCGGATCGTCATTTTCGCCTTCATCTATTCGGGCGTGGCGAACTGGTCGCAGGCGGACGGGGTCGTTACGGTGAAGTACCCCGGAGGTCCGGACATCGTCGTTCGAATGGACGAGTACAACAGCAACAAACGTTTGTGCGCCATCGCCATGATTCGCAACGTGAACGATCAGACATTCAGCGTCGAGCGGCTCGTGCAATTTTTCGACGATCAGCAGAAATTGGATGTCGCGTTTAATTGGGGTTTGCGCTGGACAAGGGGAAGCAAATAATTCATCGATTTGGAGCTTGAATCGGCAGGGGGGCCACCATGGATTTTATACAAAGCTTTATTGACAACTTCGCGAGTTTCTTCGACTGGCAGCATATCGGCGAAGTGCTGTCGAAACCATCGACCTGGGGAATTATCGGCACGCTGATCGTTCTCGAAGGCTTGTTGTCGGCGGACAACGCGCTCGTTCTTGCGGTTATGGTTCGCCATCTGCCGAAGGAGCAGCAGAAGAAGGCGCTGTTCTACGGGATTATCGGCGCGTACGTCTTCCGTTTCCTGGCGATCGGTATCGGGACATATTTGGTCAAGATTACCTGGATCAAGGTCGCCGGAGGTTTATATTTGCTCTGGATCGCGCTCAGCAACTTGTTCGATCTGGAATTCAAGCTTGCCCGCGTCGGGGGCGTGCCGCTTATTCCGTACATCGGCAAGAAGGCCGAAGAGGACGAGCACGAGGTCGAGAACAAAGGAATGGGCTTCTGGCGCACGGTGCTGGCCGTCGAAATGATGGACATCGCCTTCAGTATCGACAGCGTGCTGGCCGCGTTCGGAGTCAGCGAAGAAGTGTGGGTGCTGTTCCTGGGCGGTATTCTCGGCGTGCTGATGATGCGCGGCGTGGCGCAGGTGTTCCTGAAGCTGATCGAGAAATTCCCGGAATTGGAGAAGGCCGCGTTTATTCTGATTGTTGTCATCGGCGGGAAGATGATCGCCGGAGCTTTCGGGTTCGAGCTGCCGCATGCCGTGTTCTTCCCTATCCTGATCGCGATTTTCGTAGGTACGATGATTGTCAGTTCGCTCAGGAAAAAAGCCGAAGCATCCAAATCTTCCGCCAAGTCCTAATCGAACGATTGCAGTCGCATACCCTTCGAAATATCCCTCATGCACGCGTGGGGGATATTTTTTGAAAATGCATATGGAAGTATTTACAAGGTTTATAGGTTTGAAGGAGGGTGAGGTCTTTGCGTTATTTCGACTATCTGACCCCCGAGCAGGAAGAGGATTTGTTTCTTCATCCCCCGAAGGAGTTCAGCAATATCGACGACAAGGAAACATTGGCATATGCGGTAGGCGCCGCGCTGTATATGCCCGCGATTCGGGGGCGAATCGCCGAGGACATCGTCAGCGGCAAAATCAAAGGGCTCGTATCCCTGGTCATCGATCTGGAGGACGCGGTAGCGGACAGCCAGGTCGACTACGCCGAGGGCAATCTGTACGAGACGTTGAACAAGCTTCACCGTTTCATGGAAGAGGGTTTGATCAAGCCTTCGGCGCTGCCGTTGATCTTCGTGCGCGTCCGTTCCGAGGAGCAGTTGAGCCGGCTGCTGTCTCGGCTGGAGGAGCGTTTGATCTTGTTGACGGGCTTCGTTTTTCCGAAGTTCTCGCCCGTTCAGGGCGAGGCCTTCTTCCGCCTCCTGGAGGCTTACAACGGCAGCGCGGGTCCGGACGTGCCGACGCTGTACGGCATGCCGATTCTGGAGACGGCGGAAGTGATCTACCGCGAGAGCCGATCGTCCGCGCTGCTCGAGATTCAGGCTTTGCTGAAGCGATACCGGTCGTACGTGCTGAACGTGCGAATCGGAGCGACCGACTTCTCGAGCATTTTCGGATTGCGGCGCAATCCCGATATGACGATCTACGATATCGGCGTCATCCGGGATTGCGTGACGGACATTATCAATGTGTTCGGACGGCAGGAAGACGGCTTCGTCATTTCCGGGCCGGTCTGGGAGTATTTCCGGAGCGACCGCGTCCTGAAGCCGCAGCTAAGAATGACACCGTTCCAGGAGGCGATGGGCAAGGACGGACTTCGCTTGCGCATGTCCTATCTGGACCGGTCCGAGGACGGCCTCATTCGCGAGGTGGCGTACGACAAGGAGAACGGCATTATCGGCAAAACAATCATTCATCCGTCCCATCTGCAGCCGGTGCAGGCGCTGTACGTCGTCACGCACGAGGAATATTGCGACGCCGCGAGCATTATCGCTAATAGCCGGGGCGATTGCGGCGTCATGAAGAGCGAATACGCCAACAAGATGAACGAGATCAAGCCGCATTTGAACTGGTCCAACCGCATTATGAACCGATCAAAGATTTTCGGGGTGCTGCATGAAAAACATAACTTCACCAGCCTGCTCGCCGATCTCAAACCGGCAGGAGCGCTTGTATAGCATTGTCGACGGATTGGAGGTCGAGGTAAGCGTTACGTCCAATCCGTACGGACTCGAGCTTGACCAATTGTTCGAAATGGCGGCGCGGATCAACAAGAAACGCGGTTTTCTGTTCGTCAGCAAGCTGCTCGGCAAGCATATTCCCGTCGTTCCTTCGGCTTCATTGGGGGCGGGGGCGATGCTCGGCTGCCTGTACGCGCAGGATGCGCTGGGGCTGCCTTCGCCGCTTGATGCGGAACGCTTGCGGGACATGCTCGGGAGCAGGGAGCGGGCGGACGCGGGATATCGGGAGCTGATGGCCCGCAAAATCCGCATCGACGAGCCGACGCTGTTCATCGGCTTCGCGGAGACGGCGACCGCGCTGGGGCACAGTCTGTTCGACGTCTTCGAGGGCAACGTCGCGTTCGTGCATACGACACGCGAGGAGATCGAAGGCTTGGTCCCGCCGATCCGGTTCGAAGAGGAGCATTCGCACGCCGTCGCCCATCGGTGCTACGTTCGCGATGCGTCCGTGTTCCGGGATGCCGCACGCATTGTGCTCGTCGACGACGAGATGACGACAGGCAAGACGGCGCTCAACATCATTCGCGAGCTGCACGCGGCTTTCGGACATCGCGAGTTCGCGGTGGCCAGCCTGCTCGATTGGCGATCCGGCGCGGATCGCGCGCGTTATGCGGAGCTGGAGCGCGAGCTGGACGTTCGTATTCGCAGCCTGGCGCTGATCGAAGGGACGATCGCGGTAACAGGAAGTCCGCTGGAGGCAGAGACGAAAGAGAAGGCCGATTCCGCGGCGCAGCCGGATGTCCGCATGCTCCGGCACGATCTTTCCGCGCTGTTCGAGCACGCCGGGGGTTCGCCGGAAGACAGATTGCGTTCGCCGCAGCTGGGCTCCTATCTGCTGCATACCGGCAGATTCGGCATGAGCGCGGCCGACGGGGAGGCGCTGGACCGCTCCGTTGCCAGGGCCGCGGATGATCTGGAGGCGCACAGAACAGGGCGTCGGGCGCTGTGTCTCGGAACGGGCGAGTTCATGTACGTTCCGATGAGGATCGCCGAGCGGATGGGAGACGGAGTCTACAGCCAATCGACGACGAGAAGCCCGATCCATCCGCTGCGGAGAGAGGGCTACGCGGTAACCTCCGCCTATCGCTATGATTCGGTGGACGGGGAAGAGGTGGCCAACTTCATCTACAACGTCGAAGCGGGCCAATACGACGAAGCGTTCGTCTTCGTCGAACGGGAATACGAGCCGAAGAGAGGCGCCGCCTTCGAGCGGGTTTTGTCCAGCCTGGGCGTGCCCGTTGTCCATCTGGTCTTCTTCGGCGCATCAGAAGATCGGAGGGAAGAGACATGAAGCAGCTTCTGTCCGTACACGAAGGACAGGTCGCCGACCCGTCCCCGATCGGGAGCTACAAGCCGGGGGACGTCGTCTTTTTGTTGAAGGATTTAAGCGGCGTCGAGCTGGAGCGCGGCACGGAGGACCGGGAAGAGGCGATTCAGTCCGGAACGCATTATTCGGAGATGCTGCCGATCGAGTACCGGCCGTCGGACGACTACATCGGGCTGTATCGGCAGACGCTGCTCGCGACCGCGGGCAAGGTGGCGGAAGCGGTCGCCGTCGTGGCGGAGCAGATCGTCGCCAAGCGCGGAGCCGGGGTCGTGCTGGCCTCTCTGGCGCGGGCGGGGACGCCGATCGGCGTGCTGATCAAGCGTTATCTCCACACCTATCACGGGCTCGACGTTCCTCATTACAGCATTTCGATCATCCGGGGCAAAGGAATCGACGAGAACGCCCTGAAATATATGCTGCGCCGCCATCCGGAGGGGAACATTCAGTTCGTCGACGGCTGGACGGGCAAGGGCGCGATTCGCAAAGTGCTGATCGAAGCCTGCGGGAGCTTCCACGATCGTTACGGCGTGCGGCTGAGCGACGATCTCGCCGTACTGGCCGATCCCGGCTGCTGCTCGGCGACGTTCGGCACGCGGGAGGACTTCCTCATTCCGAGCGCCTGCCTGAATTCGACCGTATCGGGTCTGGTCAGCCGCACGGTGCTGCGCGGCGATCTGATCGGTCCGGAGGATTATCACGGGGCGAAATATTACCGCGAGCTGGAGGAGGACGATCTGTCCAACGAATACGTCGATACGATCGAAGCGCAATTCGAAGCGGTTCGGGAAGCGGCGAGGGAGAAAGCCGGACGGCTGCTGGCCGAGACCGGCGATCCCGTCACCTGGCAGGGGGAACGGGACATTCGGGCCATTCAGCGGGACTATGGCATCGACGACGTCAACCTGGTGAAGCCCGGGGTCGGGGAGACGACCCGCGTGCTGCTGCGCCGGGTCCCGTGGAAAATTCTCGTGGACGACGCGGCCAACCCGAACCTCGCCCCGATTTTGCTGCTGGCGGCGGATCGCGGCGTTCCCGTCGAGGAGTACCCGGAGCTGACCTATTCCTGCTGCGGGATCATCAGGCCGCTGAAGGGGGACTCCGCTTGATCTTCGCCTGCGATTTGGATCAGACGCTGATCTATTCCCGCCGCTCGATGGGGCCCGTCGGGGAAAGCGAGCTCGTTCCCGTCGAGAAGTACGAAGGCGAGGACTTGAGCTTCATGACCCGCGCCGCCTATTCGCGGCTTCGCGAGCTGAGCCTTGAGCTCGACTTCGTGCCGACGACGACCCGGATTTACGAGCAGTACGAGAGAATACACGGACTGACGGACGGAATCCGCGTCCGCTACGCGATCGTCAGCAACGGAGGCCGGGTGTTGGTCGACGGCCGGACGGATGCGGGGTGGGACGGCATGATCCGGGAGGCCGTGCGCTTGACGGCGGCTCCGGGCGAAGAAGCGAAGGCGCTGTTCGACCGGCTGGCGGATCCGCGCTGGGTGCTTAAGGAGCGTTATTGCGACGGGCTGTTCTACGCCGTCGTCGTGGACAGGGACGGCGTTCCGGACGGCTGGATGGAGGAGCTGACGGGCGAGCTGGCCGGTCTCGGCTGGAACTGCTCGCTGCAGGGCCGCAAGATGTACCTCGTTCCCGATCCGGTCAGCAAGGGCGCGGCCGTCCGCTACGTGAAGGAGCTGGCGGGCGCATCGTTCGTATTCGCGGCCGGAGACAGCCTGCTGGACGAGAGCATGCTGCGGATCGCGGACGCGGCGATGGCGCCGGCGCACGGCGAGCTGTTCCGGATGTACGGAGGCGAGAACGGGGGAAGCATCGGCTTTGCCCGCCGCTCCGGAATCGGGGCATCGGAAGAGATTTTGGACGCCGCGGCGAAATGCCGCCGGGAAGCGAGGCATACGGGATGACGAACATTTATTTCAACCGCTGGTTTTCCACGGTGTATCACTATATCAACATGATTCGCGACAATCCGGACGGCAGAAGCTTTACCTTTTACGGGACGCATCCCGATCCGGGCCATCTTTCCTTGCAGGCCTGCGATCATGCGGAACCGGAGCCGGAGCTTTACGGAGCCGAGTATGTCGATTACGCGCTGGATTTCTGCCGCCGCAACCGTATCGACGTCTTCATTCCCCGGCTGCATATGTTGGAGATCGCGAAGGAGGTTGGCCGCTTCGACGAGATCGGCACGAAGGTGATGGTCTGCCGCGATATCGAGCTGCTGGAACGTCTGATGGAGAAGGACCGCTTCTACGAAAGCCTGGCCGGAACCGGCGTCGTGCCGCTTCCGGCATACGAGGTCGCCGAGACGGCGGAGCAGTTCGCAGCGGCGTACGAGAAGCTGAGGTCCGGCGGCCATCGCGTATGCTTCAAGCCGACGAACGCGGAAGGCGGCATGGGCTTCCGGATAATCGACAACGAGCGCAGCGAACAGGACAAGCTGAAGGCGCTGTACGGCTGGGTGAGCGCGACGATTCCTTTCGAGGAGGCGTATCGAACGCTGGCGGCGGCGGAACGGTTCCCGAGGCTGATGGTGATGGAGCTGCTGCCCGACGAGGAGGTCAGCATCGATTGTTTGGCGGACGCGGACGGCCGCCTGATCGCCGCTATTCCCCGCCGCAAGTCGTCGGGACGGATCTACCTGCTGGAGAACAGGCCGGAGCTGCTGGAGATCGCTTCGCGGGTAGCGGAGCGCTGCCGGATTTCGTTCGCGTACAACATTCAGGTGAAGTATAACGAAGGTATCCCGAAGCTGCTCGAGATCAACCCGCGCATGTCGGGCGGGCTGTACATCACGTGCCTGAGCGGCGTGAATATGCCGTATTTGGCGGTCAAGGCGATTCTCGGAGAAGCCATAGAACGGCCGGAGCCGCAATTCGGCGTCAAAGCCAGCTATATCGAGCTTCCCGTCCTGATGAAATAAGGCGGATCGCCGGCTTGCGATAAAAAATTGACGAGCGCTGCCGAAAGCCATAAACTAAAGTCAAGAGTTAACCGTTTACGCCAGTCGGATTCGGTTGGATAGACAGGAGGCAACGGACTTGCTTCGTTCGAAATGGGGACTAGCGTCCATTATTATCGGTTATGCGGCAGGCTATATTTCGACTTTTTTCCTTCATGACGCGATCGCGCTCGTATTTCCGATTCTGGGAACGATGCTCGCTTCGGTGATTCGCAACGCCGAGCTCAAAGTGGCCAGGCTGGCCGCCGAGAGGGACGCGGCGAACGCCGCGGCTGCAGCGTCGATAGACAGCCCGCAGCCGTCCCGGCGGATTCCGTCGGCCCAATCGTTCGGGGGCAATCCTCCGGGCGCGCAGGGAGCGCCGGCAGGCTCGGCGTCCGCGGCGCCGCGGCAGGCCGCTCCGGAGTCGAAGGCTCCCGAGCTCGGGCCGGAGTGGGATTCCATCCTCGAATATATCGGTACGATCGAGGATATGGTGCTGCTCGAAGGGAAGAAGGATAATCTCGACAACGAGATCGTGCAGCGCACTCTGTCTCTTCTTGTTCGCCTGAACCGCGTCATTCCGCAGTTGGTCGCTTTTAACAACGGGGACATCAATCACAAAATTCAGCGGCTCGTGCTTAAGGACCTGAACGGGGCGATCACGCCTTTCCTGCATCTGAGCGGAGAAGCGAAGCGGCAGAACCGCAGGCTGCTTCTCAACAGCATTCGGGACATCGACAACCAGATTACGACCTATACGAGCTTCATCGAGCAGAAGGACCTTATGGAGTTGAAAAACAAGGCCGAGCTCATTCATCAGCGCTACGGGGCCGGCAACTAGCGGCGCGAGTTCAATTGGTCCGCTTGGGACAACCTCAATATTCGATGGGAGGACTTATGCATGAGTACGCCAGCTATTTTGCTTAAAGATTCGGACGCCGCAAGGGTCCAGCAAGAAGCGCAAGCTACGATTCAACGCATTTCGGCGGCGGATGCCGCCCAGCTCGATTCCTTGATGGACGAAGTCGGCCGCATGGGCCAGAAGACGATGGAGAAAGCCGGGGCCAACCTGACCTTGCTGGAGCGTCCTCTCAACGACCTGCTCAGCGGCAAACGTTCGGAGATCGCCGGGAACATCATGAAGCTTCGCAATGAGGTCGACGACCTGAACCGGTCGAAGGATCTGACCGTTTTCCAACGCATTCTCCGCAAGACGCCGATGAAGAACTACATTATGAAATACCAGTCGGTGCGGACGAACGTTCAGGCGATCATCTCCGCGCTGCGCAACGGCAAGGACACCTTGGAAGAGAACGTCGTGCACATGCGCAACCTGAAGCAGATGTGCATTCAGGAAATGTACAACGTCCAGCAGCGCATCGAGCTGGGCAACCAGCTGCAGGCGCTGTTCGAGCAGGAGCTGGCCAAGCCGGAGAACGAAAGCCGCAAGCCGCAGCTCGAGAAAGGTCTGCGCAAGGTCGTAACGCGCATCCAGGCGCTGACCGAGATGATCATGCTGTACCAGCAGGCGATCGCCGGCTCGGACATCATCAACGACAACAACGACAAGCTGATCGATTCCGTCGACGCGACGATCGACAAGACGCAGCATCTGATTACCGTGTCCGCGATGATCGCGACCGCGCTCGAGGATCAGATGAAGGTTATCGACGCCGTGAACGCGACGAACGATATGCTCGGCAAGCAATTCGCGGAGAACGCCCGCATGCTTAACGAGACGACGCAGAAGACGACCCAGGCGATGACGAAGTCGTCGATGTCTATGGAGCAGATCAATCAGGCGATGAACGATCTGACTTCGGCGATCAACCGGTGCGAGGAATCCAACCGGACGATTATCGCCTCCGCGACGGAGCAGACGTCCCGCCTGCAGGAGATCAACAAGCAGATGGGCCAGCGCCTCGGTCTGCAGCCCGCAGCCGGCTCGTCGCCGCAAGCGGCCATTCCGGAGCCTGCCGCCGTCAGCAGCTTGCTCGATTAAGGCCAGAAAGTATAAATTCCGCTGTTCTTATCCGAATCGTTTCCGACAAAACGCTTTCTTCGTCCCAAGGACGCCGAAGGCGTTTTTGCTTATAGCTTAGAAACTATAAAATTTCCGGTTGACGGAGTGAAATAGACTTGTGTGGCGAAGCTGCAGGGGCGATAGGGGGAAGTTATTATGGTTCGCCTGTGTATCCGGCATGAATCATGTTTAACCGTCCAATATCCACTAGGGAAATGCTCGATTCCATGATAGAGTAAGGGTCTACTGAGTGCGCCAAAGCAGCGCGGATTAAGTTCGGCATAAATGTAAGTGTTTACATGGAAGGGGAACCGGGCATATTGTCATCAAGAGAACTAGGGGGGGACACGGAGCTATGAATGGCAAAGCGGTGCCTGGCATACGCGGCGTATTCCTGCAATTTATTATCCAATACCTTATCCTCCTGATCGTCACCTCCTGTATTGGCGGCTACGTGTATAGTCGTTCATTCGACAAAGAGAAGAGGGACGTCATCGAATCCGGCATCAGCCGGCTGGAGCAGAGCATGACGCTGCTGGACGTACGGCTCAACGAGGTGCGCAGCATTGGCACCCAGATCGCCCTCGATGCCCGGCTCAGCCGGCTGATCAGCGCCAAGCTGCCGTACAGCGGTGAAGATTACTACACGATTAAGGAAATCTCGGAGAGTCTGGCGACGTATAAGCTCAGCAATCGGCTAATCCGCGAGGTCGTCATCTACCTCGACAAGGGGACGTTCATCTCCTCGGTGCACACGACGGCCAGTGCGGAGGACTTCTATGGCAAGGTGATCCGGATCGGAGACTTGACCTATGACGACTGGCGGGAACGCCTGCTGCGCGATTATCAGTACGCCGCCTACTTCCCGGAGTCGAGTCTGATCCTCGGTGGACAGGATTATCGCGTCGTCTCTTACGTCCAATCCGTACCGATCGGCGCACTAAACACGTACAAAGGGGCAGTGTTGGTGCTGCTTGACGCTCATGAACTGGCGGCGTTGCTTACGGGGGCTGCCGATTCAGATCAGAGTGCGGTTCAGGTCGTAGCCGCGGACGGCACAGTCGTTACCGGGTTCGGAAGCGAAGAGGTGCGCAGCGAGCAGGGGGCGCCGACGGTAGCGGATAGAGGCTACACGGAGCGAGTGAAGGGCGGCGCGCGGCTGTTGGATCTGTATGCCCGTTCGGGCGTTAGCGGATGGACCTTTATGGTGACGGTCCCCCAATCGGTCATCTCTGATCAACTGGCCCCCGTGCGCAATCTATATGTCTCGACAATGCTGCTCACCTTGTTCGTCGGGCTGGCGATCGCCGTCATCCTCTCGTATCGCAGCAGCCGTCCTGTACACCGCATTATGCGCAAGCTGGTCGCCGGCTTCGGCGAGCAAGCGGCCGTTCCGGATCGCTCCGTCTCGGCCTGGCGTTATCTGGACGGTACGATTGGCGATCTGCTCGCTAACCGGGAAGCGTTGCGACGCGATCTTGACCGCCAGGCCGAAGCAGCGCGGGCGACCTTTCTGGAGCGACTGCTGCGTGGCGGTTTCGCCAAGGACAGCGAGGTCGAGATGGTTCGCGCCCATATGGGACTCGATCTCGCTGGCGAGGTGTTCCATGCGGTGGCCGCCGAGGTGCGCAGCTTCGAGCCGGAGCAGCCGCTGACGGCTGATACGATCCGTCAGCTCGAGCTGGCGCGGGTGCTGCTCCAGGAGCTCGGCGCGGCGGAGCTGCCCTACAGCATGCGGATCTATCCGCTCGACGAGCGGCGGACGGTGCTGCTGATCGGTCTGACGCCGGAACAGACGGCGACCTTTCACGACCGACTCGAGGCGGCAGGCGCAGTCATCTCCGCGCGGCTGGAGGAGGCGATCGGCCTGGAACTGGCGCTTGGCGTCGGGAATGCCTGCGATCGGCTGATCCGCATCCGAAATTCGTTCGACGAGGCGTTGGAGGCGCTGGAGCAGGCGGCAGATGGGGGTGTCGTCTATTATGCGGATTTGCGTCAGGAGCGTCAGGACTTTTATTACCCTACCGATATGGAGACACGTCTGATCCATCTGGTGAAGGCCGGAGATACCGCCGAGGTGCAGGCGATCCTGGATGAGCTGTGTCAGAGAAACACGGAGGCAGTCCGGTTGTTGCCGACGATGACGACGCAGCTCGCTTATCAGATGAAGGGAACGGCAGTGAAGCTGCTTAAGGGGATCGAGACCGATGAAGAGACGGTATCCCGGCTGGAGCGACAGTTGGAGACGATGGTCGAGCATCGATCGGCTGCAGCCTTGCTGGAGCAGGGAACAGCGTTGTTCCTGGAATTGACCGAGCTGGCTCGCTCGCGTCAGAGCGGACAGAAGGACCATTGGAGAGAGAAGATTGTCACGCTCATGGCGGCTCGTTACCGCGAGGACGATCTGTCGCTGTCACGCCTTGCGGAGGAACTTGGCATCAAGGAGAAATACGTCTCGCAATTGTTCAAGGAGCAGCTCGGCGAGAGCTTCACTCAGCATCTGGAGCGGCTGCGCATGGACGAAGCTCGCACCTTGCTGGGCGACCCCGAGGTGCCGGTACAGGACATTTCCAGGCTGTGCGGATATGCGGCTCCCAACACGTTCTATAAGGCGTTCAAGCGATACTATGGGGTCAGTCCAAGCGTCTATCGCCAGCAGCTGCCGACCGGTAGCAGCGCCGATAAGCGCCGATAAGCACTAAGCCATTGTTCACAGGCCTCTCTCGCCAGCGCTGACCGCAGCGTTCGGCAGAGGGGCCGTTTTTTTGTTTGCGCCATGCGGAATTTGCAAACTGTGCGTCCCTGCTGCAGATTCCGTATGGCGCCGCATATTCCACTTCGCCAAACCGTCTTATGTCACGTCTATCCGGCGATATTCCACTTTCCCGCAGCGCCTTTTCCGTGCTAACGTTCAAACAGTCCCATTAGCTGCAAACGGTTACACTCAGCAAAGGAGTTTTGCCCATGTTCACAAAACGAGCACAAGCACAAGTGCCGGAGAAAACGCCGCAACGACGCCGGGCGGGCGGCTGGAGCAAGGAAGCCCGTGTCAACTACCAGCTATATTTGATGATCCTGCCGCCGTTAACGTGGCTTCTCCTCTTCATGTACGTGCCGATGTACGGCGTGCAGATCGCCTTCAAGGACTTCCGCGCCGTCGATGGCATCACAGGCAGCGCATGGGCGGGACTGAAGTATTTCAAGAAATTCTTCAACAGCTACGACGCGATGCAGATCGTTCTAAATACCTTCGAGGTTTGCTTTTATACGCTGCTGGCAGGCTTTCCTCTGTTCGTCCTGCTGGCGCTGCTGCTCAACAATACAAGCCGCGCCCGGTTCCGGCGCTGGGTGCAGATGTCGACCTTCGCCCCGTATTTCATCTCGGTGACGGTGGTCGTCGGCATGCTCATCCAGTTCCTGTCGGTACAGGACTATGGCATCGTCAACAACCTGATCCGTATGCTCGGGGGAGACCCTGTCATGTTCATGACCAAGCCTGAATGGTTTAGCACGATCTACACATGGTCGAACATCTGGCAGGGCGCAGGCTTCAATGCAATCATCTACATCGCCGCGCTTGCCGGGATCGATCAGGAGCTGTACGAGGCCGCCGTCGTCGACGGGGCGTCGAGGTTCCGCCGGATGCTGCACATCGATCTGCCGGGCATTATGCCGACAGTCGTCATCACCTTCATTTTGGCGGTCGGACAGGTAATGAATCTGGGCTTCTTCGATAAGATCTTCCTTATGCAGAACCCGCTCAATCTCGAACGGTCCGAGGTCATCTCGACCTATGTGTACAAGATGGGGATGGCGTCATCGTTGCCCAACTACTCGTACGCTGCCGCGATCGGTCTGTTTAACACGCTGATCAATCTGGCACTGCTGATGATGGCGAATCGTCTGGCTCGCAAGTATAGTCAATCCAGTCTCTGGTAGGAGGTACCGAATATGAAATTTCTGGACACAAGAGGCGATCGGAGATTCATGACGGTGGTCGACGCGCTGCTGCTGGTTACACTGTGCGTCACGCTGTTCCCGATTCTGTATATCGTCAGCGCTTCCTTCAGCGCGCCTTCGGCGGTCATAGCGGGCAAGGTGTGGCTATGGCCGGTCGATGTCAGCGTCTCGGGCTACAAGGCGGTTTTCGGCTACGGCGGCATCTGGCTCGGCTTCGCCAACACGCTCTATTATACCGTCATTGGCACGCTGATCAGCCTCGCGCTTACTGTACTGGCTGCCTATCCGCTGTCACGCCCGGACTTTAGGGCCGGGAAGCCGCTCATGATGCTGTTCACCTTCACGATGTTCTTCAGCGGGGGGCTGATCCCGACCTATTTGCTGGTGAATCAGCTTGGCCTGTACGACAGCCGGATGGCCGTCATTCTGCCGTCGGCGCTCGCCGTTTATAATTTGATCATCACCCGCACCTTCTTCCAGAGCAGTATTCCACGCGAGCTGCTGGAGGCGGCCAAGCTGGATGGATGCAGCGATTTTGCCTTTCTGCTGCGGATCGCGCTGCCGCTGTCGGGGGCGATCCTGGCAGTAAACGGTTTGTTCTATGCGATTGGCTATTGGAACAACATCCAAAGCGCGCTCATCTACCTCAATTCCAATGACAAGATGCCGCTGCAGATGATCTTGCGCGCCATCCTCATCCAGAACCAGGTCGATCCGAGTCTGATGGCCAATGTCGATACCAATGCGATGGCTGAACGCGCCCATCTGCGCGAGCAATTGAAATACGCGCTCATCGTTGTCTCCAGCCTGCCGGTCATCCTGCTCTATCCTCTCGTGCAGCGGTACTTCGTGCGGGGCATTATGATCGGATCGATCAAGGGATAGCATGCCTGATGGAAGTGGACGCTTGAAGGAGGTGAGTCGGGGCGCATAGTTCGCGTAGGCGCGCAATCGCGTAATAAGGAGAATCGAACGATTTTGCATGAAACGAATGATTAGAGAGCGATACTGCAAGACGACTTATCATTTTTGGAGGGGTATACACATGAGAAAAAGTTCCCGCATCACCATCGCGTTGCTGCTGGTCGGCACCCTGCTTATGTCTGCATGCAGCAACAACAATACGAAAAGCAGCTCGTCTGACGAGAAAGGCGAGAACTCGGTAGTCGGCACAGCCGCCAATCTGACCGAGCCGGGCACCTTCCCGATTGTCAAGGAGACGGAGACGCTGCGCGTCTGGGCGAGCCCGCCAAGCTGGATCGGCAATCTGGAGGACAACTGGTTCACCAAATACTTCGAGGAGAAGACCAATATCAAGATCGAGTGGGTCCGGGCCAATATGGAGGACTACCGCGACAAGCTGAACCTGATGCTGGCCAGCCAGACGGACATGCCGGACGTTATCCTCTCCTGGGGCATCGGCAACGCCCAGCAGATTGCCTATGGCTCACAGGGGCTGTTTCTGCCGCTTAATGAGTTGATTGAGAAATACGGCTCCGCCACCCAAAAAGTACTGGCTTACGATCCGATCATCGAGAGCGCGATCACGGCTCCGGACGGCAACATTTACGGTTTGCCGTCAATCAATGAGTGCTACCACTGTACGTACAGCCATAAGATGTGGATCAATCAGCAATGGCTCGATGAACTGGGACTGGAGGTGCCTCAGACAACCGAGGAGTTTTACCAGGTACTGAAGGCGTTCAAGGAAAAGGATCCGAACGGCAACAACAAGGCCGACGAGATTCCGCTGACGCGCGGATCGTGGCAGGGCGGCATTGACTTTTTCCTGATGAATGCGTTCATCTACAATGAAGCGGGCAACCGTCTGATGATCCAGGACGATCGGGTCGTTCAGGCGGCGATCCAGCCGGAATGGCGCGAGGGGCTGCGTTATTTGAACCGTCTCTATGCGGAAGGGCTGATCGATCCCGAGTTCATGCTGCAGGATGACAATAAGGTAAAGGTACTGACCGGACTGTCGCCGCAGGAGAACCGCGTGGGCGCTGTCGCTTCCGGTGCGATGGGCTTCGTCGACTGGAGCGAGGACAACGCGGTCAAGGAGGAATTCGTAGCGCTGCCGCCGCTTGAAGGACCGGAAGGCATTGCATATGCCAAGCAATATGCGTTCGGCATGGGCACAGGCAATTTCGTTATAACCAAGGAAGCCAAAAATCCGGCGCTGGCGCTCCGGTTCGCAGACGCAATCTATCAGCTATACCTCGAAGGAGACTACAATCTGTACGGCGAGGAAGGCGACGTCTGGGTGAAGGCCAAGGAAGGGGAAGTTGGACTTGACGGCCAGCCTGCCAAGTACAATGTGCTCAAGAGCGGAGAGCAGCCGAATAACTTTACCTGGGGCAACGGCCTGAACTCGTTCATGACCTCCGAATGGCGCAATTCCCAGGTAGTGACGCCGGGCACTTGGAATCATGAGAAGATTCTTTACGACGAGACGAAGGACAAATATGCGGGCAAAGGGTCGCAGCAGCAGATGCCGGGCAGCTTCATGATGCCGGAAGCGGAAGCAACCGAGTGGGAAGAGCTGAACAATGCGGTTATCAAATACCTCGATGAGAGCGTCGACAAATTCGTCACCGGCAATCTCGACCTCGACAAGGATTGGGACACCTACCTGTCCAATCTGGAGAAGATCGGCTACAACCGGCTCGCAGAGCTGACGCAATCGGCGTATGACCGTCAGTACAAAGGCAAGTAGAAAGCGGGGAGAACAGCATGATAACGACGAACGAGCGGGAAGCGTGGCGCAGCATCGACGAGCGGCCGCTGCCCGCGTGGTATGACGACGCGAAGTTCGGCATCTTCATCCACTGGGGCCTCTACTCGGTTCCGGCCTGGGGGCCGAAGCGCGACACCGTGAACACTTCCGGCGAGGCTTATGCCGAGTGGTACGGCAGCGCGGTGCGCCGACCGGGAAGTCAATACGAGGCTTTCCACAAGCAAGTATACGGCGACCGCACGCGGTATGAGGACTTCGTCGCCGGCTTCGGCGCGGAGCTGTACGATCCCAACGCATGGGCGTCGCTGTTCCGCGACGCGGGCGCGCGTTATGTCGTCCTCACCGCCAAGCATCACGATGCCTATTGTCTGTGGCCGAGTCCGCATCGCTGGAACTGGAACAGCGTCGACGTCGGTCCCGGCCGCGATCTATACGGCGAGTTGGATCGGGCGGTTCGGGCGCAGGGGCTGCGTATGGGCGCGTATTATTCGCTGTTGGAGTGGTACAACCCGCTTTATCTGGCCGATCCGGGCGCCTATGCGCGGACGCAGATGGTGCCGCAGATGCGGCAGTTGGTCGAGACCTATTCGCCGTCGGTGTTATTTATGGACGGCGAATGGGAGCATCACAGCGAGGTGTGGGACAGCCGGACGTTCCTCGACTGGCTCTACAGCGCTTCTCCGGTCGGCGGGGAGATCGTCGTCAACGACCGTTGGGGCAAGGAGACGCGCGGCCGTCACGGCGGCTACTTCACGACCGAATACGGCGAGGTCGGCTATGGGCCGGACGGGGTGGCGCTGCCGCTCAAGCTGGATCGCAAGTGGGAGGAGAACCGCGGCATCGGCACCTCCTTCGGCTACAACCGCAACGAGACGCTGCATGATTACTTGAGCGAGCGGGAGCTGATTTATCTGATCGTCGATACGGTCAGCAGAGGCGGCAATCTGCTCTTGAACGTCGGGCCGACGGCAGACGGCCGTATCCCGGTCATCATGGAGGAGCGCCTGCGGCAGCTTGGGGACTGGCTGCGCGTCAACGGCGAGGCGATCTACGGCACACGCCGCTGGCATACGCACGGCGAAGGCGAGGCTGTCCGTTACACCGTGTCAGGCGACACGCTCTACGTTCATTGCCTCCGCTGGCCCGGCCGGGAGCTGATATTGAGCGCGGAGGGGCTGCCGAGCGCAGCCGAGGCGCGTCTGCTCGGCTGGGAAGGCTCCCCGCTCGACTATTGTGCAGATGGTGCTCGCCGCATCATCAAGCTGCCGGAGCTGAACGGCTCCGGCGACGATCTGCCATGCCGGCATGTCCCGGTCATTGCGCTGCAGCTTGGTCCTCAAGGATCATAGCGCGCAGCGTTGCTCGATCGGCTAGCGTCCTGGGCAAGCCAGTATCTGATGACCGATTCGCCCTATGACGAAGGAGGAGCAGAGAATGAGCAGCAGAAGGGTAGACAACGTTGAGATGACCGCAGGCGCAGCCCTGGGGATTGCCCCTGCAACGGAGGATCGTGTGACCGCAGTGGATGGGGCGTTGAGGCTCGCAGCGAATGGAACGGGGAGGATAACGGCATTCGGTGCAGCGTCGCACAGCGATGGAGACAGGTCGCCGTCCCGGCCGGGCCCTGTTGCGGGAGGCTGGGCAGTATGGCGGACAGGCTTGAAGATGTGCCGAGGCGCGTGGCTGCAGGGCAGCCTGCTAGCCATAATGGGCACATGCTTGCTGCTTGCGGCCGCGCCGAGCACCGAGGCGGCGGTGCTGCCCCGGTCGGCGGAAGAGCCGTCTCGGACGATCCATTATATCGATATGGAGAACAGCGCCTACGAGTTGACCGATCTGATGATGATACAGTCTTTGCAAGGTTTGGTGAATCGGGAGGAGCCGCGCATCTGGGTATTGAAGAACCCCATTCATCTCTATGACGTGCAGCCGGGTTTCTCCGCCAACTCAGTCATGGTCGAGCGCGACTTCTGGTTTGACCGGCTGACCGGGTATACGAAGCTGCCGTATACCGATCCGTACGCGCTGGTGGCGGCATTCGCCGACGAGCTGGCCGGGGCGGTGATCTATGACGAGGATGTGCTGGACCCGACGGGCGCTGGCAATAGCGGCACCTTCAACTATTATACGGGCGGCAGCTCGGTCAATGCCGAGCCGAACAAGAGCTTCCTGCCGTCGGATACCCGCGTCGCCAACCTCAACGTAACGGCGATGCTGAGCGCCCGCCACGGCGCCGTGGCGCTGACGGAGGAGCAGCTTCTGAAGCTGGAGAACGACTACGACGTCACGCTGCCGGTGCTCGCCGACAGCGGCGCGCTCGGGCTGGACTCGTGGGAGGAGGCGTATGACTATGCGCTGACCGAGTTGGCTCCCTACATGCGAGACGACATCCTGGCCGCTAATCCGAACTACAGCTTGGCCATGTTCGACTACATCATCGCCAACAACATCTTTACCTTCCATCTGAAGGGCGATCCGCAGGCAAACAGCGGCTTGACGACGAGCGAGAAGGCCAAGCTCGATGCGCTTGTCGAGCAGGCGCCCGGCGTTGCGCCGATCATCGGAACCTGGGGCGGCAGCACGGATGAGGATGCCTTTGGCCGCTATCTGAACGTCAAAGGCAAGTATGCCCTGGTCACTAGCGAAAGCTTCAATATGAGCTGGACGAGCGGTTTGCCGATGGTGCGGCCCGCCGCCTCGGAGACGACGCGCAGTCTTGTGTATGATCCGACCAAAGTGTATATCAGCTTCACCGAGACGGACGGAGACACGCTTCTGTTCCCGCATTTGAAGTTCCCGACCTGGTTCGCGTTGGCTGATCGCGAGGATTATCCGATCGCCTGGGAACTTACGCCGTTGCTGGCGGAGATCGATCCGCTTGCAACGGCGTACTACAACGAGCAGCGGGGCTCCAACAGCTACGTGACACCGGTCACCGGCGTCGGCTACATCAAGTATCCGATGCCGGATCAGTACAAGGACGATTACTTTGAGCTGACGGACGACTACATGGCGTATATGCGCCAGCGGACGCTCCGTACGATGAATTACGATCGGTTCGACGCTGCGGCTTATACGCCGATCCCGAGCGTGGAGGGCGTCTTCGCCGGATACGGCGGACTCGATCCGGAACGGCCTGCGGTCGCGAATAACCGCGAGACGCATTTCCGCTACATGGGTAAGCCGATATTCATCAACTATTCCTTCTTCGACCGCACCGCTATCTCTAATTATAGCGGCACCGAACCGGCGTTCTTCAACGTTGGTGCGCAGTACATCAACACCGAATTGCTGACGGACTACATTGACAACCTGCCGGCTCGCTTCGTCGTCGTCACGCCGGGGGAGATGGTCGATCTGTACCGGCAATACGCCGAGTCGGTGTTCGAGGAGATTACCGAAGCCGGCTTCCTGGCGAGCTTCACGCATGATGAGAGCGGCTTCCTCCATACGGACGACGGCAGCTACATCTCCGATGGCGATCATCGGGTAGCGGACGGAGCCCATAGCTGGGTGTACCGGTTCAACCTCGACGATGCCGAGACGATGCTGGAGCTCGAGATCGACATCGCTAACAACTACGTTGTCGAAGCCTCTGTCAACGAGAGCGTCTGGAACGTCGTGGCGCAAGCCGCGTCGGATATTCATGACGCCACCAATCGGCAGACGCTCACGCTGGACTTGAGCAGCTATCTGACGAGCAACTCGTCCAATACCGTCTATGTGCGCTTTCGCGACGGATCTCCGACCGACGGCTGGGGCCCGAGCCTATACAGCGTCAGCGTTAATGGCGGCATCATCGAGGGAGTGACGTCGCATGACACGCTGACGTCGGGGAAGATGCTGCAGGACGGTGAGTTCCTCGCCTCGCCCTCGGGCACCTATTGTTTGACGATGCAGACCGACGGCAATCTTGTGTTGTACAGCGGATCGAACCCGGCGTCCAACACCGGTGTGGTCTGGCAATCCGGTGTCACCGGCACGATCGGGAATTACTTTGCGATGATGCAGACGGATGGCAATCTCGTCGTCTATCAAGGTACCGGCCCTTCCAACAATCTGGGCTATGTCTGGTCGAGCGGCACCAACGGGCCCACGTCGGCACATCTGATCCTCAAGGACGACGGCAAGATTTACATTTATGAGGGCGACGCCCCGGCCAGCGCGGGCAATCTGCTCTGGTCGCGGCCATAACCGCAATCGAACATGAGGTGAAGAGAGATGTTTGACCGTAAGAATGCGTTTTTTGGCCTGCACTTCGACCTGCATCCCGTGGCGGAGGACCATGCGCTGGGCGCCGATATTGAGCCGCGTGCCGTAGCCGAGTTGCTGCGGCGCATCCGGCCCGATTTTGTCCACTACGATTGCAAAGGCCATCCCGGCTACGCCGGGTACGAGACCGCTGTCGGCACACCGTCGCCGGGCATCGTCCGCGATGCGCTGGCGATCTGGCGGGAGGAGACGCATAAGTTGGGTATCGGACTGGGAGTGCACTACTCCGGCGTCGTCGATCACCTCGCCGTCCGGCAGCGGCCAGAGTGGGCGGTGAAGCATTCCGACGGTCGGCGGGATACGGAGGCGACCAGTTTATTCGGCGGCTATGCCGACGGACTGCTCATCCCCCAGCTTGCGGAGATTGCCGATCGCTATGACGTTGACAGCGTCTGGCTCGACGGCGAGTGTTGGGGAGCGAAGCTGGACTACGGTCCGGAAGCGTTGGCGGCGTGGACGGCCGAGACAGGCTGGACGGACGCGCCTGTCGATCGCAGCGACAGCCGCTGGGGTGCGTGGAAGAGCTTCCACCGCGCCCGCTTCGAGGCGTATCTGCGTCACTGGACGACGACGCTTGGCGAATGCAAGCCCGGCGTTCAGCGGGCGAGCAACTGGGCGTTCTCGACGATGAATCCGGTGCCGGTGTCGGCCCCGGTCGACTACCTCTCCGGCGATTTCGACCCGATGCTCTCCGCCGATCGCGCCCGCACAGAGGCTCGCTATCTGTCCCAGGTCGGCATGCCGTGGGAGCTGCAGTCATGGGGCTTCGACAACGCCGACGGCCAGGAAGAGCTGCTGAAGTCGGCGGCGCAACTGAAGCAGGAGGCGGGTGTCGTGCTGATGCACGGCGGTGGATACATGCTCTACTATCTGCCGACCCGCTCCGGTTATATCGCCGAGGAGATCGTCGACACCGCCGCCGAAGTCGCTGCCTATTGCCGGGAGCGCCAGCAGCTCTCGCATCGCAGCGTGTCTGTACCGCAGATCGCGCTGCTGCACTCTGCCGAAAGCCAGTTCGACATCTCCGATCGGGTGTACACCTGGTGGGATACGCCTCTCGTCGAGTTGGAGGGCGCGCTGCATGCGCTGCTGGAGTCGCACTACTCGGTCGATGTGCTGACGGAGTACATGCTAATGGAGCGGCTGGACGACTATCCGCTGCTCGTCATCCCGGATTCTCCGGTGCTGAGCGAGTCGTTCCGCCGGCGTGTGCTGCGCTATGTCGAGGACGGCGGTCGTCTGCTGCTGCTCGGGGAGCGCTGCGCTCGGCTGTTCGGCGAAGCGCTCGGCGTCCAACTGCTGGGCGAGCCGCAGCAGCTGCGGGTCCAGCTCGTCTCGGGCGCGGGCAAGATCGGTTGTCCCGGCCTCTGGCAGGCGATCGAGCCGCAAGGCGCCGAGGTGCTGTCGATCCGCTACCACGGCGAGGGCGAGCAGGAGCGCAGCGCCTACCTCGATGTGCGGTCGGACGGCGTGTCCGAGCAGCATCGACAGCTTCGCAAGGAGGGAGCGGCAGCGACGCTGCACCGCTACGGCCAGGGACAGATTGCGGCCGTCTACGGGCCGATCGCCTCTCGCTACTACTACAGCCATCATCCCTTCATGCGGCGGTACATCCGCGATCTGGTCGAGCGGCTGTTCCCGGACCCGGCGGTGACGATCGATGCGCCGGCCTACATCGATCTGGCGCTGCGCCGAGCCGCCGACGGGACGCTGTGCGTGCACCTGTTGAACCTGGCGCAGATGCCGGTCTCGAACCGCCGCGGCTTTCCCGAGGCCGTGCCGCCGAGCGGACCGATCAGGCTGTCCGTGGCAGTAGCCGAGCGGCCGCAGTCTGTCTCATGGGAGCCGACGGGCGAGACGCCGGTCTGGCGCTGGCAGGACGGTCGGCTCGAGACGACCGTATCTTCTCTCGACATCCACGGCATCCTCGTTATCCGAGATACGGCAGGGGAGCGCCGAGACTGAGCGGCAGGCTTGGATGAATACGCGGATGAACTTTTTTAGGACGCCTTTGCAGTCGCTCTGAAGCGGGCCGCAAAGGCGTCTTTGGCGAGGAATCGGGCATGCAGGCCACCAGAGCGACTTGGCATGATCAATGTGGATTGCGGATGCAGAGAACCGGTGCCGGAGTTTGTCGTTCTCTGCCTCTTTTGCCGGTATCCCGTTCAATCAGGTTGGGCCTATGCCTTCTTAGCGTTTATCGATAAAAGGAGAGATAGTGGAAGGCGGAGAGAGCGTGAACTGACCGGAAGGGATATTGGTAAAAGGGGAGAAAAAGCGATAGAACGGGTATAGCGTGAACGGAATGGCGGGGATAGCGACAAGTCGTCGAAGCGGGGGATCGGCTTTCTTCTTTGACGATTGTATTCGCGCGAAACTTCATCGAATTTGCCTGGACGAGGCGCCGATAAGGCGTGAAGAATTTCAACGGCGTTTTTGCTTGTCTGCCATCATATTCCTCCCCTCCTCCGGATAAACTGGGAGTAACGATAACTTTCGACTCACTGACACTTGCGAAGGGGATGAGCGGCATGCTGATGAACGGGTTGATCGGATTGGTTATCGTGTTTCTGATCGTGGCGGCCAGCAGCGAGAGAACGGAAGCGATTGCCGAGATGATGGAGGACTAGCGCAACCGGACGGGCGCCGCGCCAGCGCGCCGAATATAGAAGCAAGGCCGGCGAACCGTTCCCCGTCCGGGGAGGTCTGCCGGCCTTGCCGCATAGGCGGACCCGCTTTTACTTCTGAGCCGCCAGGAAGGCGTCCACTTGAGCTTGCAGCTCCTGCTGAACCTTGTCGAGACCGGCGGCCTTCAACTGTTTGTTCAGCTCTGCGAGGCCGCCGTCGACGTCCTTGACGACTCCGTACTCAAGCGGAATGGCGTAACGGAGCATCACGTTGCCGAGGTTGGAAATTTCCGTCTTCACCTTGCTGTTGTCGAAGACGAACGTTTCCAGCGGATAATGATACACCTTCGCTTCCCATTTCTTCACGAGATCGGAGGCTTCCTGCGGGAAGTCCACGTTGTCGCGATTGAGCGGGGAATTGAAGCTCCAGTTGGAGAAGCCGGTATAGTTCGGATTTTTGTCCGTGGCGATATACTTGTCTTCGCCCGATTTCTCGTAATGAACGCCTTCGATGCCGTACATCATCAGATCGTGCAGCTCCTTGTCGTTCTGCATCAGATCGAGGAACATTAACGCGCGCTCCGCGTTTTTGGATGTGGCATGGATGGACGTGCCGTTCTGCGTGGAGATGGCCACCGATTTGGCTTTGTCCGGGTTAATGTCGGCCAGAGCTACCTCGTAAGGCGAATTTTCCTGGCGCATCAGCGCCATCAGCGCTCCCAGAGTGCCGTTGTTATGCGTAATCGAAGCCGTTTTGCCCTGCTTGAAGTCCTGCTGATGGTCGTTTTTGCTGTTCAGGGCGTTCTTCGACCAGGCGTTGTTGTCGGCAAGGTCCTTGTAATAGAGAGCCAAATCTTTGAATTCCTGTGTCTCATAGACGTTAAAAATCTGTCCTTGCGGATCGTTCAGCTTAAAGGCGAACGGCATATCCAGATCGAACATATTCCATTCGTTCTCCTGCTTCAGCAGCACCCGGTCCAGGTTGTGGTATTTCCAGTCGCCCGTCTCCGGCGTGAACGGGAGCATGCCTTTCTCGTTCTTGGCAACCGTCTTCAAATAGTTCGCATAAGCTTCCGGGCTGTCGATCGCCGGCAGGTCGTATTTCTTGCGCAGATCCTCGCGGTACAGAATCAGCTTCTCGACCGATTCCCCCCGGTTCTGGGGAACCATGTACAGCTTGCCGTTCACCTTGGCCTGATCCCAGCTCACCTTCGGCATCGCTTCCCAGGTGCTCGGCATGTACTTGGCCAGCATCTCCTCCGTCAGCTCCAGAAATCCGCCTTTCAGCGCCTGATCGTTGTAGCCGGCCCAGTTCGCCGAGTAGATCAGATCGAAATCTTCGTTGGCCGCCAGCTTGAGCGGGTACTTCTGGGCCCAGTCGGACCAGTCGAGAAACTCGCCTTCGATCGTGGCGTTGATCTCTTCCTTAAGCTTCTTGTTGATTTCGGCGAATACGCTGTCGTAGTCTATCGGCTTCGGGCCGATGAAGATCATTTTCAAATGCGCTTCGGCGGAGGTATCGATGCCGCCTTCGCTTCCCGTATCCGCGGACGGTTCCGCCGAAGTCGCGGCCGGAGCCGAGCTTTCGGCAGCCGGAGCATTGCCGCCGCTATTGCTGTTGTTGCTGCCGCCGCAAGCGGTCAGAACGATGGCGAGCGTCAGGATGACGGAGAGAATCAGGAAGCTCTTTTTCGTTGCCATGCGAAATTTCCCCCTAAGGTTTATTGGTGATAAACCGGGCTTGCCCGGATTCATCCTTTTACGGCGCCGATCGTCAGACCTTGCACGAAATACTTCTGAACGAACGGGTAAGCGAGCAGAATCGGACCGGTCGCAACGACCGTCATCGCCATCTTCAGGCTTTCGGAAGGGATCGTCGTCGTGACGACGGCTCCGGCGCTCATCATCGCTTTGCGCATGCCGTCCATGTTGCCGAGCATTTTGTACAGATAATACTGCAGCGGCATTAGGTTTTCGTTCGAGACGAACAGCAGGGCGTTATACCAGTCGTTCCAATAGGCCAGGGCAAGGAACAAGCCGATGGTCGCCAGCGCAGGCTTGGACAGCGGGATAATCAGGCGGGCGTAGATGAGAAAATCCCCCGCGCCGTCGATTTTGGCCGACTCCACGATCGCTTCGGGAATGCCGCTCATGAACGACTTCATCACAATGATGTAGAACACATTGAGCACCATCGGAATGACGAGCGCAAGCGGCGTATCTTTCATATGCAAATAGTTGACGATGAGCAGGTACCAAGGGACGAGCCCCCCGCTGAACAGCGTCGTGAAGAAAAAGAAGAAGGAGAAGTGGTTGCGCCATTTAAAGTCCTTCCGGGACAAGGCGTAAGCCGTCATCGAAGTCAGGAACAAGCCGAGCAAGGTGCCGACAGCCGTTACCCCGATCGTCACGACATACGCCTTGATCATCTGCGTCGGGTATTTGAACAAAATGCCGTATGCCTCAACGGAGAAATCAAGCGGAAGAAACGGATACCCGTCCACGATAATCGTGCTCTCTTCCGTCAGGGACGAGGAGACGA
The DNA here is from genome assembly GCF_042431195.1 of Cohnella cellulosilytica. Lineage (NCBI taxonomy): Bacteria > Bacillati > Bacillota > Bacilli > Caryophanales > Paenibacillaceae > Cohnella > Cohnella cellulosilytica. The sequence goes on from NZ_JBHMDN010000020.1 coordinate 350,236, forward strand.
CGAGAAGGAAGGGCAGGACGCAGAGCAGCGCCAGCACCGTCAGCGACGCGTAACCGATGGCCGCGAACAGCTTCCGGTCCATCGCTCTCCGTCCCCGCGAATGCGGAAGGGGCTGCCGGTTCGGCTTTTCAATAGATGTGTACATGTCGTCACCCCCAGATCAGAATAGAGCCCGGTCTTGGTCGTATTTGCGAACCGCGTAGTTGACCGTCATAATCGTCGCGAAGCCGAGAACGGACTGGAATACGCCCGCCGCTGCGGACATGCCGATATCGTTCGACGTAATGAGCGACCGGAATACGAACGTATCGATGACGTCGGTCGTCGAGAACAGAAGCCCGTTGTTGCCGACCATGTTGTAGAACATGCCGAAATCCCCGCGGAAAATGTTGCCGACCGCCAGCAGCACCAGAATGATCAACGTCGGATACAGATTGGGCAGCGTGATTTTCGCAATGCGTTGGAAAATGTTCGCTCCGTCAATCTCGGCCGCCTCGTACATCTCGGTATCGATGCCGGCGATCGCGGCCAAGTACATGACCGTCCCGTAGCCGAGCGTTTTCCAGGCGGAGACGGCGACGAGAATGTAAGGCCAGTAGGCGGGCGTGTTGTAAATGTCGATCGGCTCGAGTCCGAGTCCCCTCAGCAGCGCGTTGACGGTGCCGATGTCGTAGTTCAGCAGGTTGTAGGCGATGGCACCGACGACGACCCAGGAGATGAAATAGGGAAGGAACAGGATCGACTGCGTCAGCTTTTTGAACCACTTGCCTCCGATCTCGAACAGCAGAATCGCCGCGAAAATCTGCAGAAAGTTGTTCACCGCAATGAAGGCGACATTATACAGTGCCGTATTCCTCGTAACCGTCCAGGCATCGCCGGATTCGAAGAAGAAGCGGAAGTTGGCCAGTCCGTTCCAGGCGCTGCCGAAAATCCCCCCCGCATAGTCGTAGTGCTTAAACGCGATAATGATGCCGGCCATCGGGACGTACGCGAACAGGAGGAAAAACGCGACGGCCGGGGCCAGCATCAGCAGGATCGTTCGGTAGCGTTTCACATCGAATAGAAATTTGTGTAGTCGCATAGGCTGCTCCCCTTTCCTCGCTTTTAATTATGGGAGCGGAGCCGCGGAAATTTAATCATGTGAAACAACGAAACATAGTACGAAACCTACAATTCCGGAATTCCTTCAGAAAATAATGGATGGCGCGCTTATCGGCGAGGGGGATTCACATCGGCTTCCGCTTGACTTAAAATGAAAGCGTTGCAAACGAGGGGAAGGTCTAAAAATATGGCGCTAACGGCTTCGGGCTCGGCCTATGCGGAAGGACGCATCCAGAGGTACATTCCTTTCACTTACAAGACGATGCTTCCCTACTTGATTCTCGTGCTGCTGACGGATATCGTCATCGGTTCCATCTCCTACACGATGCTGATCGATTCGCGGACCGAGATGGCCGAGACGAATCTTCGCACGGCGATGGAGCAGGCGCGCGACAATATGGAGTATCAGATGGACGAAATTCAGCGGATGTCGGACACGCTGTTCGGCAGCCTGCCGTTTCAGCGCGCGCTGCAGACGAGAGGCGACCCGCTGAATATTTATTTGACGATGCTGGACGAGATTGTGCCGCAAATCCAGTCTCCGCTCCAGCTGTACGGCAACGATATCCGCTTGATCCTGTACGTGACGAACGAAGAACTCAATTCCGTGCTGGGCGACGATCTTTCCAAGCCGATCGACGGAGACGATTATTACATTCTTCAGTTCGCCGAGATCGAGCACAGCGAATGGTTCCGATCATATCGGGAGACGGGCAGGGACAACGACTGGCTGCAGGTCGATACGGACGCGGAGCTGGAAAATATATCGCATATCCGCAAGCTGGTGTCTTACAGCGATTATTCGACCGTTATCGGGTACGTACGCATTACCGCGAAGCTGCCGGATCTGCTCGGAAGCTTCGACGCGTTCCCGGTGGAGGAAGGGATCGCGCTCCGGCTGCTCGATACGTCCGCGAATACGGTTCTGTTCGAACGGGGGACGACCGTCCAGAGCGGCGCGGGCTACTTGAGCCTGCGAGAGGAAATTCCCGAATCCTCGCTGGCGATCGAATCGTTCGTCCCGTCCTCTTATCTGACCAAGGACGCCAGCCGGCTGCGCAAGGCGATCGTCGCCGTCTGCCTGCTGAGCTTTGTCGTGATGACCGGGATCGGTCTTGTCGTCGCCAGGCTGTCCGGCCGGAAGATGAAGCGTATCGTCTCGCTCGTCCGCTCCTTCGAGGAGGGCAACTTCCGGAAGCGGATTCGCTTCTCCGGCAACGACGAATTCGTGCGCATCGCGGATTCCTTCAACGTAATGGCCGCGAGCATCCAGGAACTGATCGACAGCGTGTACGTCGAGGGCATGCAGAAGAAGCAGGCGGAGCTGGAGGCGCTGCAGGCCCAGATCAATCCTCATTTTCTGTTCAACACGCTGTCGACGATCAGCAGCCTGGCGAACCTGGGGGAGACGAGGAAGGCGACCGAGATGATCCAGCGGTTATCCCGTTTCTACAGGCTGACGCTGAACAAGGGGCAGGTATTCATCGCGCTGGAGAAGGAGCTGGAGCAGGTGCAGACTTATCTGGACATTCAGCGAGTCAAATACGCGGATGCATTTGCTGTGCACGTCGATGTCGATCCGGAGATTAGGAACGTGCAGGTCATCAAGCTTATTTTTCAACCGTTTGTCGAAAATATTTTCAAGCACGCCTGGTTCGGGGACGCGATCGCGATTCGGATTACCGGACATCGGGTCGGGGACCGGATCGAGCTGAAGGTGATCGACGACGGCGTCGGCATGTCGCCGGGGCAGGTGAAGGCCATCATGCAGGGGACAAGCCATGGAGGCGGCTACGGCGTGCGCAACGTGGACGAGCGGATCAAGCTGAGGTACGGGAAGGAGTATGGAGTTCGAATCGGCTCTGTCCGCGGCGCCGGAACGACGGTGCTGATCGTGCTCCCCGCATCCGGCGAGCCGTCGGGGGAACCGGAATAGTTGCAAAAGTATAAGGGATCGTTGTTTCGCGATATGTCCGTGCGCGAGAGTTGTCGGGTAAGCTAAATTGGAGGGCCACGCCTGCTTGGGGGATGGAAGGACCATGAGCATTCGCATCTTGCTGGTGGACGACGAAGCGGTCGATCTGGAATGGATGCGGCGCAGAGTCGCAGCCAGTCCGTTCGAGCTGCAGATCGTGGGAGCGGTGAACACCGGTTTTATGGCTTTGAAAGTATTGGAGCAGGAGCAGACGGATCTGATCCTGTCGGACATCCGCATGCCGATCCTGTCGGGCATCGATTTCGCGCGAAGGGCGAAGAAGCTGCAGCCGAACGTGAAAATCGTCTTCATCAGCGGTCACGAGGATTTCGGCTACGCCAAGGAGGCGATCGAGATCCCCGCTTCGGGGTATCTTCTGAAGCCGGTCGAGGACCGCGAGCTGTACGAGCTGCTCGGAACGCTGTGCGACAAGATCGAACAGGAGCGGGAGCAGAGCCGTTCCATGCTGCAGGCGCTCTCGCTCGTCAACGAGGAGCTGCTGCTGCGCTGGCTGAACGGCGCCGAGGGCGGCCCGCTGGTCCGGAGCCTGCTCGCTCCGCTCTGCGAAACGGGCGTATCCGTCGCGATGATTGAGATCGATGATCTGGAGCTGAATTTGCAGGACAATCCCGAGGAAGAGAAGCGGGAGCGGGTCGCGCGGGTGACCGAATGCCTGAAACGGTTCGTCGCCGACCGGCAGGCCGGCATGCTGCTGACGAGCCATCACGGCCGCTACGTTCTGCTGACGGCGGCTTCCGAGGAACGCGGCGAAAGCCTGCTGGAGGAGCTGGTCCGGGAAGTGCGGGAGAGGCTGCCGTACACGGTCACGGTCGGCGCGGGCGCGTTCGCGCAAAGCGAGGCGGAACTGCTCGCCTCCTACCGGCAGGCGCAGGCGGCGCTCAGCGCCAAATGGCTGCTCGGCAAAAACCGGCTCATCCGCGGCGTCTCGGAGACGTCGGCGCGCGGCAAGCAGGCGGCAAGCTTCGGCGATACGGTCGACCGGCTGCTGGAAGCCATTATGCAATATGATCTTGTCGCCATCGACGACCGCTTGCTCGAGCTGTTCGACGATTCGGCTCCGACCGGGAAGAGCGAGGCGTACGATCTGATCGTGCGAATCACCTCAAGGCTTCATGCCGGACTGGCCGCCATGAACGAGGATTTGTACGAGCTGCTGAAATGGGAATCGCATCAGCCGGTGCGGCTGTTCCAGTTCGAGACGATCCACGATATTCTCTCCTGGCTTCGCCGCCGGCTGTTCGAGCTGTCGGAGCTGCTCTATTCCAAGAAGCAGCGGCAGAAGCGCAAGCTGATCGAGGAGATCATGCGCTATATCGAGGAGCGGCTGGATCAGAAGGTAACGCTGAAGGAGACGGCGGCCTATTTCGACTTTACGCCGAACTATCTCGGTTATCTCTTCCTCGAAGAGACCGGCATTCACTTCAGTCAATACTTGAATGAACGGAAGATGCGCAGAGTGTGCGAGCTGCTCTCCGACCCGACGCTCAAAATCTACGAAATCGCCGACCGCGCCGGCTATAAAAATATTTTGTATTTCAACCGGCAATTCAAGCAAGCGACGGGCATGACGCCGGGCGAGTACAGGAAAAAGCACAAAATCTAGCGCTCGCGCCAAGGAGGGAGAATATGGGGGACAAATCGCGTATGCGAGGTCTGGCCGTCATTCTCGCTTTGGCGCTCTTGCTGAGCGCCTGCGGCGGCGGATACGGCTCCGGGGGAACGAATGGAAGCGCGGCTGTTCGAGAGACGGCGGCAAGCTCGGGATCGGAATCGGCGGGGGCCGGCGCTGACGCCGACGGAGAAGTACGGCTGAAAATGCTGCTCATCGGAGGCAAACCGGCGGATTACGAGGAAGTATTCGGGCGGCTCAATACTTTGCTTAAGGACAAAATCAACACGACGGTCGAAGTCGAGTTTCTTGACTGGTCGGACTGGTCGCAGAAATATCCGCTGAAATTCGCGGCCAAGGAAAATTTCGATATCGCGTATACCGCGAACTGGGCCTTCTACTACGATCAGGCGATCAAGGGCGGCTTCCTGGAGCTGACCGACGACCTGCTGGCCCGCTATGCTCCCCGAACCTGGGAGACGATGCCGGATATCGCCTGGGAGCAGGCGAAGGTGGACGGCAAGCTGTATATGGTTCCGAACAACAATCGGGAAATTACCGACAAAGCGGTTATTATCCGCGACGACTTGCGCAAGAAATACAAGCTCGAGCCGGTGAACGATCCGAAGACGTTCGCCGACTATGTGAAGACGGTCGGGGCCGGGGAGAGCGAGCTCAGCGCTTTCGGAGCCAAGCCGGCGGACGGGTGGAAGTGGCACGAACTGGACCAGATTTTGCTGGAGCAGCAGAACGAATGGAATCTGGTCGATTACAGCATTCCGTTCGCCTACCGGCTGGACGATCCGGAGGGACGGGTATTCAACGTCTACGACACACCGGAATTCCGCGAACTGATCGCGTATTACAAGGATTTGGCCGACCACAACGGCTGGTCGAAAAATATCATCACGAACAAGTCCGACGTGTGGCAGGACATGCTGGCGGGCAAAGCCGGATCGTATGCGCATAACCTGGGAACGATGGCGATCAATCTCATCGAGATGCGCCGCGAACGGCCGGATTTCGCAGGCTCGATTGCCGACCTGACGCCCGGCAAGAAGAAGATCGGGGCGATCTCCACCCAGAACGGAATGGCGATCCACGCCGCTTCGAAGCAGGTCGAGCGCTCCTTGATGCTGATCGACCTGCTGCAGAACGATAAGGAGATTCACGATCTGACGATGTACGGCATTGCCGGCAAGCATTACGAGCCGATCGGCGATGACCGGATGCGGAGCGGACCGGATGCCGGCAGCTATACGGGGTTCTCCAATTGGGGATGGAACTCGCCGCTGAACCGGACGGATGCCGCCTATCCGGAAGAAGCGGCTGCCATTCACGACAGATGGCTGGGGGAAATCTTTCATTTTCCGCTGGAGACGTTCGTGTTTAACGATGCGGCCGTGAAGAACGAGGTGGCCAATGTCGGCAATGTAATGCTGCGTTACGCGATTCCGCTGGAATACGGTCTGATCGAGGATCTGGATCGGGGCCAGGCGGAATTGATCGGTCGGCTCAAGACGGCGGGCATCGAGAAAGTCGGGCAGGAGCTGCAGGCGCAGATCGACGCGTTCCTGAGCCGATCGCACGAATAGACTGCGCGGAGCAGCGGCCAAGGCAGCGGACGGCCTTTCGGGATTCCGGTTATGAAGACAATCAGGGAGATGAGCGAGGATGACAACGAATAACGGCTCCAACGGGATAAACGGCGGTACAGGGAAGTTTCCTCCGATCAGCGCCAAGCTGCCGGCGATGATGCACGGCGCGGATTACAATCCGGATCAATGGCTTCACGATCCGAAGGTGCTCGAGGAAGATATTCGGCTGATGAAGCTGGCGGGCTGCAATGTGATGTCGGTCGGCATCTTCGCCTGGTCGGCGCTGGAGCCGGAGGAAGGCCGCTTCGAATTCGGCTGGCTCGACCGCGTGCTGGACACGTTCGCGGACAACGGCATTTACGCCTGGCTGGCGACACCGAGCGGCGCAAGGCCGACGTGGATGTCGCAGAAATATCCGGAGGTGCTGCGGGTCGGCGCGAACCGCGTTCGCAATCTGCACGGCCTGCGGCACAACCACTGTTACTCTTCGCCGGTGTACCGGGAGAAGACGGCTCTGATGAACGCGAAGCTGGCCGAGCGGTATGGGCATCACCCGGCCGTCGTGGGCTGGCATATTTCGAACGAATACGGCGGCGAATGCCATTGCGGCTATTGCCAGGAGGCGTTCCGCGATTGGCTCAAGGCGAAGTACGGAACGCTTGAAGCGCTGAATCTGGCCTGGTGGGCCGCTTTCTGGAGCCACACGTACACGGATTGGGCGCAGGTCGAATCGCCCGCGCCGCACGGAGAGACGATGGTGCACGGCCACAACCTGGATTGGCGTCGCTTCGTGACCGACCGCACGCTCGATTTTTACAGGCATGAGATCAAGCCGCTTAAGGCCGCCAATCCGGAGCTGCCCTGCACGACGAACATGATGGACTTATTTTACGATCTCGACTATCGCGCGTTCGCGGACGACCTTGACGTGATTTCCTGGGACGCTTATCCGACCTGGCACGAGACCGATTCGGACGAGAGCGTCGCTTCGTGGTTTGCCTTTAACCACGATCTGTTCCGCTCATTGAAGAAGCAGCCGTTCATGCTGATGGAGAGCACGCCGAGTCTGACGAACTGGCAGCCGGTAAGCAAGCTGAAGCGCCCGGGCATGCATCGTCTGTCCTCCTTGCAGGCGGTGGCGCACGGCGCCGACACAGTGCAGTATTTCCAGTGGCGCAAGAGCCGCGGCTCCAGCGAGAAGTTTCACGGCGCCGTCGTCGACCATGTCGGACACGAGCATACGCGCGTGTTCGGGGACGTGGCCGAGCTGGGCCGTACTTTGGCTGGGCTGACGGATCTCGTGGGCACGCCGGTGCCGGCCGAAGCGGCGATCCTGTTCGACTGGGACAACCGTTGGGCGGTCAACGACGCGCAAGGCCCGCGCAATGGCGGCATTCACTACGAGAAGACGGTGATGCAGCATTACCGGGCGCTCTGGGGACTCGGCGTGCCGACCGATATCGTCGGCTCGGGCGACGATCTGGGCGCGTACAAGCTGCTGCTCGTGCCGATGGCCTATCTGCTGCGGGAGGAGACCGGACGGAAGATCGAGCGGTTCGTCCGGGACGGCGGCATCGCGGCGGTGACTTATTGGAGCGGCATCGTGAACGAGAACGACCTGTGCCATCTGGGCGGATTTCCCGGGCCGCTGCGGCAGACCGTCGGCATCTGGGCCGAGGAGATCGAAGGGCTGCACGACGGCGACCGCAATTCGGTCGTGATGGCGGGGAGCAATCCCCTCGGCATCGAGGGCACCTTCGAGGCCCGCGAGCTGTGCGAGCTTATCCACGCCGAGACGGCGGAGACGCTCGCCGTGTACGGCGGCGATTTCTACGCGGGGCGCCCGGCGCTGACCGTTAACCGTCTCGGGGACGGGGCGGCGTATTATTTGGCGGCGCGGATTATGGACGACGTCTTCTATCGGGCTTTCTACGACAAGCTTGCGCACGAGGCGGGCGTTCGCCGAGCCTTCGGCGGCGAGCTTGCGCCGGGCGTCACCGCCCAACTGCGCAGCGACGGCTCCGTCGACTACGTCTTCCTGCTGAACTTCTCGGGCGGCGAGGCGGCGGTCGGGCTGGACCAGGCCGACTACGAGGACGCAGAGACACACGAGCGCGTCTCCGGCCTGCTCGAACTCCCGGTCAATGGCGCTCGCATCTTGAAGAGACCGGCGACTCGCAGCTAGGCACGGCTGATTAGCGAACGCGGCCAAGCGGCGGCACAACCCGCGGCGCAATCCGAGACACGGACCATGGGATACACGGCCCCATTCGAGACATGGGAACCATTCGAGTCTGCGGGTTGCGCCTTTTCAGCGATTGCTCCTTGGCCTAGCTGACGGTATCCCGTTCGCACAGGCCAATACTCGAAGAAACCTGCTATCCTCCCGCTAAAGGCCGCCATTTCGCTCGAGATGTTCTAAGAAACCTGCTATCCCCTCGCCAAAAGCCGCCATACTGCCCGAGATGTTCTAAGAAACCTGCTATCCCCTCGCCAAACGCCGCCATATCGCTCGAGATGTTCTAAGAAACCTGCTATCCCTTCATCAAAAGCCTGCTATATCGCTCGAGATGTTCTAAGAAACCTGCTATCCCCTCGCCCAAAGCCGCCATATCGCCCGAGATGTTCTAAGAAACCTGCTATCCCCTCGCCAAAAGCCGCCGTATCGCCCGAGATGTTCTAAGAAACCTGCTATCCTCTCGCGAAAAGCCGCTATATCGCCCAAGATGTTCTAAGAAACCTGCTATCTCCCCGCCCAAAGCCGCCATTTCGCCAAAGCTGCAAGGTCATTTCGAAGTCAATAGGAGTCATGGTTAACGCGTCAGCTGTATTTTCCCGGAGGGGCGGTGGAGGGCGAGGCTTGTCGAATTTAGTAGGACTAGTATTGCCTAACTATTCCGTTTATTATGGAATTGAGGGATGAAGTAAAACAGGGAGGAGTCGCTGCTCTTGGATTTTACGTTTGAGATTTTGGATTCCTCGACCATTAATATCCGGTTTAATTACGGAGGAGCCTGGTTCGAATTCAACCTGTTCTACGAGCGCGAGCAGTGGATTCTGCACCCATACGACGCCAGTCTGCTGGGGAACCCGGAGATGTGCCGGCTGGTCATTGCGGATTTGCTGGCGAACAAGACCTTCCAGGTGATGCTGGCCAAGGAGCGCATTCTGCTCTCCCAGCTTCGGACTTCCGTCGACGTCTCGGGCGATCGCTATGAGCGAATCCCTTCGGAACGTTCGGGACGGGAGAACGAGCGGGAGCCGGAGCGCGGCGCGGGGGACGAGATCGACCGCTGGGTGCAGCAGCATACGTTTAAGGAAATCGTCGACCAGGAGCGGCAGCGGCTCGAAAGTCGTCTTCAACTCTATCAGACGCTGCTCCAAAAAATGTTCTATCAAAACCTGGGACCCGGCGACGACGAATTCGACAAAGTGCAAGAAATAACGCGAATCTATAAAGACGCGATCGGCAGGTTAGACGGATTAGCGGACAGGGACGACGGCGGGGACTTTAAGGACGATCTCTCAAAGGGACGCCGATTCTAATTTATCAGGGGGATTTTTCGTGAAATACGATTTGCTCTATCAGGGTGCTTTCGCCATGCTTAAAGTTCAACTGGAGGCGGGGGAGAGCGTAAAGGCCGAATCGGGGGCAATGGTGTCCATGTCTCCCAATATCGATGTCAGCGGGACGGCGGACGGAGGCGTTATGGCCGGGCTTGGGCGGATGCTCAGCGGCGAGAAATTTTTCTTCCAGGAGCTGTCGGCGAATCGAGGCGGGGGCGAGGTGCTGCTCTCTCCATCGTCCATCGGCGACATTCAAGCCGTCGAATTGGACGGGTCTTACCGGCTGATGGTGCAGAAGGACGGCTTCCTGGCGGGAACGAGCGGCATCCAGGTCAATACGAAAATGCAAAATCTGAGCCGCGGCCTGCTGTCCGGAGAAGGCTTCTTCATTATCGAGATCAGCGGGAAGGGCACGGTGTTCCTGGCCTCGTACGGATCGATCCATGCGGTTAATATCGAGCCCGGGGAAGAACGGATCATCGACAACGGCCACCTCGTCGCTTGGCCGGATTACATGCACTATTCGATCGAGAAGGCGTCCAAAGGCTGGTTCTCCAGCATCACGAGCGGCGAAGGTCTCGTCTGCCGTTTCCGCGGCGAAGGAGTCGTGCTCATACAGACCCGCAATCCTTCCGGCTTCGGCAACTGGATCAAGAAGTTTCTCCCGGGCAGATAATCGAAAAAAAAGGTTTTGCGAATTTTCTGTGAATATCGAAAAGGCAGGCTCTAGGATGTTATAATAGAGGATACCGAGATTTACGGAAAAGAGGTGCAAAGCCTATGGATATGCAGCCCGCAGTCGGTCGAGGTTTGCCTGTCGTCTCCTATGAGCAATTATTCGAGCATTATAAGGATAAAATATTCAGCTTCGCCTGGAAAATTTTGCGAAGCAAGACGGACACCGAAGAGGCCGTGCAGGAAACGTTCCTGAAGCTTTATTTGAACTTCGAACGCCTCGATCCGGCGGGTTCGGTCTCCTCGCTTATTTTCACGACGACGAAAAACATCTGCATCGACATGCTGCGCAAGAGGAAGACGAAGCTTACGCTGAATCATCCGATGATGTACCACGAGGGCTGGGAAAATCAGGTCGCGGAAGCGAGCCGGCCCGAAGACGCGGTCATTCTGAAGGAAACCTCCGAGCATCTGCTCGCCGCTATCGACAAGCTGCCGAAAGCTTATCGGCTCATGGTCTATCAGCGGTACGTGCTGGACATGTCGATGGAAGAGATCGTGGAGATGAACCAGGTGAAGATGAACACGGTCAAGTCCCGGCTCAAACGGGGCAGAGACCTGCTTCGCAAGCATCTGGACAAGGGATGAACGAACGAGGCGGAGCGCTGCTTCGCGCGCATTGGGACAAGGATTGAACAAGCAAGCCGAGAATTCCGGGACTCCCCCGGGTTTCTCGGCTTCTTTGCGGTAACTGACCAATTCGCACACATGAACTCGAAGAAATCAAGGGAGAGGCACCATTCCAATTCCCCCTTTTTGCAGGTCGACGGGCCAATGCGCAATCCAATTCGCTCGGCGGTCTGGCGCACCGTTATTCCGTCGATTCTGCCAAAATTAGCCCATTAGCGGCACTAGCCATGCAAAAAAGCTAACATCCAACACCCATCACAAAGCCAGATTTATAATTTTAATCATTTGTTCAATATTTTTACAATGGGTGTTTGATGACAT